>JBBDIO010000124.1:0-5470 GCA_040880365.1 Litorilinea sp.
GAAGGGTTCGCCGTCCTGCCAGGTCAGCCCCTCGCGCAGTTGAAAGGTAAAAACCAGACCGTCATCCGAGACCGTCCAGCTCTCCGCCAGATCGCCAACGATATTGCCTTCCCGATCATAGGTGATCAGCTTGGCATTGACCCATTTCTGGACAAAACCTTGCAGACCCTGAATGATGGTCATGGGATTGAAGTCGTTGGGAACCTGACTATAGCCAAACCGCAGCACGTCACCGTCGCCCGCCGCGGCAGGTGCTTCAGCAGCTTCCTCCTCGGCGGCGGGCGTCGCTTCGGCTGCGGCTTCGCCACCCGATTCGGCGGGTGCAGGCGACACCGGCGCGGTACACGCACCGATGACAAGCGCCAGCAATAGAAGCAGCGCAAGCGTTGCACGTTTTGAAAAAAGTGTTCTTCGCATCGATTCATTCTCCTCAGTGTGATATCTAAAATTGTGACACATAAAGCACGGATACCTATCTGTAAACTCAACTATCACCGGGGCAACTGGCAGACTGTAGGGACATCTGGACGGTCGCTCCGGTTCGGATGACTCGCAATGTGGAGAATGGGCCTATTTGCGGCGGAACCGCGCGGGGATAGCATCCTGGGCAATCTCTGCCGAAAGCATACGCAGCGAACGATCTGCCAGCGGCAGCGCCACCCGCGCCCCCCCCTGGCGATGACTTTCGCGCAGCGCGACGGCAATTTCCAGCGCGGCCAGCCCATCTGCGCCCGAACAACGCGGCGGCGCGCCCGTCTCAATCCCCCGCACCAAATCCTGAATAATGCTGATGCCTGTGCCCTGAATCCGGGTGGGCCACGGAAATGGCAGCCGCGCGGGCAGGGGCGGCCCGCCTTCCTCATTGGCAATGCGCGCCGTATACTCCCAGTCGGAACCGTTCCATATACCACGTACGCGACCTTCGCTGCCGATCACATCGAATTCCCAAAAAGCCGCGCCCGTGGGCATCCCCCGGATATAGGCGCGCACACCGTTGTCAAATGCCAGATAGCCATTGCCCATCAGGTCTTCATCGCCCGCCGCCGCCGCATCGGATTCCATTTCGCCCCACACCCATAGCACTTCGCCGCCCGCCAGATAACGCACGGTATCAATCAGATGGCTGCCATTGTGCGAAAGGCCACACTGCCCATAGGCTGTCACTTGCAGCAGCATACCCAGCTTGCCCGCGTCGGCGTAGGCGCGAATCTGGGAATAGAACGGATTCCAGCGGCGCGCCGTGTTCACCGCCAGTGTCACATTGTTCTCGCGGCAGACCGCAACCGCGGCATCAGCCTCGGCCAGCGACAACGCCAGCGGCTTCTCCGACCAGATAGCGCGCACCCCCGAACGCGCCACATCCTGAATAATCTGCGACCGATTGCGCGCACTCGTACAGATGCTCACCATATCCAGCGATTCGTTCGCCAGCATATCGTTGTAGTGGGCATAGAGCGACCGCGGTTCGATTCCCCAGCGCTCGCCAAACAGGGTGCGCTGTTCATCATGCGGATCGGCACCGGCGATCAGCTTCACATTAGGCGCAGCAGCATAAGAAGGCGCATGGGCATAGGGCAAAAATACCGACCCACCCTGGCGCACTTCATCGTCATAGGTGCTCCCCATGCGCCCCAGACCGATCACCGCAGCTTTATACATAGCTGGCTCTTTTCCCATGCGCAGACCCCGTAAGGGCGTGCAAAGACAAAGCAATTGGTAGGTTGATGATGGGCCGGTTAATAGTCTGCCGGTGGGCGAAAGGTGATGCCCGATTGCCCGATGGACGGGGGCACAAAGCCCTGCTGCATGGCGGCCAGGGCGAGGTCAATGTGATGTTGTCCATTGTGCAGCGCGAATAATAAATGGCCGGGCAAAAGCGCATCCACGCCCAAATCGGCCAACCGCGGCAGATACTCGCGATATGGCCCCAACTCGGAACCTTCCGCATTGATCAGCCCGATGACTCCGTGAATGAACACAATATCGGCGGCAAAGAGCACCCGATAGCCATCCAGATCCAGCAAGAACCCACAAATGCCCTCGCTGTGACCCGGCACCTGAATCACCTCCAGCGCGAGATCGCCCACCCGCAGCGGCTGCCCGTGCACCAGCCCCTGATCGACCGGACATGCAATCAGACCGGGCGCCGCGGCTTCCAGGCGGTGGCGTTCTATCTCTGGCAAATAGACCGGCGCATCCAGGCGCGCCCGCCAGCCTGCTGCGCCGCGGGCATGGTCAGCGTGCCAATGGGTCAGCAAAATGTGGCGAATGCGTTGCACGTCATAGCCGTCTTGGGTCAGGTTTGCCACAATGCGCGTATAGCTTTCGGGGCGTCCGCCCCCGGCATCAATCAAAGCCAGCTCACTGCCGCCGTCCAGCAGATACACATGGCAGTCCCAACTATCCGACAGCCCCATTTCGCCGCTGCCGACCAGGGCAATCCGCGGATGTAAACGCATGGCGACTACGCCTCCACAAATTCCAGAATCTGGGCCGCAGTAATCTGGCGCAATTCCTGCTCGGCAGTCATGCGTTGCACCGCTGCGGTATCCTTAAAGCCAATGCCCGTGAGCCAGCACGCGACGCGTTCGTCGCCTGTCAGCCGTCCTGCCGCCAAATCGGCGCGCACCGCCGCCAAAGTAATCGCCGCCGCCGGTTCCACAAAAAGTCCCTCGCGACTCGCCAGCTCGGCCTGGGCGCGATAGGTCTCGGCATCCGGCACAGAGACCACCCACCCGTTCGAGGCCTGCACGCCGCGCAAGACCAAATCGCCGTCGGGCGGCGCGGTTAACTGCAAACCAGATATTTCACTTGTGCAATCAGAAATCGTGCCCACCTGCGAATCTCCGCGCGCCCAGGCCTGGGCAATGCCGTCACATCCCGCCGGTTGCACCGCCACCATGCGCGGCAGATTCGTACTATTGCCCGCAGCGTGGGCTTCTATAAACCCGCGCCACGACGCCGCAAACAGGCCACCGCCCCCCGCCGGCACATAGACCACATCGGGCGCGGTGCCTCCCAGCTGCTCGCATACCTCATAGGCGATGGTCTTGACGCCGTCCATCGCATGGGGACTGAACTTGTGGGCCGTCACCAGCATGAGCCAGTCGCGGGCCGTGCAAACCTGCCCAATATTGGCCCAGGTCTCCACCTCGACCACCGGATCGTAGCCCAGCCTCTGCACCGCCATGATATGGGGTCCATAGGCCATAATCTGGGCAATTTTGGCGCGGCTGGCCTTCTCCAGCGTAAAGAGATAGCCCTCAAGCCCTGCGCGCACGCCATAGGCAGCCATTGCCGCCCCCGCATTGCCCGAAGAAGTCGCTGCCCAGGCCGTTTTACCCAATTCGCGCAGGCGCGCCATCCCCACGGCGGCAATGCGGTCCTTATACGAGCCGGTAGGATTGCTCCCCTCCAGCTTGAAATACAACTCGGGTATGCCCAGCGTCTTGCCCAGGTACGCCGATTGCAACAAGGGTGTATTGCCCTCGCCCAGGCTCACCAAATGTGACGCATCGTTAAGCGGCAAATGATCCAGATAGCGCCACAACCCCGGCAGATGGGGTTGCGGGTAGATGGCGCGCTGGGTATAGTGGACCTGTACAATATCCCCGCACGCGGGACAGGAATTTATGTTCGCGTCGGGTCCTTGCCAGGCGCAACGACTACATTCCAGCGCAAATTTGGGTCCAGGCGTATTCACTATGCAGAATTTCCATGTTGAACGACTTTAACGCGGGTGCCCAATCTTGGCTTGTCTCAGCGGAGTTCCGTACAGGCTAGATCAGCGCATTTTCGGCAAGCGCCGCCAAAACCGTATCGGCAATCAATGTGTGTCCGCGGTCATTGGGGTGCATCCCATCCAGTAAAAGGGCGCTATAGGCTTCATCGGTAGCAGTGCCCTCAGATGAAGTAGCCGTGTTGGGTTGCCAGGCGCGGAATGCGCGGTTGATATCAATGCACAAAGTTTGGGTCGCGACGGCAAGTTCACACACACGGGCCACATATTGATCCAAGACCACATTAAAGCCCGCGTGCGTAGCCGGATCATAGGGCGCATGTCTATAGAGCAGGCGCAGCTGTGGCGTCCATGCCAACGGATTCGGCGTCATCAGCACAGGTGTAATTGCGTAGGCGTGCAGTTCTGTCACCATCGCGGCCAGGTTTTCCTCATATTCGGCCAGAGAGATGCGCGGTGTGCGCACGGGCGGCGTCTTCCATACGTCTACCGCGGCATCGTTGATGCCAAACTGAATCAAGACGAGCTGCGGCTGCCGGGCAATCACATCCGCCGCCAAACGTGCCCGCGCCCCGCGTGTATGATCCCCGCGCGCCCCAGCGTTGACAACCCCTACCGACTTGCCCATCTCCAGCAACGCGGCGTGTAGCCGTTCAGCATAGACCTGGAGCGGAAAGCGCGCCGCAGT
This sequence comes from Litorilinea sp., assembly GCA_040880365.1. GTDB lineage: Bacteria > Chloroflexota > Anaerolineae > Caldilineales > Caldilineaceae > JBBDIO01. The sequence continues at coordinate 4,428 of JBBDIO010000124.1, forward strand.
AGTCGAATCGCCAAACGCGACAATCTGCATCGACGTGCCTCCTATCCGCTCGATTCGGCATCCCAGGTAAAAAAGACGCTCATCCAGCCTGCGGTCGAAGCGTCCATCATGTCATAGAGTTCCGGTGCGTCGTCACCCGGCACCACATGCGTCACCAGCGGCGCCACATCCAGATCGCCGCGCGCAATCATATCCCAGATCACCTGACGATTGCGCGCCCGCGACCAGGGCCAATAGGGGTGGGGATCGGCAATGCCGGTTTCATACGATCCCATCACCTTCAGCTCGCGCCGAAAGAGTTCGTTGGTTTCAATCGCCACCTGGCCGCCCGTTGCGCCGATTAACACGATCCGTCCCCGGTCGGCGGCTGCTTTGAGCAAAACCGGATAGTTGGCAATCACCGACGTACAGTGAAACTGCACGTCCGCGCCCCCGTCCGGCTCCAGACCGGGCAATGCGCCGCGAAACCGCCAGTCGCTGTAGGTAATCTCTCGAATCGCGGCCACCGGCTCCTGTTCGCCCACATGCACCACATGCGTCGCGCCGGCCTGTTCGGCAAGCGCCAGGCGCGCCGGATCGAGATCCACGCCAATCACCGGATAGGCCCCCGAACGCCGCGCCATTTGTACCGTCAGGTTGCCAATCACGCCCAGGCCATGTACCGCCGCCGCTTCGCCCAACTGGATTTGTCCCCGACGAATGCCGTGGAGTGCAATATCCCCCAATACGCCAAAACAGGCCTGGATATCGTCCAGCGCCGCGGGAACGCGTTGCAGCATATATTGCTGGGGAACCGAGGCCGGATCATTGGCGTCGCCCGGTGTCACCACCCAGTGCGAACCATGATTGCCGCTGCACAATACGCGTTCGCCCACTGCCCAGCCCGAAACCGCGTCGCCCACCTGTTCAATCTCGCCAATCGCGGTATAGCCCAGCCCGGCTTCGGGCAAAGGTGTCTGCGCGGCTGCGCTTTGGGCTTGCCTTCGCCGCCGCACACCGTTCATCTCGGTGCCGGCCGAAACCTGGCTGGTATGGATGCGCAC
>JBBDIO010000125.1:0-5454 GCA_040880365.1 Litorilinea sp.
TCTTCTACCCGAAACAGAAAGAAATCCTGGGCTTCCTGATTGGCGAGAATAGGCACCTGGCCCTGATTGATGCGGTGGGCGTTGGTGATGATATAGGAGCCTGCGGCCTGGCGGAAAATCGTTTGCAGGCGAATGACCTGGGCTTCCCGACCCAGCGCAGAAAGAAATGTGGGGTGGGGTGTGCTGGCAGGGGCAGAGCCGGTTTCTACGGCGCGGATCATATCCTGCAAAACATTGCCCGCGCCCACGCTGGGCAACTGATCCACATCGCCCACCAGCAAGACGTGCATCCCCGGCGGCACCGCCTTGAGCAGGTGGTGGGCCAGGGCCAGATCCAGCATGGAGGCTTCGTCCACAATCAGCAAGTCGCCGGTCAGGGGCGAATCTTCGTTGCGTTGAAAGGTCATACCCTCGGCGGGTTTGAATTCCAGCAGGCGATGGAGTGTTTTGGCCGGGCGTCCGGTCGTTTCGGCCAGCCGTTTGGCCGCGCGTCCGGTGGGCGCGGCCAGCAGCGGCAGACAGCCGGCAGTATCGCACAAATGCAGGAGCGCGCGCACGGTGGTGGTTTTGCCGGTGCCCGGCCCGCCGGTGAGGATCACCAGCCGGTGGGTGAGCGCGGCGCGCACGGCGTCTTGTTGCTGGGGCGCGAGGCGTAATCCGTCGGCCTGCTCTGCGGCCTGGAAGCGCGCGGTCCAGTCTACGTCGCGCTGCCGAAAATCGGCCAGCCCACTCACGCCGTCGTGCAAAATGTGGTGCACGCGCCCCGCCGTGCCCAGTTCGCTATAGTACAGGGGCGTCAGATAGACTGCGGGCGGAATCGGCGTAGCGTGATCGGGGTGCGCATCGTGGGCTGTATCGTTAGGTATGCCGGTGGATATGCCGGTAGATAGGCTGGTGGCCCAATGGGCAGGGTCTAGCAGACTTTGTGCCCGATCCAGGGTGCCTGCGGCAAAGAGGCTGCCATGTTCGGCAACCAGGCTGGGCGTTTCGTCGTGGGGGGGCAAGCGCAGGGGCGAGATCGTGGGCGATAAGGTGGGCGATAATTCGGCGCGTCCGGGCGCGGCGGCAATTTTGATCTGGTCGCTATCCCACAATCGGATCAGCCCCGTGCCAATCTGCGCGGGGGCGACGCCCAGCAGCTCGCCAGCCTGCTCTACCAGTTCGGGCAAGGGCAGGAATACATGCCCGTTTTCAGAAGCCTGTTGCAGTGCAAAGGCCACGCCCGCGGCTACCCGTTGCGGCGAATCGTGGGCAAGCCCCAGCGATTGCGCGATGCGGTCGGCGGTGAGAAAGCCGATGCCAAAAATATCCTGGGCCAGCCGATAGGGGTCCGAGCTGACAATGCCCACCGCCGCGTCGCCATAGGTCTTGTAGATGCGGGTTGCCAGGCTGGTCGAGACGCCGTGGCTCTGCAAAAAGATCATGACTTCTTTGATGGCCCGCTGTTCGGCCCACGCGGTCAGGATCATCTGGATGCGCTTTTGACCCACGCCGGGCACTTCGGACAGGCGTGCGGGGGTATTTTCGATGACTTCCAGTGTTTCGGCGCCGAATGTGCGCACAATGCGTTTGGCCGTCACAGGCCCTACGCCGCGAATCAGCCCGCTGCCCAGATATTTTTCGATGCCCGCCACCGTGGCCGGCAACACCGTGCGCATCTGTTCTACGGTGAATTGGCGACCATAGGTGGCATGGACGGTCCACGCGCCCTGGATTTCGACAAATTCGCCCACATGGATGCCCGCCATGTTACCCACAATAGTGACTTCGCCCGGCTCACTGCCAAAGTGGGCGCGGCCTTCGGGCGTCAATTTGGCGATGGTATAGCCGTTTTCGTCGTTGTGAAAGGTGATGCGTTCGACAACCCCGCGCAGGCTGTCTGGGCTATTGGGCTGGCTATGGGCCGGGTTGCGCGTTTGGGGTCGCGCCGGGCCGCGTGGCGCGGGCGTTTGCGAAGCAGGCTGCGCGGCTGAGTGTGGGGGCGGCATAGAGGGCGGTGTGCCGGATTGTGTAGGCATAGACATAGCGTAGCAGACACGCGGATTGCGAGCAAAGGCCTCAACCGGCCGTCGGCAAAACCGTAAGGAATTTGACAGTTTGCGATTTTTGGACTTTGCATAAATATAGTGCTATACTGACACGAACCCAAAAGCTAGCTCACGCGCGTGGCACAGCGGTGAATTGGCAATGGGTCTTGCGGGCCATCCCATGTTCTGTTTCATGATTTTGCTGCAGGTTATCTGAAGCAAGTTGCGAGGCAAACATAATTTAGTGGCTGGCAAGCGGCCTCGTATATTGAATACCAGGGAGAACCTGGAGTGCTAGAGAATCAGGAGTCAATCCATGAGCATAAGCAGTACGCAGAAGTCTCAACTGATCGGCGAGTATCAGCTCTCTGAATCGGATACCGGCTCGCCGGAAGTTCAGGTAGCTCTGTTGACCACCCGTATTGATGCATTGATTGATCATTTGAACACACACAAGCATGACGAAAGTTCACGGCGGGGGTTGTTGAAATTGGTTGGCCAACGCAGACGTCATCTGGCCTATTTGAAGAAGGCAGACAGCACGCGTTATCTTCAACTGATTCAACGTCTTGGCTTGCGAAAATAGGATCAAAATCGGAAAGGGGCGAAGCGGTGAGGGCCATACTGTTTCGCCCCTTTGTGACGTATAGGTTCGTGACATATAGGATCGTGACGTATTGCTTTGTGACTTGTGGGCCTGGGCAGTGTATAAACCCGCGCGGCAGCCGGCCTGACGTTCTGGCGCCGGCTCGCCTGTTTTTGGGCCATGCGCAGGCAGCGTAGTTTTGTGTAAAGTAGTTTTGTGCGACGTAGGCTATGCCCAACACTTCGGTGTTCTGATCGCCTGTGTTTTGTTGGGAACGTATGCTTGATTTGGCGTGTGACGGATTTGGTACAGATACGGTTGATACACAGACGGTTTTTCCGGTGTGTATGCAATAGATATGTGTATGTAACAAATTTGTCGTGGATGGAAACCTGCCGCGAATCGAGGTTCGGAATTGGAGAGTGGGGCGAATGTACGATCTGGGCATTAGCCCCACTCTCCAGTACCGTACCTCGACCGGTTTTATCCGCTATAACAACCTCTCCGCAGCAGTTGATCCAGGTTGGATAGGCACGACAAGCCAACACGAAAAACCGACAGGACAAGCAGACAGACACCGGCGTGTGGTGTAGATGTGTGGTGTAGATCGCTAACGTCGTTCCGTGTTTTTGTCGATTGTTTGTCGATTGTTTAAGGAGTAAGACAGATGCAACTTTTTGATGGCGCGCGTACTTTTTCTGCCGAGGTCGGCGGGCGCACCCTCACTCTGGAGACCGGCGTTCTGGCTGCACAAGCCGGCGGCGCGGTAACCATTCGTTATGGCGATACAGTATTGTTTGCCACGGCGACCATGAGCAATGATGTCCGCTCGGGCATGAACTTCTTCCCCATGACGGTGGAATTTGAAGAGAAACTTTACGCGGCCGGGCGCATTCCCGGCAGTTTCTTCCGCCGCGAAGGCCGCCCCAGCGAGCAGGCGATTCTGTTGGCGCGCCTGGTCGATCGTCCGCTGCGGCCACTCTTTCCCAATGGGATGCGCAACGAAGTGCAGATCATCATCAGCGCGTTGAGCGTGGATGGTGAAAACCTCATGGATCCGCTGGCGATTATTGCCGCGTCCGCGGCCATGCACATCAGCAACATTCCCTGGAATGGTCCGATTGCCGCTTCGATGATGGGCTTTGTGGATGGGGAATTTATGGTGAACCCCACACGTACCCAGATGATGCACAGCAGCCTCGACCTGGTGGTAGCCGGAACCAGTGATAACATCCTCATGGTAGAAGCGGGCGCCAACGAGCTGCCCGAAGACCTCATGCTGGAAGCGTTGAAGCTGGGCCACGAAGCTATGCTGCCGGTCGTGGAAATGATCGAGACTATGCGCTCGGAATTGGGCAAGGAAAAAGCCAAGGGGTTGCAATACTTCGTACCTGCCGAATCGTTCCAGACGCGTGTTTCGGACATGGCAGCAACCAAGATCAAGGATTTGCTGGCTGCGGGTCTGGATAAATCGGCCCTCAAAGAGAGCCTGGCCGGGGTGCGGACTGAAGTCGAAGACCGCCTGCTGCTCGACGAAGAAGATCCGCCATTGGATAATTCAATGGAAGTCGATTTCCGCGATGCCATGGACACAGTGGTCAAAGAAGCCACCCGCCGGCGCATTCTGGAAGAAGGCTTGCGCCCCGATGGCCGTGATACCTCGACCATTCGCCCGATTCGCATTCAGGTTGGGCGGATTCCCCGGGTTCATGGCTCGGGTTTCTTCCAGCGTGGAGAGACGCATGTGCTGACGATTGTCACCCTGGGCACGCCCGGTGATGCCCAGCGTTTGGATACGCTCCAGCCTGAAGACGAAAAGCGGTATATTCACCACTACAACTTCCCGCCCTATAGCACGGGCGAGGCCTATCCCATGCGTGGACCCAAGCGCCGGGAAATTGGGCATGGAATCCTGGCCGAACGCGCCCTCCGCCCCATGATTCCTGATGACTTTCCCTATACGTTGCGCCTGGTCAGCGAAGTGGTCAGCAGCAACGGCTCCACCAGCATGGCGTCGGTCTGTGCCAGCACCCTCGGCTTGATGGATGCCGGTGTGCCGATTACGGCCCCGGTGGCAGGCATTGCCATGGGGTTGATTCAGGATCAGGAGACGGGCGCCTACAAGGTTCTGAGCGATATCCAAGGGGTGGAAGATGCCCTGGGCGACATGGACTTTAAGGTGGCCGGCACCGAGCATGGCATTACAGCCCTGCAAATGGACCTGAAAATCAAGGGGCTGGACTTCCAGATTCTGAGCGAAGCCATGGAACAGGCTCGCACCGGCCGTCTGCACATTCTGGGCAAGATGCTGGAAGTAATGCCGACTTCGCGCACCGAAATGAGCGAATTCGCGCCGCGTATCCTCACACTACACATCGATCCCGAAAAGATCGGCAAGCTGATTGGCCCGGGCGGCAAGACCATCCGCAGCCTGCAAGAACGCTATGCCGTCAAGATCGACGTGGAAGAAGATGGCACCGTATACATCTCGGGCGAAGGTTCGGGCGCCGAACAGGCGTTGGACGAAGTTTCGCGCATGACCGAGGATGTGGAAGTGGGCCGTATCTATACCGGCACTGTGGTGCGGGTCGAACCGTATGGCGCATTCGTCAACATTATGCCCGGCGTTGATGGCATGGTGCACATTAGCCAACTGGCCGATTTCCGGGTAGACAAAGTTGAAGATGTTGCCAATCTGGGCGACGAACTCACCGCAATGGTGATCGATGTCGATCCCGGTGGTCGTGTCCGCCTGAGCCGTCAGGCCGTGCTGGAAGGCTGGAGCGCCGAAGATGCCCGCGAACGTGACAAGGGCGGCGCCGGTGGTGGCGGTGGTGGTGG
>JBBDIO010000126.1:0-5453 GCA_040880365.1 Litorilinea sp.
GGCACGCGGTTTGGCCGCGGGCGTGGTCGCGGGGCTGGCCGCCGGGCCGTTTGTGCAGCCGGGCGTGGCCTTCTTTATTGGATTGCTGGCGGGTGGCACCGTGCCCTTTGTCACCTTTCTGGTCGATGGTCTGTTGCGCCTGGACGATGCCACGGGCAGTGTCAGCATCAGCGCGCTGCCGGCGATGGTGGGGCTGTTGATGGTGGGCATTTTTGCCGATGGCAGCGCGGGCGCAGGCTGGCAAATGGTGGGCATCGAGAGTCATCTGGGCGTCGCCGGTCAGGGCGTTACGGGTCTGTTCACACTGCCCGGCTATCAGGCCGACTTTCCTGCGCAGATGCAGGCGCAGGTGATTGGGATTCTGGCCCTCCTTTTATGGGGCTTTGTGGCGGGCATTATTATCAGTGGGCCGCTGGGCCTGATTATGTTCAGTCTGATGGGGAGCCGCCAGGTCGGTCGTCTGCGCACCCAGCCGCGCGGCGCTGGCGTGGTGGATCCGCCTATGGATCCCGCGGCCAATCCCCGGCAGGGTCCCCGTTTTGGCCGCCGCGGCGCACCGCCGCCTGGCGCGGCCTCAGGCCCTTCTGCTGCATCCACTGCTGGGGGAGCTGCCGGATCGGAGGCAGGCCCGACAGCCGGCCCGTCGCCGGAAAACGGGTCGCGGTCTGGTACCGCGGCACCCTTTCCCCCAGCCGCTACACCCCGTCCGCGCGCGGCAGGCGGCGATCCGGTGTCGCCGGGATCCGCGTCCGGTCGGCCGTGAGGTTGTGGGGCTGATCTATGAACCGATTCGCCGGTGACTATGTGGTCGCGGTGGGGGGGTAATAGGGACGCAGGGCAGGCAGTTTAGTCTGTGGAGGTTCCCAAGCGGGTGCCCACAAAGGCCGGTGCGCCGTTGAGAAAGCTGGCGATATCCATGGCGCGTTTGCCTGCGGGTTGCACCTGGTGCAGGGCCAATAGATCGGTGCCTGTGCACACGGCGATTCGGGTTGCAGGTGGGTTGTTATCCGGGTTGCTGTCGTCAGCGGGGGCTGGCGAAAACGCGATGACGGTGCCGGGCGTGGTTTCGGCCAGGGGCGGCGTAGTGGCCTGAACGGTAGCAATCGGGATGACCTGGGCCTGGATAATCTTGAAGGGCGCGTCTTGCCAGGTGGTATATGCACCGGGCCAGGGGTCATAGGCGCGGGTCATGCGTTCGATGTGGGCGGCGGGTTGGTTCCAGTCGATACGCCCGTCTTCTTTGCTGATTCGTCCACACAGGCTGGGCGTGCCGGGCAAGTCTTGCTGGGCAACAGGGGCTAGTGTGCCGGTCAGGTACTCTGCCAGGGTGTCTATCAGCAGGGCCGCGCCCTGTTGCGCCAGACGCGTAGTGAGCCGGTCGGCGGTGTCGTCGGGATAGATGGGCGTGCGAGATTGGGCCAGCACCGGGCCTGTATCCATGCCTTCGTCCATGAGCATGATGGAAATGCCCGTTTCGGTGCAGCCATCCAGCAGCGCGGCGTTGATGGGCGAGGCTCCGCGATAGGCGGGCAGCAGACTGGCGTGGACATTCACACAGCCAAAGCGGGGAATCTCCAGCACGCTTTGGGGTAGAATCAACCCATAGGCGGCCACCACAATCAGCGTAGGTTCCAGATCCAAAAGGGTTTGTACTGCCGCGGGATTGTTGCGCAGGCGTTCGGGCTGGAACACGGGCAGGCCGTGGGCAAGGGCTGCGCTCTTCACCGGGCTGGGCAGCAGTCGCTGCTTGCGTCCGGCAGGCCGATCCGGCTGGGTCACCACGGCGACCACTTCACCCCCAAGACGGGCGCGTGCCGCGCAGAGGGCCTCGAGCGGGGGCACGGCAAATTCGGGCGTGCCCATATAGATAATGCGCTGGGGCGCGGCAGATTGCGTCATGCTGAAATTGTAGCACAGAGCATGTGCCTCACGCGAAGCGGCGTGTGGGGCGCGGGTTATTTTAGGGGCAGGGGTTCGCCCAGAATGGGCGGCGGGGCGCGGCGCACAGCATCCAGAAGCGCGGCGATAAGCGCGGGCACTTCACGGGTCTCGGACCAGGCAATCGAGCGCGGATCGTAGGGGCGGCGGTCGGCGATGACGCCGGTCACGTCTGTGCCCAGTGTGTCGCAGAGAAACAGCGCGCGCGGCAAATGAAAAGCCTGGGTGACGAGAATTGCCGATTCGACCTGGAAAATGTGCCGTGCCCGATAGCAGGTATCATAGGTGCGTCTGCCGCCATAATCGGGCTGGATATCGGCAGCAGGCACGCCGCGCCCAATGGCATAGTTCATCATGGCGCCCGGTTCGTTGTAGTTATCCGAGGAGTTGTCGCCACTCATAATCAGCTTTTGCACCTTGCCCGCGTGGTAGAGATCCACGCCCGTATCCACCCGGTCGCGCAACATGGCGCTCAGGCGTTGACTGCTATAGATGCGCGCGCCAAAAACAATTGCCACCCGTTCGGTAGGCGCATTTTCCGCGACGACTATGCGGTCGGCATAGCGCCAGTTGACCCACGATTGCCAGACAAACGGGAACGCCACCGCCGCCACACAGAGTGCAATCACCGCCAGAACGATCCATCTCCGGCGCGAGAAACGGGGGCCTTTGAAGCGACGCCGCGCCACGGGCGACTGCGACTGCGACTGTGACTTCTGCTCGGAATTTTCCGGCGCGGGGGATGAATCGGTGATTTTATCTGCAAATGCCATCAAAGCGTTCCATGACTAAGCGTGCCCGTTACGATCCCTGGTTGTGATTGGGCTTGTTCGGCCTGTCGGCCATAACCCCAATTCATAATTGTACTTCTATACAGGTTACAGTACGCCAACGCCGTATAAAATGTTCCCAAGTCTGTGCGCAAATGTGCGCCGCTGCTCTGCATTGTTTTGCGCGATTTGACAGGCGGCGCGCGAACTTCCATACTACTCTACCATGCAACAACCGCGTCCAGATGCGCCGCCACCCGAAGATAGCAATAAACGGAAATCTGCTCCCACCAATCCACTGCTGGAAACGTGGACAGTCTGGGAACAGGGTACCCATCCCTCACCGGCTGCCGCCCAGCCGCGCGCCGCTGATCCTTTAGCCTACTCTGAGCTTGATTCGGCTGAGTCTGAATCTGCGGCGCGGGAAATTGAAGGGGAGGCTCTCCCCACCTATTCTGATCCCCAGTATGCGGATTCCCGCTACGCAGCTTCTGATCTCGAAACTGATTTCACCACCAATCCCGACATTGACAATGCCGCTGGGGCGGATTTCACAGATGACGACGAGGCGGGCGAGATTCTGCCCGATGTCGTTGATGGTGTGTTAATTGGCCGCTTGGGTATGCGCCAGATTGCTGTCGAACCGGGGGATGCGGCGACGCTTTCGCTGTCGCTGTTGAACAATGGCACCGTGCCCGCGGTGTTTGCATTGCAGGTGGAAGGCTGGGTCGATGAAGCCTGGTTTCCCGATTTACCCCAGGATCTGACGCTGGAACCGGGCGTGTGGACGACGCTGGCTGTGGCGATTGCTCCGCCGTTTGCGTCTCACAGTTGGGCCGGCACGCATCCGTTCGCGCTCACTATTCACTCGCCGCAACATCCCGACCGCCATACTCGTTTGGGCGCGACGCTGACGATTGCGCCGTTTGCAGATTTTGCCGTGGCAGGGCCTGTCCCCGATTTTGTGGAAAGTAAAGGGCGGGGACGTGCCGCCTCTGCCGCTACTGCCAATACTGCCGCCATCACGCGGGTGCAGGTGACCAATCGGGGCAACCAGACGGCCCGCTATCGGGTTTGGGGTGTGTGCAGTACACCAACCCACCGCCCAGAGACTGCGCCGCGCTGCGATTTTGCATTTCGCGCAGCAGGCGCGACCCATGTGGAACACGATTGGCTGGAGATTGAGCTGGAACCGGACGAAACCCGCGCGATTGCCTGTCGCATTGCGTGGAGCGGGATGCCACCTATCAGCCCGTTTGCCCAGACGGTGCCGTTTCGCATTGTCGTGGAACCCGGTGGCGAAGGCAGACCGGCGCGCCAGATGGTCGCAGGCACGTTTGAGCAACGTCCGCTGGTGGGCGTGTGGCTGTTGACGGCGCTGCTCTCGCTGGTGTTGGGGGCGGTGGTCTTTGCTGCCATCGTCGGCGTCATGGCAATTGTGGCATTGCAGAACGGCGCGACGCAAAGCCCGGCGGAATCAGCCGCTCCCGTTGTTGCGCCGGCAGTCGAACAGCCTGTCTTCGCGATTATGTTGCATATGGAAGAACCGTTGCCACCACGCGCTGGGCTGCCCAATCCGGCGGCAGAGAGCCAGGGAACTGGCGCGATTGTACCTGCGCCGGGGCCGGCGATTGCGGCATTGCCGGCGGGGCAGGTGACAGGCCGCGCGCCGCTGATTCAGTTGGGCGATGTGACCGCGCCCAGCGCCCGTTCCAGCACTACTTCTGCCCCAGATGCGCCTCCTGTGCCGGCAGCTCCTGTGCCGGCAGATAGTGGTTTGCCCGCAGAGGATACTCTAGCCGCAGACGGTGCCCTCCCTGTGGTGCAGGCTGACCAGGTCAGCGCGCCCGGCGCGCTGCCCCCTGTCGCTGGGCCAGCCGCCCAAAACCCAGACGCTGTGAATGGTGCACAAGTCAATCCACAACCTGCTGCCGAACCCGTCGCAGCCTCCCCCGCGGCCGTGCCGCGCATGACCTACGCCCAGATGTTTCAGGATGTGGGGATGCGCTTTGATCTGGACTGGCGCATGTTGGCGGCACAGGCCTATATTGAAAGCGGTTTCGACGCACTGGCGCTGGGCAATCTGGGCAGCATGGGGTTGATGCAAATTCAGCCCGCGACCTGGCGCGAATGGGCGCCCACTCTCAACGCGGTGGATCCGTTCGACAGTTACAGCAATGCCCTGGTTGCGGGCGTCTATCTCGATTATTTGCGGAGCCTGCTTGCTTCCCGCGGCTATCCGCAAACCGAGTGGATGCTGGTTGCCTATAACTGGGGACCTGATAAATTGTTGGACTTTTTAGAGGCCGGCGGCGATTGGGCGGGGCTGCCGCCCGAAGTGCGCGGCTATGCCGAGGACGTTTTGCGCATTGCGCGCACGCTCCCCGCAACCAACTAACCACACTCACCCGCCAGATACCGACCCGCCAAACACCAGCGACCCGGCATCAAAGTCCCGGTACTATCCTGCCTTCAAAATCGACCCTATTCATACCGTCCCGCCACCCGCGCATTTTGATCTGTACTGTGCGGGGCAGAGGGCGTCATCGGGCTATTGTCTGGGGAATGTAGGCAACTGATTCGAGTTGCGTGCGATTCGAGTTGCGTAACTGATTCGTATTGTCCGGGTCGTATACTCGCCCATCAGCAATTACGCGGCGTACAGTTGGTCGCAACCAGGGCGATTCTTGGGGGCCGATAGCTGGGGGGCCAAGTATTGGGGGTTAATTGAGGAGATGTTATGCG
>JBBDIO010000127.1:0-5426 GCA_040880365.1 Litorilinea sp.
GACCGCAGCCATGCCAAACCGGATCGCGCTGTCTTCGGGTACGGGGAACTCATAGGTCAGATACGCATCTCGCTGTGCGTTGGTCGGCGTATCTGCGGGGCGTTCCTGAATCTCGAAATCCAGCCGGCTGTAATTGACATCGGGCGGCAACACATCGATGCCCATGCGCCGGCATTCGTTGATAAAATTGACGACCTTCTCGGTTTTGTCGCGCTCAATCAGCAACAAAGCCGCCATATATTCTACGGGATAGTGGGCCTTGAGATAGGCTGTCTGCACACAGATAACTGCATAATCTGCCGCATGGCTTTTGTTGAAGCCATAGCGCGCAAAAAATTCGATATCACCATAGGTCGCCATGGCCGCGTCTCTGGGGATGCCGTTCCTGGCGCAGCCTTCGACAAAGAGCTTTTTGTGATGTTCAATATCCGACGCTTTTTTCTTGCTGATGGCGCGCCGCACCAGGTCGGCTTCGCCCGGTGTATAGCCTGCCAACTGGCTCAGAATCTGAATAATCTGTTCCTGATAGACGATAATGCCATAGGTTTCCGACAGAATCGATGCCAGCGCTTCGTGCTTGTATTCCACTTCTTCGTCGCCGTGCATACGCCGGATAAACTGGGGAATGTATTCCAGCGGGCCAGGGCGATAGAGGGAAATGGTGGCGACGATGTGTTCGAATGCGCTGGGGCGCATTTCGGTGAGCACCCGACGCATCCCCTGGCTTTCCACCTGAAAAACCCCACTCACTTCGCCGCTGGAAAGCAGACGAAAGGCTTCGGCGGCTTCCTCGCCTTCAAAGGGAATCGTCGCCAGCGACAGCTCCCGGTCATAGCGTTCGCGGATCATGCGCCCCGCTTCGCGCATCACCGACAAGGTACTCAGCCCCAAAAAGTCGACTTTGAGCAGACCAATCGATTCCAGAATGGGGAATTCGTATTGGGTGATTGTGCTGGTAAATGTATTTTTGTTGCCGCGCATGAGCGGCGTATAGTGCGACAATTCCTTATCGGCCACAATCACCGCGGCCGCGTGCACGCTGGAATGGCGCGCCACGCCCTCCAGCTTCATGGATGTTTCCAGCAGATCCTGGACCCAGCTCTCCTTCTGATAAAGCTCCACCAGTTCGGGGTTGTAAAATTCGTGGCCCTCGGTCAGCACATCCTGGATGGTCACAGGCTTGCCGGGGATGGCGGGGATCAGCTTGGCAATGCGATCCACCTGGAACAGCTCCACACCCTTGGCGCGGCCCACATCGCGAATGGCGGCGCGCGCCTTCATGCGCCCAAAGGTAGCAATCTGCGCGACCTGATCTTCGCCATACTTCTGCACGGTATAGCGGATCATCTCCTCGCGCTGATCGTCGGGATAGTCCAGGTCAAAATCGGGCATGGTGACACGCCCAGGGTTGAGAAAACGCTCGAAAATGAGATTGTTTTTCAGCGGGTCAATCCCGGTGATGCCCGTGCAATAGGCGACCAGCGAACCTGCGCCCGATCCGCGCACATTCCACCAGATGTTGCGTGCGCGGGCAAAGTCGCACAAATCCGCCACAATCAGAAAGTAGACGTCGAAGCCCATTTCGTGAATGATGCGCAGCTCGCGCTCTTTGCGTTCCTGCACATCCGCATCGCTGGCCCGCGCGCCATAAAGTTGCTGCAGCCCCTCTTCCGTCAGATGGCGCAAATAGCTTTCATAGTTGAAGCCTTCGGGGATGGGCAAATCGGGCAGATGATATTCATCATCTTCCAGATCGACCTCGCACATTTCGGCGACGCGCACCGTATTGTCGAAAGCCGATGCGGGCAAATCGATGAGCGGGCGAAAGGTCGCCTCCATCTGTTCCCGGCTCTTGAGGAAATAGGATGCATCGCTCAGGCGCATACGATTCTCGGCATCCACCGTGGTGCCGGTCTGTACACAGAGCAGCACATCGTGGGGTCCGCCATCTTCTTCGCGCACATAGTGCACATCGTTGGTCGCCAATAGCTGAATGCCAAACTTTTCTGCCCACGGCACCAACACCTTGTTGACCTCGATCAATTCGGGGATATTGTGCTCCTGGATTTCGATAAAGTAGTTGTCTTTGCCAAAGACCTCTACATACCAGCCCAGCCGCGCATAGGCTTCTTTTTCTTTGCCCTGCATGAGCAACTGGGGCACCTCGGCCCCCAGACAACCTGTGGTTGCGATCAGCCCTTCGGCGTTGGCCGCCAGAAAATCGTGGTCGGTGCGCGGGCGATAGTAATAGCCGTTCAGGTGGCTGTGCGAATTGATGCGCAACAGGTTACGATAGCCAGTCATATTGCGCGCCAACAACAGGAGATGATAGTTCTCCCGATCCAGCTTGTTGTCGCGCCCGTCCATGGGCCGCCCCCACACGGTCTGATAGGCTTCGAGGCCGATGATGGGCCGAATTTCTGCATCGCGACAGGCGCGGAAAAACTCGATTGCGCCATGCATCACGCCGTGGTCGGTCAGCGCCAGCGCCGGTTGCCCCAGCCGTTTGGCCTCGCCGACCAGCTTTTTGATGCGGCCCAACCCATCGAGCAGCGAATATTCGGAGTGGGTATGCAGATGGACAAAATCATTGGACATAAAAGGCAACCGTCTCTGTATAAGCGTAAATAAACCGGAATAGAATCATGATGACGATCCGGTGCGGAAAGATGAAACGCCAGAATTTGCACCTGGGAACCTGCCGCGCAAACCGCCATGCACGCGCCATCGAGTACTCTCAGTATACCAAAGTTCGACACGCAGCTCCAATCACTTCCATGTCCTTCCCTTCACATTTTTCGTGGCGTTTTGGGGCAGATTACCCTGCAAATTTACCCGCGAATCCGCGCTGCGACACCGGGCCGTCCACCCCTGTGAGCGTTTTCTAAACGTTTGCGTGCTACGCTTTGCACAAGCAGTTGAGTGCAACCCGTCACACGAGCCGCGTGACACTATCCAACTATACAAAAGCATGAGAAACAAAGGAGCAAGTAATGAATCGTAGAGTATTGCTGGTCTTGGCGGCAGTCTTGGGCGCAACGCTCGCCTTTGGCGCGTTGACCAACATAGGCCGATCTTTGGCAAGCACACTGCAATTTACCAGTGTGCCCAGCACAATCAGCTATCAAGGGTTTCTCAATGACAGTGGCGGCAACCCTATCAGCGCCACCGTCACGCTGGACTTCAGCATCTGGGATGCCTCTTCGGGCGGCAGCCAGGTGTGGAGCGAAACCCACAACAATGTGATGGTGAGCGAAGGCTTCTTCTCCGTCCAGCTGGGCAGCCAGTCGGACCCGCTCGCCGCCAGCGATTTCAGCGGCACGCCTCGCTATCTGGAAGTCACCTATGATGGCGTGACCTTCCCGCGCCAGGTCTTCTCGACGGTGCCCTTTGCATTCGTCGCAGCCCAGGCGAGCCAGGCCATTTCAGCGACCCACGCCATGAGCGCGACCTATGCCATGAACGCATCCAGCGCGATGAACGCAACCAACGCGATGAGCGCAACCAACGCCATGACCGCAACCTATGCCCTGAGCAGCGGCAGCGGCAGCAGTGGTGGCGTAGACTGGGGCCAGGTGGTAGTGGTTGCCAAGAGTGGCGGCGACTATACTTCGATCAGTGATGCCATGTCCGCGATTTCACCCACGTCTGAAAGCCGCTATCTGGTGCTGGTCATGCCCGGCGTCTATAGCGGACAGGTGACGGTGAAGGAATATGTGCATGTGAAGGGCATGGGCGTGGAAACCACCTATATTACCTCCGATGCCAACACTGGCAACATCCACGATGAAGAAGCCGCCACATTGATCCTGCCGGCGAATAGCCAGGTCAGCGATCTGACCGTTCGCAACACCGCCGCAGTGCAACATGCTTCTGCGCTGCATGTGGATTCTGGCAATTCCTCCACACGGCTGAACAACGTGCGCGCCGAAACGACCGGGGCCGGGGGCATTCGCCACGCCGGAGTCTATCTGTCTGGGTCCGGCATGATGCTGGAGCACGTCTATGGCCGAGTCGCCGGCACCGCGGCAACTTCTGGCTGGGCGCTCTATGGCAACGGTGCCGCCTTCATGGTGCGCGATTCTGCGTTCTATGCCCCCGGCACAGCCGGCTGGGGTATGGGTCTCAACGGGGGGACGCGTGTGGACATTATAGACACCATTGTCGATGCCACTTCGGGCAGCATTGGCATTAACGCCAATGGCGCCGACTTTGTCTATATCGACCATTCCATAGTGCGCGGTGGCGATGCCACGGCTATCTCTGCGGCCAACAACTCCGAAGTCTTTGTGGGCGCTTCACTGGTAGATGGCACGGTAGTGGCGGCCACAGGCGGCGCACCGCAGACCGAAGTGACCTGTGCCCAGAGCTACAAGGGCGATTACACCGAGCTGAACAACACGGCCACCTCGTGCAATTAGTCTGCCGTTTCATGCTTCGCAGGCCAGAAAAGTAGAAAGGCAAGACTTATGAAATCACAACTTAAACGCTTGGGGGTGAAACGCCTGGGCGTGCTGGGGCTGATTATGGCGTTGGTGCTGAGCACGACCGCGGTCGTGCTGGCCCAGGGCGAAATGTTGCAGCGCGGGGTTGTTGTCTCCACCGGCGGCACGGTGGAGAGCAGCGAAGGCATCCAACTGCGCAGCGCAGTGGGCCTTCCCCTGGCAGGGATTTCTCCCGACAGCAGCAGCGAAAGCGATGCTGTACTCTGTTCGGGTGTGGGCTGCGCCGACCAGCCCAGCAGTGAACCGAATCCCGATCCCGATCCTGACCCAGACCCGGATCCCGATCCGGACCCAGATCCTGATCCAGACCCGGATCCAGACCCAAGTTCGGGCGACATCTTCCTGCCGATCGTGGAGAACTAGCCTATATTCCTGGCTAAAATCCGTTTCGCAGGCAAAGAAGCGCACAACCGCCACCCCGCGGTTGTGGGCTTCTTCGTTGCTACCAGTTGCCCGTCATCTCTTTGGGCTGGGTCAGGCTAAACCAGTTGCCCTGGTTGTCTTTCAAAATCGCCTCGATCCCGTACATCTGATCCTGGGGCGGCGAAATGAACTCCACGCCCTTCGCCTTAAATTCTTCATAGGCCGCGCGGCAGTCATCGGTCTGCAAAACGCCAACCCCCATCGCGCCGCGTTCCAGCAACTGGGCCATCAGCGCGCCCGTCTCTTCGTCCAATGCTCCACCCTGCACCGGCATGAGCACCATCTCCACATCGGGCTGCTGCCGGGGGCCGATGGTGAGCCAGCGCATCCCTTCAAATGAAACATCGGTGCGCACCTCGAAACCGAGCTTCTCGGTATAAAATTCCAGCGCGCTCGCCTGGTCTTGCACATAGATGGTGGCATGGGACAAACGGTTGATCATGGCATTCTCCTATCAGGTTATGCTTTAACAGATTGCGATTTGGATTCACCGACAGC
>JBBDIO010000128.1:0-5419 GCA_040880365.1 Litorilinea sp.
GCAGCGCAGCAATATGACCGTGTCGGGCAATCGCATCACCAACAACACGGCTTCGGGGCGGGGCGGCGCGATTCACATCTTCAACGTGGACGGCGACGGCGCGATCAGCGGCAATTTCTTCGGCTTTAACAATGCGTCGGGCGGCGGCAGCGCCATCTATGCCCACTTGCGCCCCGATAAATCACGCTTCTTTGTGTTGCCGCTGCTGGATATCCCCGACCAGCTGATCCCGTTGATTCTGGGGCTGGAAGATGAACCCGCGGCCATCCGCATGGATCACAACACGTTTGCCCACAACCAGGGCGGCTCGACGGTGCTTTTCTATGGCGAAGGGCGCGGGTTCATGGTGAACAACATTGTGGCGTTCAATTCGGGCACCGCTATCCGCGCCGAATCTGAAATTCTGCCCTTTATCCTGTTGATTGCGCCAATTCCCTTTATTGGTGTGCTGCCCATCCCCTATGTAGTGCCCTACATCCCCATTATCAATATGGATACCACACTCTGGTATCCATCGGCGAGCGCCGGCGGTTCACTGGGGGGCGCGGTCAACCAGACTGCCAGTGTGACGGGTGATCCGCATTTTATGGATGACGGCTATCACATCAAACGCATCTCCGCGGCGTTTGGCGCGGGCAAAAACAGCGGCGGCGGCCCCGATCTGGATGGCGATGGACGACCTACCGGCAACTTTGCCGATATGGGTGCAGACGAGTATGTGCCCGCCACTACCGTGCGCTATCTCGCGCCCGACGGTGGTGATGGCGGTGGCGAGTTCTGTCGCAACTATGAGAACCCGTGCAGCAATCTGCAAGTGGCGATTGATATGGCGCTGGACGGCGACATTATTAAAATGGCGGGCGGCACCTACGCGGGAGGCCATACCACGCGCGATGGTCAGGTGCAGATGGGCTACATCACCAAAACGGTGACCATCCAGGGCGGCTATTATCCCTTCACTACCGACAACGATGTGACCGAAGGCGTCTACACCGACCACGACTGGGAAGTGCCCTTCCCCGATTTGAACCCCACGATTCTGGATGCCGAAGACGGGGGCCGTGTGCTCTATATCTTCGACCCCGAACGCGTAGATCAGGAGGGCAACCCCATTGAGGTGCGCCCGGTGATTTCGGGGATTCAGATGCGCAACGGCAATGCGGCGGGCCTGCGCGGGCCAGAAGCCAACACCTTCCCCGCGGGCGGCGGCGTCTATGTGGATAAGGCCCAGGCCGTGCTGGACGATGTGACCATCAGCGAGAGCAGCGCCAACTATGGGGGCGGCTTGTATATTCTGGAATCGGAAGTCGATCTCAACGACGTGCAGTTGCGGGAAAACAGCGCAACCCACCGCGGCGGCGGTCTCTATCTGGATAACAGCGACGACATCATGTTCCAGGGGATGCTCATCGAAGATAACGTCGCGCCGCGGGGCGGCGGCGTCTATATCTTCGCCAGCGACGCCTTTCTGGAACTGAACCAGATCCGCAACAACGGCGGCCCCAATACCGAGGCGGGCGGCGGCATCTATCTGGAAGCCAGCGCGACCAATATCATCAGCCATACCATCACCGGCAACCAGGCGAACCAGGGCGGCGGGGTCTATGTGGATACGGGCGAACCCCAGTTTGTGGGCAATACCGTCGCCAATAATACGGCTTTCCCCACCAATCCGCCGGGGCGCGGGGGCGGTTTCTATTTTGCCGCGAGCGGCGGACAGATGGCCCAGAACGTCATCGAACAGAATCAGGCCGATGATGGCGGCGGCATCTATCTGGATCAGGCCGAGGTGCAGGTGGTGGGCAACGAAATCACCGCCAATGTCGCCACGCGCGCGGGCGGCGGTGTCTACTTCCTGAGCACGAACGACGCGCGCGTGGCAGAAAACCAGATTACCCAGAATCGCGCCAATGGCACGGGCGAAAATGATGGCGGCGGCGGCTTATACTATGAATCCAGCCGCGCGGGCAGCGCGCAGAACCAGATACTCAACAATAGTGCGTTTGCCGGGGGCGGTATCTATCTCTTCTCCTTTAGCAATGCGCCTCTGGAAGAAAATACGATTGCCACCAACAGCGCCAACGGCGACGGCGGCGGCGTCTATGTCAAATTGAGCAATGCCACGCTGTTGGAAAATATCATCACCGGCAACAATACCGTGGTAGGCAGCGGGGGCGGTGTCTATGTGAAGCTCAGCGGCGCGCAGCTCAACAGCAATACCATCCACGACAACCGTGCCACTCTCTTTGGCGGCGGCGTCTATCTGGATGAAAGCGGCGCCAGCCTGCGCGGCGGTTCGCTGGAAAATAACCAGGCACGCGACGGCGG
This sequence comes from Litorilinea sp., assembly GCA_040880365.1. Taxonomy (GTDB): domain Bacteria; phylum Chloroflexota; class Anaerolineae; order Caldilineales; family Caldilineaceae; genus JBBDIO01. The sequence continues at coordinate 2,329 of JBBDIO010000128.1, forward strand.
CGGCCTCTACATTTTCCGCTCGAATACCGCCACCTTCGAAACCGTGGGCATCCGCAGCAATGTGGCGGAAAACAACGGCGGCGGCGTGTTCATTCGCCTGAGCAACGTGCCCTTTGAAGGGCAAATGATTGAAGAAAACCAGGCCGGTTTGCTGGGCGGCGGCGCGTATCTGGATGAGAGTAATTCTACTTTTGGGCGCAATCTGGTGCGCGCAAACAGCGCAGGCGAAAGCGGCGGCGGGGTTGCCATCACCAACCGCAGCAATGCCAACCTTTCCAGCAATGCCATCATCGATAATCAGGCGGGCGCCACGGGTAGCGGTGTCTTTGTGGGCGGCGCATCGCCCGCGCTGGTGCATACGACGCTGGCGCGCAATCGCGGCGGCGATGGCACGGGCGTCGCTGCCGAAAGCCGGGCCGGGGTCGCCAGCACGGTGGCGCTGGTGAATACCATTTTCGCCGGGCAAGACCTGGGCGTGCGCGCCGGCAGCGGTAACACGGTGACGCTGGAAGCCACGCTCTGGGATAACAGCGTGCAGACCCGCTTTACACCGGGCCAAGGCGTGATCGTGCCCGGCCCGGCGGATTCGAACTTTGCCGGCGCGGTCAATTTTGAAGCCGATGGCTATCACATCCAGCGCACATCGCTGGCGTTGGGATTGGGCATCTTCACCGAAGTCACGCGCGATATCGACGGACAGGGCCGACCCCAGGGCGGCGCGCCCGATCTGGGCGCAGATGAACTGCCCGCCGAATGTCTGGCGGTGGTGAGCACCGATCTGGAGCAGGTCTACACTGAAGTGCAGGAAGCCATCAACGCCGCGGACCCCGGCGCGGAGGTGCGCATTTCGGGCACCTGCGTGGGCGTGGGCAGCCAGGATGGCACCACCCAATTGGCCTATGTGAACAAGAATATTACACTGCGCGGCGGCTATACGCCTACCAACTGGCTGGTCTCCTATCCCATCACCCAGCCGACTTTCCTGGATGCATTGGGCGATGGGCGCGTGCTCTTTGTGGGGCAGAATGTGAACCCCACCATTGAAGACCTGAATCTGCTCGGCGGCAGCGCGAGCGGACAGGGCGGCGGACCGAGCGCGCTGGATGCGGGCGGCGTGATCTACGCGCGCAATGCCAGCCCCACGCTGCGGCGGTTGACCGTGGGCGGGGGGACGGCCTATTACGGCGGCGGGCTGTATCTGCAAAACAGCCAGGCGACCGTATCCGATAGTGTATTCGACGGCCACAATGGGACCAAAGGCGGCGCGGTTTTCCTGCGCAACAGTACGGCTACGCTGCGCGATAATCTCATCCGCGCCGGCGCGGCCGAAGATGGCGGCGGCGTTTTCCTCAGCTTCAGCCAGTCGCTTTTAGAGAATAACCAGATCGTGCAAAATGCCGCCACGGGCGCGGGCGGTGGGCTTTTCCTGGAAAGCAGCCCCGCGACGCTGCGCGCCAATGTGGTCGCCACGAATACGGCAGAGGCGGCGGGTGGCATCTATGTTGATGGCAGCAGCCCACAACTGGTGCGCAACAGCTTCACCGACAACGAGGCTCAAAACGGCGGCGGGGTCTATCTGTTGGGCACGAATGGCGTGGTCAACGGCAACCAGATTTTGCGCAACAGCGCGGGGATTGGCGCGGGCGTCTATATTCAGGGGGGCGAGCCGAATTTTGCCAACAATGTGGTGGCCCAGAATCTGGCCCAGGTACAGGCGGCAGGCATCTATGTGCTGAGCGCGTCGCTGCCCATGCGCCACAATACGATTGTCGCCAATACCGGGGGCGATGGCACAGGGCTTTTTGTCACCGATCTGGGCACAGAGCCGTCGCAGATCGATTTTGTGAACAACATTCTGGCCGAACACACGGTGGGCATCACGCTCACCGCGGGCAATCGTGTGGATCTGGCCCACACGCTCTATGACCAGAACGCCGCTAATTTTGGCGGCAGCGGGATTGCCGAAGAAGGCGCGGGCAATTTCAGCGCATCGCCCCAGTTTGCAGACGGCCCCGGCGGTGACTATCATCTGGCGGGCAATAGCCCGGCGGTCGATGCCGGGACCGATGCAGGCATTGCCGACGACCTGGACGGACAGAGTCGCCCCGCAGATAACGGCTTCGACATCGGTGCCGATGAGTTTGTGGTGTTGGGGCTGCGCATGACCGTGCAGACCATCCCCGACCCCGTGGTGGCCGGTCAGGATGTGACCTTTGTGATTCGCGCGGTGAATCTGGGCAATGTGGATTTGGACGCCACGATTGTGGCGGAATTGCCCGATGCGGTGATCCCCAGCGGTCTCTTTACCTTTACCGCCAACATTCCTGCCGGGCAGGCATGGACAGAGAGTATTTTTGCGCGTGCACGGCCCGATTTCACCGGCGCGATGGAGATTGTGGTGACGGCGACCACCGAAAATGGACTGAGCGAGGTTGTGAGCGTGACCGCGCAGGCCGAACGCGCGGACTATGCCTTGCAACTCACAGTGGAACCCGTGCCCAACCCTGCGCCCAAAGGCGGCCAATTGCGCTATCGTATCAATCTCGCCAATCAGGGCAATCTTGCTGTGAACCCAACCCTGCGCGCCCAGCTATCGCCCCAGGTCAGCTATGACGGCGCGCTGGAATGGAGCGCGGCCCAGTTGACGCCGGGCAGCGCGTGGGCGCGCAATGTGGATGTGCTGGTCGCGCCCGATGCCACGGGCACAGTGACGGCGACCTTCCGCGCGACCTCGCCCGAAGGCGCGACCGCCAATGTGACGGTGGAAGTGCCCGTTGCCGAGCCGGGGCTGGTCGTGCGGCGGACGATTACACCCAATCCGCCCCAGGCCGGGCGCATCGTGACCTATACGGTTTTTGTGACCAACACCGGCAATGTGGATTTCACGACGACGATCACCAACTTCATGCCGGAGGATGAAACCGGGCGGCCTCTGGTTGCCCCAGGTGGGCCGATTGTGTTTGAAGATGTGACGATTCTGCGCGGCGAAAGGTGGATCCAGCAGATTGTGGGCGTCATCGAGCCGGGCTATGTGGGGCCGTTGGCCGGTTCGACCGTGGCGCGCACCGATTCCGGTCTGGTCTTTGTCTAC
>JBBDIO010000129.1:0-5349 GCA_040880365.1 Litorilinea sp.
AGGATCCCGCGGGATCCTGGCCGTTTCGCGTGTTGCACAGTTTGCGCCGTGGATGTTTAATCCCGCGTCGCGAACGGAACAAAGAGATCGGCGTCGGGCGCATTGGGATCGATCACGGTGATCACTCCCGACATGCCCACACCGCCGGGCGCGCCGTGAGACTCGCAGTAATAGGGATAGACGCCCGGTGTCGTGAACGTGTGGCTATAGGTGGTCCACTGACCGTTGAGCGTATTGCCAAAGCTGTCGTCTTCGGCGCGCACATTGTGGATGCCTTCCAGCCGCCGCCAGGTGACTGTCTCGCCCACTTCGATGGTCAGTTCCTGGGGCGAGAAGAAGTCATTGCTGACTTCGATTTCATTCGACGGTTCACTGATGGTAATGGTGTGACTGTCGGTAACGTCGCCGTTCTCGTTTTCGGCGGTGACGGAAATATTCTTGACGCCCGTGGTGTCCCACGCATAGCTGACCTGGCTGGTGCCCTGTCCGCTGTCGGGTGTGGGCGACCAGGTGTAGACGATGGGTTCCGTGGCGTTGGCGGGCGTGACCACTGCGGTGAATGTATAGGTCATATCCAGCTCGCCCGTGGTGGGGCCATTGATGCCTACCGCGTCGAGCGCGACCGTTGTGTCGGTGACACTGACCGTGTGGCTGGCGACTGCCGACCCGCCGCTGTTTTGGACAGTGAGTGAGATCGTCCGGCTGCCTGCGCTCGACCATTCATACTGTGCATTGGCTGTGCCTTGCCCTTCGTTGGGCGCAGGCGACCACATATAGGTGATGGGCGACGTCGCGTTCAGGGGCGATACGGTCCCCGTATAGGTGTAGAGCCGATCTACAACGACGTTGCCCGGCCCGGTAATCCCTGCTCCGGTGATGGCGGTCGATGTGGTGGCGACTGTGATGGTCTGCGTCGCAACTGCCGACGCGCTGCCGCCCAGGTTAGATGCAGTCACCGAGATCATACGCGTGCCCGCAGTGTCGAAGCTGTAGACGGCGTCTGCCGTGTTCTGTCCGCTATCGGGTGCGGGCGACCAGGTATAGCTGATGGGCTGGCTGGCATTGGCGGGCGATACCGTCGCGGCATAGTTAGTGACCTGATTCACCAATATATTGTCTGGCCCGTCGATGCTGACCCCCGTCACGCCCGGTGATTGGATGGTGACTGTGCGCGTGGCAACCGCAGAGCCGCCGACGTTGCTCGCCGTCACCTCGATCTCATTGGTGCCGGTTGTGGGCCAACTATAGGTAACCTGGCTGGTGCCCTGTCCGCTATCGGGTGCGGGCGACCAGGCATAGCTGACGGATTGGGTGGCGTCGCTAGGGCTGACCGTGGCGTCATAGGTATAGCTTTGGTTGGGTGTGCCGCTGCTGGGGCCGCTGATGCTTACGCCCGATACGTCCACGACTTCGATGGTGATGATGTGGGTCGCGGTGACTGTGCCGCCCACATTTTGTGCCGTGCCGGTGATCATCTTGGTGCCCGGATCGGACCAGGCATATTCCGCGACCGCGGTATTCTGTCCGCTGTCGGGAGCAGGCGCCCAGGTATAGCTGATGGGCGCGCTGGCGTCGGGCGGGCTGACTTGCATGGTGAACGCATAGGTCTGATTCACACCGCCGGTGAGCGGGCCGGTGATGGCGACTGCCGTCACGGAGATGGGCTGTGCGCCTATGGAGATGGTGCGCGAGGCGCTGGCACTGCCCGCCGAATTCTGTGCAGTCACCGAGATCATCTCGGTGCCGGTCATGGGCCACATATAGGCTGCCTGATTGCCGGTTTGGCTGTCCGGCGCGGGCTCCCAGGTATAGGAGAGTGGGGTTTGTGCATTGGGCGGGCTGACCATAGCCGTATAGGTATAGGTCGCGCCGGCCAGCACGCTGCCGGGTCCGTCGATGCTTACGCTGCTGGGCGCAATGGCCGCATATTCGTCTGCGCCAATGTCAAAGTCCGCGCCCTGGGGTCGCAGATCGCCGTCGATGTCTTCGGCAATCCCCGCGTCTGTGCCTGCATCAATCGCGTCGGAATTGGACTGGATGTGATAATCGCGCCCGGCGGGGTCCACAAAGCTGGGATCGCCCTGGCTTTGTGGGCTGCCGATCACCGAGCCTACGGTATCGGTGGTATTGCCATCGAAAAGCACATAGGTGGCGAGAACCGAGCCGGTTGCGCCCTGGTTGTGGATGCCCGCGGCATGGTTGGCAACGATGGTGTTGATGATCTCCATGTCTTCGCTGCCCACATGCATAATGCCCTGGGCCGGGGTGAGCGTTTCTGCCGCTACGGTCGTATGACTGATGAAGCTGCGCGCGTTGATACCCACATAGATGCCTGCGCCGGTGCCTCCGCTGTCACTGGCGGCGCGGTTATCGCCCAGAATCGTGTTGGTGACAGTGACCACCGCGCCCGTGCCGCTGGCCTGAATGCCGCCGCCCTGCCCGGTCTCATTGGGGAATGCACCGCCGCTGCCCTCATTGGCGATATTATCGAACAGGGTCGCGCCCTCTACGACCAGCGGTGTATGGCCCACACCCGACATGCGGATGCCGCCGCCCTGTCCTTGTCCGGCAATGTTGGTGGCCGCGATGTTACCGCGCAGGGTGCCGCCCAATACAGTGATTGCGGCGCGCCGCGCGTAGATGCCGCCACCCTGCCCATCTCCGGGGCCGGTGCCCGCTTTGGCAATGTTATCCAGCAGGCTGCTATTGGTGAGCGTGACGTAGATGCTGCCATCGGCGCTGCCGGGGTCGGCATAGATGCCGCCGCCGCGCGCATTCGATCCGCCGCTGGGGATATCGGCCCGGGCATTGGCCCAATTGTCTTCCAGCGTGCTGTTCATAATGTGGACATGCGCATCATTGCTGCCGGTGGTCACTGCGATGCCGCCGCCATTGCCGGCGTCGCCGCTGGCATTGTCGCCGGTAGCGCGATTGTCGGCAAAGAGAGTCGTGTAGATGTTGACGCGCGTGTCTTCGCTGGATCCGACGCGCAGCCCGCCGCCGATGCCGTTGCCGCCGCCTTCGGAATTGGCGGCAATGTTGCCCCGCACCTCGCTATCCCACATGGATAATACGGCTTGCCCGCTGCCGGTTTCGCCGGCGACATAGATGCCGCCGCCGGTGCCCGTGCCCGAAAATGTGCCGGCGCGGAAATTGCCCACATTGTTGATTACATGGGTGCGGGTGAGATAGGCTGCGCCGTCTACCACTGCCAACCCGCCGCCAAAGCCGGTGCCCGAGCTGCCGCTGGCAAGATTGTCTTCCAGATACAGGTCGGTGGCGTGGAGCGTGCTCGCGCGATAGACGCCAATCCCGCCGCCAAAGCCGCCGCGTGTCACGCCGGCAAAGGCGGTATTGTCCTCGACGCGCACATTCTCGATATACAGCGTCGCGCCGTTATCGACCAGGATGCCGCCACCAATGCGGTGAATGAGTATTGTGGGTGTATTATCGGAGGCATCGCCGCCGGTGACGCGCAGATCGCGCAGATGCACGGTGATGCCTGGGCCGTCGATGGTGATGACGCGGCCATCGTTATTGCCGTTGATGGTGGTCGCCAACACGCCCTGGCCCTGGAGAATGACGCTGCGATTGATGGTAAGATTTTCGATGAAGCTGGTGGCAGCCAGCTCCACTGTGGTGCAGTTCACGTCGTCGAGCTGCGTCTGGATCGATGCCCCCCCTGCCACCTGGCAGACCTGTTCAGTCGCCGCCTGCGCCTGGCCCCAGCTGAACAAAATGAGCCACACCAGCGCCAGCAGCGCGCCGCACACATAGGCGCGGAGGTGTTTCTCCAAAGACTCTGCAGGGTCCTGTCTAATCGCCCGCGCATACGCGACGGGTGATCGAGGTAGGGTTCTCTGCTCGTTGTTGCTCCAATGCTGCATAAGGCTTTCTTCTCCTTGTTCTCCCAAAAATCCTCCACAAACACATACGGTCTCCGACCCAAGCCTACCCTGTCTGCTCACCTCGCATACGGTATTCGCGTGACGGGTGGGCAGGTCACGCGGGATTCAGACGAGGGGACAATTCGTATGATGCGCATTTTTAGCATATCATCCTGCGCAAAAAAGGAAAAGAGCGACAAAAGTGCAGGATTATGCCAGTAGGCGATCCAAAAAGGTGCCGGTCTCACATCGAGACTGGCACCTTTTTGGATGGATTATTATGCGCCTGCGCGTCTGGTTAGTCTGCCACAGGTTAGCTGCGGCGGGTTAATCTGCGGCGACGGATGCGCCCTGAGGCACGCGGTCGTTGTCGGCGTCGTAGGTGCCCTCGGCAGTGGCGGCAATCAAGTCGCGCAGCGAAAGCGCCGACCAGGCGTCCAGGTCTACATCCACGCCCAAACCTTGGGCGATGCGGCGGCCATAGTCGGCATCGGCGCGGTAGAAGTGCACCAGTTGGCGGGTCTGGATGCGGCGCGGAACCGGCATCATGCCGCCCACGATGTTTTCGATCAGGCGGGCCTGGGCATCGGGCGCGAGCAGCCGATAGAGATCGCCGGTCTGGGTGTAATCGTCGTTACCCGCGCGGTGATCATAGCGGTCGCCGTGACCATCCACGGGAAAAGCCGGTTCGCGATAGGCAGGGTCTTCGGTCGGCCCGCCAAAGCTGTTCGGTTCATAGTTGACGGTGCCGCCATAGTTGCCGTCAAAGCGCATGGCGCCGTCGCGGTTATAGGTGTTCACCTCGGCTTTGGGCTGGTTGACCGGCAGCGACTGGTAATTCACGCCCAGGCGATAGCGATGGGCATCGGTATAGGAAAGGATGCGCGCCTGGAGCATCTTGTCGGGCGAAAAGCCAATGCCCTGGACTACATGGGCGGGGCAGAACGCGGCTTGTTCCACTTCGGCATGATAGTTTTCGGGGTTGCGGTTCAATTCCATCTCGCCCACTTCGATCAGAGGATAGTCGCCCTGGGGCCAGACTTTGGTCAGATCGAAGGGGTTGAAGGGGAGATTGTCGGCTTCGGCCTGGGTCATAATCTGGACGCAGACCTGCCACTTGGGATAGTTGCCCTGTTCGATGGATTCAAACAGATCTTCGGTGGCGTGGTCGGGGCTGGAACCGGCCAGCTGCACGGCTTCGTCGGCGGTCAGATTTTCGATGCCCTGTACCGTCTTGAAGTGGAATTTGATCCAGACGCGTTCGCCCTGTGCGTCGATAAAGCTGAACGTATGGCTGGAAAAACCGTGCATGTGGCGATAGCTCTTGGGCGTGCCGCGGTCGCTAAACAGAATGGTGACCTGGTGCAGCGATTCGGGCGAAAGCGACCAGAAATCCCACTTCATCCACGGCGGCTTGAGATTGGTCTGGGGTTCGCGTTTTTGCGTGTGGATAAAATCGCCA
>JBBDIO010000130.1:0-5314 GCA_040880365.1 Litorilinea sp.
ATGGCCCCTTCGCCGATCACGCAGTTATCTGCGATGACTGCGCCTTCAAAGGCGATCACTTTGGATTTCAGGCTGCATTGACGGGTGATGATGGCCCCGCGCAGTTCACAGCTTTCGCCGATATAGTTGTTGCGCCAGAGCACGCTGCGTTCGATGCGCGTGTAGTTGTCGATGATGGTATAGTCGCGAATGACCGTCGGCCCGTGAATCGTGACATCGCCCTTGATTTTGACGCCGTGTCCCAGATAGATGGGGCCAAACAGCTGGGCGCTGGGCGCAATATCCACATCTTCACCCACCCAGATGCCGCCGCCAATATGGCGACCCAGCGGCTCGGACAGGCGAATTTTGCCATAGAGCATGTCGGCATTGGCCCGATGATATTCTTCAAAGTTGCCCACATCGCACCAATAGCCGTCGGCCTCGTAGCCGCACAGATGATCGCCCGCTTCTAGCAGGCGGGGAAAGAGTTCGGTGGAGAAGTCATAGGCGGTGTTTTTGGGGATGCGCTCCAGCACTTCTGGCTCCAGCACGTAGATCCCCGTGTTGACGGTATCGGAGATGACTTCGCCCCAGCTGGGCTTTTCCAGAAATTGGGTGATGCGCCCGTCTTCGTTGGTGACGACTACACCATAATCCAGCGGGTTGTGGACATGGGTCAGGGCAATGGTTGCCAATGCGCCGGCTTGCCGGTGATGTTCCACCATTTTGCCCAGATCGAAATCGGTGAGCGCGTCGCTGCTGATGACCAGGAATGTTTCATCCAGCAGATGCGCGGCGTTGCGCACGCTGCCCGCGGTGCCCAGGGGAAATTCTTCCACGGCATAGGTGAGCTTCATGCCCAGGGCGCGCCCGTCTTCGAAAAAGTCCTGGATCGAAGCCGCCATGTAGCGCACCGTGACGACGACTTCGGTGATGCCGTGGGTCTTGAGCAGATCCAGCACATGCGCCATGATGGATTTATTGGCGAGGGGGACCATTGGTTTGGGGCGGGCAACTGTGAGTGGGCGCAGACGCGAACCTTCGCCACCCGCCATAAGTACGGCTTTCATCCTGGGTTTTTTATCCTGGGTTCTATCTTGCCGCCTGAATTATAAACCGTGTTCTGCAATGCGATAGGGAATAATCGGCATTTGGGAAATGGGCTATCTGACAATTGGTTATCGCGGCGCATAGCTGGGAAAGAATCGGCTAGATGGGCGGCCACGGGTAGTTGCGGCGCTGCGGGATGGGCGACGGATAGCGGCCGCGCGCGATGAGCCGTTCGACGCGTGCACACAGGCTGGCGCGTTCCGGCTTGGTGAGCAATGTCTCCAATACGGTGTTGAGCGTGCTCGTTGCCTGGGATAGTTGTGTCTGCAATTCGTGGAGGTTTTCCAACAGCTCCGGCTCGATGGGCGTATCGCTGAATTCCCAGATCACGGTGCGCAGTTTGTATTCGGTATGGAAACAAATGCCGTGATCGATGGCCCAGATGCGTCCATCGTTGCCCACCAGACAGTGCCCACTTTTGCGGTCGGCATTGTTGATCACATAGTCGAACAGGGCCAGGCGGCGAAAGGTCTGGGCAAAGCGGGCATCGGCCTGAACGGTGAAATAGTGTTCGGCCTCGCGGTTGGCGATATAGAGCTGGATGCTGCCCACGCCGCGCGAGGCTTCGCGCACAATGGTGGGCGGGACCAGATTCCAGTCGAGACAGTGGCTGATGTAATAGGCCGCGGCTTCGCGCAGACAAAGCGTGCCCCATTCAAAATCCCACAGCGGGTTTTCGCCCTGGCGCGGCTTATAGACGGCGGGCAGGGTCAGCCCTTCGTGTTGCACCGTGATGAGAAAGCTGTGGTTGGAGCTATAGGGCAGCAGCCCTTTTTCCGATACTTTGCCGGTGCTGAGGGTTTCTACCACGCGCGTTTCGGTGATGCGCATGGTCTCTGCGGTCGCGTCCTGTTCAGGCGCGTCTTGATCGGGCGCGTCTGTTCCCGACGCGGCAGACTGTGACGCGTGCGGTTCGGTCGGCTGGGAACCGGTCGGCTGGGGATCGTGTGCAGCGGATTTGGATGTAGAAGCCAAAGCTTTTGGTATCCTGATTTAGAAGTTGAGCCTAAAAGATAATGGGTTTGGCCTGACCGTCGGAGCGCGGACAGAAATGTCCTTCGCGGTCGATGGGGCCGCCGCACAGGGGACAGGTAGGCCGGCCTTTGGAGACTACTTCCAGGGCGTGGTCGCTCAGAATGCGCATCTGTTCGCGCGTGGCAACAAAGCGGGCCGCGGGCACGTCGTCGCCTTCGGGGTCTACCACTGCGCCTTCTTCGCCCACGATAAGCGCCTTGGCAATCACCCAGACCATATCGTCGTCTTCGTCATAGCCGATGACCAATTGCCCCACGCGAAACGCAGGCTCTACCGGTTGTTCGGCAAAGAGTGGCTTTTTCTTGATCTTAATGGGCGGCAGATCTGGATATTTTTCCTCGAGTTCTTCCAACAGTTGAACAATGGTGATCGCCAGATTGGCGACTTCCTGTTTTTCGAGGACAACTGTTACCAGATCGGTGCCGGCGCGCGCCTGGAGAAAAAATGTACGATTCCCCGGCTCGCCCACCGCATCGGCAATTATATGCTGCACGGGGTTGAGGTCGAAGGCATACTCTGCCATAATTCATCCCTCTATCGGGTTTGCGTAGCCAAAATGGCCTGTGCGTGACTGGAGACCGGGCTGGATACTGGGCTAGTCTGCCTGGTCGCCATTGGCGGATGTCGAGGAAGACGCCGGTTCGGCGTCCTCTTCACGTTTGATTTCAAATTTTGGCAATTCGGTGCGGTAGTTCATGAACAGAACTCCGGTGCGCATCCCATGAAATACCAGCGCACTGATGGAGGCCGTATCGATGAGCACGCGCTGAAACAGATCGATGTGCACGCCCAGATAGTGGGCCAGCGTGGTGCGAATCACATCGCCGTGGCTATAAATTGCCACGACTTGATTGGGATGGCGCACCCGCATACTCTCCAGCGTGTTCACGGCGCGGCTTTGCACTTCGTGGAGCGTTTCTCCGCCGGGAAAGCGAAAGCTGCTGGGATTGTGCTGCACCAGTTGCCATTCGGGCAATTTGGATAGTTCTTTGAGATTGCCGCCGCGCCATTCGCCATAGTCGACTTCGATGACGCCCGGCTCTTCCTGAACGGTCAGACCCAGGCGCTCGGCCGCGGGCTGGGCAGTTTCTATGCAGCGCACCAGTGGGCTGGAATAGATCGCGGCGACCGGCTGTTCGGCCAACGCCTCGGCGATCCGCAACGCCTGTTCCCGACCTTTTTCGTTCAGATGAACGTGGGGGGTGCGTCCGGCTAGCCGATCTGTGCCTACCCAATCGTTTTCACCGTGGCGGATCAGCAATACATAGGTGACCGCATCGGCGGGTATTTGTAAACTCATGGCTAAAAGACGTCTCCGCTTCGGTTGATTATGTTATAATGACCGCGCTCTACCGTGTGCAGAGCTGTGTGCCAATTGGTTTGACGCGCAACTGGTTTGACGCGTAGGCTTCAACGTGTATTTCAATGCAACAATCTGTACTGTAGCACACTGAAGCATAACAATCTGTAACGTAACACGGCGCAGCGCGTTGTTCAAGTGGCACTACTTACCTTCTGCCAAATCCCGCCTGCCCACAGCCGGGAATCCCAAGCCTGCATGTGGCATCGCTTGTATGTGGGGCTACCTTCCCAACCGTTCGGACCTGACCTGAACTATAATTATACCGAAATCATACCGAAATTATGTCGAACTAAATTGTGTGACCGGACATATTCGAGCGGGTTGGAAACCAATCTGGTCGAAGAAGCTCGTTCATTCACCATCCTACCAGTGTCGTGTAATCTAGTGAAATGTGAAGCAACTGTAGGGCGCAAATGGCGGCGTGGACGCCTGTCCAAAGTGGGTACACCCTTTCTGATAGGGCCGCTCCTGCTGGTTTTCCTCGTCGGTTTGTTGAGCGCGTGCGGCGCGGAACCGGCGGCGGCGCCGGATGCTTATGCCGCCTATCGCCCGGCTGTGAAGCCTGCTTTTCAGGCGGATTTTGACCTGTTGCAAGGCGCACCCCGCTATGACCTGACCATAACTATGGATCCGTCGGGCAATTTTATCACGGGTACCGGGCAGATTCTGGTGACCAACTACACGGGTGATTCCTGGCGCACGCTGGTCTTTCGACTCTATCCCATGCTGGAACAATATGGCACACAGATGACCATTCGCAGTGTATTGCTGGATGGTCAGGCCGCCACCTTTGAATATCTGGCCGAAAACACCGCCATGCGCATCGAGTTGCCTACTGCGTTGCCCAGCGGTGAGGCGCTGCGCGTTCAATTGGCGTGGCGGGTCGAAGTGCCGCGCTGGTCCGATAATCCCAACGTCTATGCCTTGTTTGGACGCAGCCAGTTTATGACCAGCCTGCCCTTGTTCTACCCGTCACTGGCGGTCTATGAACCGGGCGCGACCGTGGGCACGGGCAAGTGGTGGCTGGAAACCGGCAGCGTGCGCGGCGATGCGGCATTCAACCTGACTTCACTGTTTGTGGTGACGGCGACCTTGCCCGCCGACGAGGTGCCCATCACCAGCGGCGCGCTGATTACTTCGACCCGCTTCACCACCGAAAACGGCGACGCAATGGCCCGCCATGTGTGGGCAACCGGCCCTGTGCGCGAGTTTTTGTTGCATACCAGCCCCCAATTTTCTTCGGCAACGGTAGAAGCCTACGGCACCCAGGTATCCAGCTATTGGCTGCCGGGGCAGGAGGCCGCCGGGCGCAATGCCCTGCGCTATGCCGTCGCCGCCCTGCGTATCTTCAGCGATCACTACGGCGAATATCCCTTCACCCACATGCACGTCGCGCCCGCACCCCTTTCGTTTCGCGGGATGGAATATCCCCAGGTCAATCTGGTGGGCATCGAAGTGTATACGCGCTTTCAGAATTCGATGGAAGTGCTGGTTGCCCACGAAGTGGCGCACCAATGGTGGTATCAGCTTGTCCACAACGACCCGGTGAATACGCCGTGGCTGGATGAAGCATTGGCAGAATATTCTGTGAAGCTCTATTACGAAGGGCTGCGCGGCGACGCAGTGGCGCAACAATTGCAACGGCAGCGCTGGCTGACCCCGGTCACTCTTTGGTTACAGGAGCACAGCCAGGCTCCCATCGACCGCCCGGTTGCCACCTTTGCCAGTGGTACCGAATATGAAACGGTGGTCTATGGGCGGGGTGCGCTACTCTATGATACCATGCGCACGGTATTGGGCGAACGCGCATTTCGGCGTTATCTG
>JBBDIO010000131.1:0-5313 GCA_040880365.1 Litorilinea sp.
GTCCACAACCGTCTCAATCGCAGTGTTCACGGCTTCCAATGCCAGAATCATCCCGAAGGTGAGCAGTAGCAATGCCCATTCGACCGGGGTGATGCCCAGCCAGAGACCTGTGGCCGTCACCACACCCACGGCCGCAAGCTCGATCCAGACATTGGGCTGGGTATCCACCACATAGCGAATTCCCTTCCACGCGGCATAGAGACTCAGCCGTCGCCCGTGCAAAAAATTCAGGTTGGAGTGATCGGGATAAGGGGCGAGAGGACGCGGCGGTAGATGGGGGCGCGCGGGGGCGCGCTGCGGTTTGCCCTGGGGGCCAACGCGGCTAGTCATCGAAGTCGCGCCGTCCCAGGGTGGCGCGACCCAGTGTGCGCAACACGCGATCCTGCAAATCCCACATCGCGGCTTCTTCCTGGGGCGTGGCGTGATCATAGCCCACCAGATGCAGCGTGCCGTGAACAGCCAGCAGACACAGCTCATCGGTCAGCGTATTGCCAAACCGTTGGGCCTGACGTGTGCTATAGGGCAGGGCAACCACAATGTCGCCCAGATAGTTGGCAACGGCCTGGGCCATTTCCGGCGCGACCACCAATTGGGGCGTGGCTGCTTCTGCTTCTGTGTCCTCGTTCGAGGACGCGTCTGGAACCGCAGTATCTGGAAATGTATCTGTAGCTGCGAAATCTGTAGCGGCGAAATCTGTGGCGGCGAAGCTAAGCACATCGGTGGGCGCATCTATCCCGCGATAGGTGTGGTTCAGCTCGCGCACATAGTCATCATCGGTGAGCAGCAGCGAAAGTTCACCGCCCGATTGTCCCGCCAGTGACAGCGTCGCGGCGACTGCCTTCTCCAGCGCGCGTACCAGGGTCGCCTCGGTGGCTTCGCCATCCCCATGATTCGCGTCAGCGGACGCGCCGAAATCCTGCCCGAAATCCTGCCCGGCATCCAGATCCAGGATATCTGCATCCAGGTCGATGTGAATCGCATAGTTTGCGCGTATATCGCGCAGGGTATCGTCGATTGGTTCCTGCTCTCGTTCCAGCTCTCGTCGCATCTCGCGTCCCATCGGTTCACTCGATCCCGTTTCCTACTGTTCGTCTGCAGGTGCTTCGGCGCCGCCCGGCAAGCTCGTGTTGTTTTTGGTTTGGGCAGGTGTTTCATCGCGCGGGGTGGCGACCGGCTCGACTTGCCCTGCATCCGCGGCGCGTGAGTCGGACTCGGCGGGCGAGGCGGGAATAGCGGTATCCCTGGCGGCATCGGTAGCGGCAGTGCCTCCGTTGTTGGTTGCAGCACGTTGCGCTTTGGCCTGATCGCTCGCCCCATTCGCCGGCGCAGATGTTTCGCGCCCGGCGCTTTGCGGTTGCGTCTCTGGTTGTTTCTGTGGTTGTTTCTGTGGTTGCGCGGGGGGCACAACCTGGGGCGCGGTCGGCTGTGATGGTTGTTTCGGCGTGGGCTGTGTGGAGGTTGGCTGACTTTGCGGCTGTCCCGGCGGCGCGCCGGCAGGTCGACCGTCTTCGATCACCAATGCCGCCTTTTCAGTCGTCATCGGTTCGGGATACTGGATGCGCGGATGATGAACCCCTTGCAACACTTGCAGAAATATCTCTTTGATCATCTGCAACTCGCGAAAGGTGAGATTGGACTCGTTTAGCTCGCCGTCATCCAGGCGCTCTTCGATCAGACGATTGACCAGCGTTTCCAGATCTTCCCGCGTCGAGGGGCGTATGGCGCGCACCGCGGCTTCGCAGGTATCGGCGAGGAGTAAAATGGCGGTTTCTTTGGTGCGCGGGTTCGGCCCCGGATAGCGAAAATCGGCCTCGTCGACCTCCGCCGGGTTTTTGGCCTTCTGTTGGGCTTGCACATAGAAATAGCGCATCACCGAACGGCCATGATGTTCGCGAATAAAATCCTGGATGCGTTCGGGCAGGCGATATTTCTGGGCAAGATCGACGCCATCGCTCACATGGCTGATGATCACCTGGGCACTGGTCAACGGATCCAGCTTGTCGTGGGGCGAATTGCCTTCCATGATGTTTTCGGTGAAGAAATAAGGGCGCACCGTTTTGCCGATGTCGTGGTAATACGCGCCGACTCGGGTCAGATAGGCATCGGCGCCAATCGCAGCTGCGGCCCGTTCGGCCATATTGCTCACCACAATGGTGTGGTGATAGGTGCCCGACGCTTTGAGCAATACCTGGCGCAGCAGGGGGTGGGTGGGGCGGCTCAATTCGGTGAGCTGCAAACTGGTGGTGATCCCAAAGATATTGCCCAGGATGAGATAGCCGATTAAGGCCACACTTGCCGAAAGTCCGCCATTGAGCGCGACGACCAGCACCATCTGCGACAGACGGGCCAGGCTATAGTCGGGAAATGGGGCGCGAAATGCGGCAAAGACCACAATATTGCACAACGCCACACCCAGCCCGGCCCAGACAAAGACCGAAATTCGTTCGGCGCGCCCCAAAATGAGTGCACCCACGAGCGATCCGATTCCCAGATAGGCGACCAGGGGCGTGTTGTTGGGCGCGAGATATTGCACCACCAGCAGCAGCGTCAATGTCAATACCACCGAAACGCGCAGATCGATGAGCACCGCCAGCAACATGCTCAACGCGGCCAGGGGATAGAGATAGGGCAGCCAATCGTGGGGGATGAGCATAAATTTGGCGATGGTCAGCCAAATACCCGTCACCACCACAATCAGCGCGATCTCTTCCAGATGCTGGGCCAGTTCGCTGCGCAGACGATAGAGCGCGCCCACCGCCAAGGTGACCAGCGCCAGAGCAAAGAGCACGGCACGGATCAAAACCCACCAGTTCCAATCGCCCTGCATCAGCCCGATTTGCTGCAAAGCCTCTACGGTTTCGGCTGTTGCCAGATCGCCGGCACGGATAATCGCCTCGTTGCGTTCCATGGTTACCTGGATCATGGGAACTTCGCTACTGGCGCGTTCGCGCAACTCTTCGGTGCGTGTGGCGTTGAATGCGCTATTCGCCCGCGCCAGCCCGCGGGTAATTTCCCCAGTGATATAGCCGGCGCGCTCCGACATATCGGGGTTGATCAGGGTCGGCACTCGCCGCCGCGCCGCGACCAGCCCACTTTCGCGGATCTCGTCGCGCATCACCCGATCCAGAGCCAGAGGCACTTCGGTCACCACCGCGTTCCACTCTGCGTCGGTTGCCGTCAGAATCTGCAACACTATCTCCGGCGTCAGGGTGAAATCGGTCACTGCCATCAGATAGTCGGTCTGGAGTTCGGTAGATGCGTAGGGATCGAGGCGCACAATGGAGATATAGTCGAGGATGGCGCGGGCACGGTCGATTTGCTGGCGGCGGACGCGGGCATCGGGGTTGTCATACTGATCGGGCACGGCCTGGGCCGCGCGTTCACGGGCCTGATCCGTGAGGATCTGGCTTTCGTAGGTAATTTGACGCGGGGCAACCACATCAAAGGGTGCAACCTCGCCTACACCCAGCTGTATCTGGCTGCCAAAGGGCAATTGCCACGCCAATACGGCAATCAACATCAATGTCGAAAGTCCGATTAGCCCTGAGATTGTGAACCAACGGTTCCACGGAAACCATTGTCGCAGTCCGCTTCCGGTCATGCGCATTTCCTTGAACAATCTAAGCAAAAATTCCGGCAAAAATTCTGATGGAGGAATTTGGGACAGAAGGCCGGGCGTGGGAAAGGCAGGTGGGGAATGCGAGCGGCGGGAGCATATATCTTCAGTGCATACATCTGGGGTGCAACCGCCAGACCCAGACCGTTAATTATACGCTCAACAGCCGGCGCACAACCTGGCTGGCTTGCTTGCCATCGGCGGCGGCACCCATGCGCGCCATCAGTTTGGGCATCACTTGCCCCAGATCCCGGGGGGTAGACGCGCCGGTCTCGGCAATAATCTGGCGCGCCATTTCTTCGACTTCAGCTTCTTCCAACTGGCGGGGCAGATAGCCTTCCAATACCGCCAGTTCGGTCTCTTCCTGTGCGGCTTGCGCCGTTGCGCCCAGGCGCGTATATTCGGCGGCAGCTTCGCGCCGGCGTTTGGCTTCGCGTTGGATCACAGCCAGCACATCATCTTCAGTAAGGGTATGATCTGCGCCCGATTTGCCCGCTTCGGTGAGCGCGGTCTTGACCGCGCGCAAGGTCATTTTGGCGATGGCGTCCTGGTTGCGCATGGCCTGTTTGAAATCGGCTTCGATGCGGTCGCGCAGGGGCAGTGCCGATGTGTTCTGGGGCTGGTTTTCGGTCATGATATCTCGTCTCGGGTTAATTTTGGATCCAGGGGTGGCGACATCTTTCTTTCCGTGCCCATTTTGGCGACCACCTGGCGATAGGTAAGCCCATCCAGACGCGCCAAAATCTGATCCTGATAGCGCATAAATACGATCACAAAGGCTGTCAAGACGCCTACGATGATCGCCAGTTGCCACCAATTCAGATACATGACACCTGCGCCTGCGCCTGCAACCACAAAAATGCTGGGGATGCGCAATATGGCGGTAATTGCCATGACTTTGAAAAAGGATACTTTGGATAGCCCGGCCAACAGATAGGGAATATCGCCCGTGGGGCCGAGCAGAAGCACAAACCACACGGCGATATTCGTGCTGTGGGTCACACTTTCCCATTTTGCCAGCCGTTGCGCACCGACCAGGCGTGTTACGAGCGGACGCCCATAGACGCGCGCCAACCACATGGCAATGCCCGCGCCCGTCATCAACCCAATGCTGCCCCATATGCCGCCCCACAGGGGGCCATAGAGAAAACCCGCCGCCAATTGAAAGACATAACCGGGTATCGGGGCCACAATAATCTGGAGCGCATTGGCGACAATCAGCACAATGGGTCCATACCAGCCCAACTCGGCAACCCAGGCCTGCAACGCTTCCCGATCCTGCACCAGTGTCCAGAGTAGCGGACCATAATAGACGGATGCGCCAATCATCAGCAAGAGCGCAACGCCAATCGCCCAGGGGCGGAATTTTTTGAACATAGAGTTTATTGTCGAATTGACTTTCTACTGACCATACCCGCCCGATCGCAAATGTTCAGATTCAGAGGCACAGGGGCGGCACGCACAGGGGCGGCGCGTCCTCCCAACCATTCCGCGTCCTCCCAACCATTCCGCGTCCTCCCAACCATTCCACTGCACTCACGTCTATAATTATACAGTGTGCGGCTGCTCATGATTGCGATCACGGTTCTATTCCATAGACTGCGCAGTTATTATACCCTGCTTGGATACTCTGTCAACAGAACGCCGGATTTATTGAAATCGAGTTGGCGGGCGTATACTCTCGGATCGGCGCACTC
>JBBDIO010000132.1:0-5297 GCA_040880365.1 Litorilinea sp.
ATCTGGAACCGGAACCCAACGATGACCTCGCGCCCAATCAGTATGCCCTGACTGCCATTCGTGCGCGCGAAGCCTGGAATATCACCCACGGCGACCCCGCGGTCACCGTGGCGGTCATCGACACGGGCTACGCATCTCAGCACGCAGACCTGGATCCGGCTAATGTGTGGCGCAACCAGGCCGAATACGCCGGTCTGCCCAACATCGACGACGATGCCAACGGCTTGATTGATGATATTGTGGGCTGGGATTGGTACGAGGAGGACAACACGCCCGAAGACGGCAATGGGCACGGTTCCCATATCATGGGCACGATTGTCGCCGCGACAAATAACGAAACCGGCATATCGGGGCTGGCGCGCCGTGTGCAGGTTGCGCCGTTGCGCATCTTTGGGCCTACCGGCGCGGGTCAGATCAGTGACCTGGTCGCAGCCATTGACTACGCAGTCATGCAAAATCATTCCATTATCAATCTGAGCCTGACCACATCCACCGATTCACCCGCGCTGCGTGCCGCGGTCGAAAATGCCCATGCCAAAGGCATCCTGGTCATCGCCGCGTCGGGCAACATGCCTGTTGGGTCCAGCTTTACCACTGTCCAGTATCCAGCCTTTTATCCGACGACGCTAGCCGTCGCCGCCACCGATGCCAATGATGCCTGGGCGCCTTTTTCGCGCTATGGGGCAACGGTAGATTTAGCCGCGCCCGGCGACAGCATATTGAGCACCCACCTCAACAACCAATACCGGACCATCAGCGGCACCAGCATGGCGACGGCGCATGTGTCGGCGCTGGCCGCGCTGTTGCATAGCCTGCGCCCCGACCTGTCCAGCGTGGAAATTGCCGAAATCATGCGCGCCACCGCCGTCGATGTCAATAGCGATGAGCAACCCGGACGCGACAATTTTCTGGGCACAGGCCGGATCGACATGGCCGCCGCCCTGCTCGCAGCATCCAGTGCGCTCACGATTACTACCGATGGCTTCGGGGTGATTCCAACGCAGATCGGCCAGACCGGCGAGCTGCGTGTTCAGGTCACAGCGCCGCCTGCCACTGCGGGCGCGGCGCGGCGGCCCATCCACAATGCCGTCCTCCACTACCGGATGCAGGCCGCACCCGGCGCGCCTGCCAACAGCTGGCAACGCATGTTGACCGATGTGCGTGGCGAAGCCACGATTCCCGTTGCCATGGAATTGCCCGTAGAAACCCTGGAATTGCAGGTCGGCACCGTGACGCGCACCGTGGAAGCCGCTATGTTGCCGCCCGATTCCCAACTGGTACTGACCACTTCTGTCACCAACACCCTCGCAGGCGGTGACCCCATTTCATTCACAGTGCAGCTCCACGATGCACAAGGAAGCTTGATCACAGCCACCATCCCAATACACCTGGCGGCATCCGTAGGGCGTTTTGAAAACGGCCAAAACCAACAGGGCGCGACCCTGACCGCAGGCACCTATTCCGGCCTTTTTCAACCGGGCGAGATCGCAGGCGCCAGCCTGCTCACTGCCACGGTGGGATCTTACGCCGCAACGGCCCTGGTCGGGGTGCGCCCAGCTCGCCCCTACACCATCACAGGCCCGACCACACTCTTCCCCGAAGTCTCAATTTCGGCCAACTCTATCCTGCTGGAATTTCAGGTGGAAGATCAGTATGGCAATGCCGTGATCGATGGCACCCAGATCACGCTCTATGCCAATGGTGGCACGCTGGATGCATCTACACTGGAAACCGAGCAAGGCAGAACATCGGTCCTCATGCGGCTGCCCTCGCCCCAAACGCAAACCATCGCGGTCTGGGTCGTCGCCCATGCCGGCCCGGTGGAAATCCGCGTCGACATTCCCGTAGTGCGCGTGCGCATCTGGCTGCCCGCGCTGCCCGCGGCCCATACCGAATGGCGCGAATAGCGCGCTAAAGCGAATCACCGCAACGCCTGCTCATCAACCATAATCCACAAAAATAAGGTGGGCGAACACCGATGCCAGATATCAGTGTTCGCCCACCTTATTTTTCACATCACATTTTTACATCAATTCAGAGTTTGGATTTCAGAGCCGCCTGGCGAGCGCGCGCCCTCGCAAATCCAAATCACTTCCGGTCGATACCCGATCCTGTATCCCGCCGCTAGAGCGAACGCAGCAAAGATTGCAAAAACATGATTGCCAGAAACGCAACAATCAGCGAAAGATCGATCATGCCGCCCAGCGGAGGGATGACCCGTCGAATCGGTTCCAAAACCGGCTCGGTAATCTGAAAAAGAATTTGCACGGCGGGGTGATAGGGATCCAAATTCGGGATCCAGCTCACCAATGCACGGGCGAGCAAGACAAATGAATACAACTGCAAGACTGCGCTCAGCAAATCAATAATGATCATGAATTATTCCTGTTTTTGAGCGGCCCCCAGGGCCACACTACGTTGATAGGCCGCCTCTACGGCGCGAATCATCGTCGCGCGCACGCCGGCAGCTTCCAATTCAAAAAGCCCGGCGGCGGTTGTGCCCGCGGGGCTGGTTACACGATTTTTTAACTCGGCAGGATGCAGACCTGTTTCCTGGGCCATCTGCAATGTACCCGCCATCAGTTGATAGACCATGCGCTGGGCATCGGCCCGGGCAAAGCCCACATGCACCCCCGCGTCGATGAAGGCTTCGAGCAGCAGCAACACAAACGCCGGTCCCGACCCCGTGAGACCCGTAGCCGCGTCCAGATAGTGTTCATCGTCCACCCGCAATTCCAGGCCCAGTGCGCCCAGCAACAGCGCAGTTTGTTCACGCTGGCGTGCGCTCACTTCGGGCGTCGCCGTCCACACCGTCACACCCATGCCCACCTGGGCCGGGGTATTGGGCATACAGCGCACAATCGCATCATGTCCCAGGGCACGCCGCAACGTAGAAATCGACGCGCCCGCGATAATACTCAACACCACCGCATCGGGTGGGATCTGGCCGGCCAGCGAATCACCGGCCCTGGCAAGCACCTGGGGTTGTACACTCAGCACCACAATATCGGCCTGGGCGACCGCCCCCCCATTGTCATCCGTCGTCGCCACACCATAGGTCGCTTCCATCTGCGTGCGCCGCTGGGCAACCGGGTCACTCGCGATAATTCCATCGGGCGCAGTAAGCTTCCGGGTCAGCAGCCCCTTGATCATGGCTTCGCCCATTTTACCACTACCGATAAAGGCAATTCGACTTGATTCCAATTCCAACATAAGTAGACTCGCAGATTTCTTGTGAAAGGCCGCAGCAGCACGCGCGGCGGCCCAGCATGGTTCAGCGCAACGCGTCAGACCTGGCGTTCGCCAAAAATGGCCGATCCTACCCGCACCAGCGTCGCGCCTCCGGTAACGGCAATTTCAAAATCGTTAGTCATCCCCATAGACAACTCCGTACCCATCTGCGGATATTCCGCACACAGATGGTCGCGCAGACGGCGCAGCCCGCCAAATACGGCGCGAATCACCGCCTCATCCTCGACGAACGGTGCCATGGTCATCAGACCTTCCACCCGAATGCCGGGCAAGCTCAACGCCTCGCCCACCGCGCCATCTAATTCTTCGGGTGCAAAGCCATGTTTCGATGCCTCGCCGCTCACATTGACTTCCAGCAAAACGGGCATACACTGGCCCGCGGTTTGCGCATCCCGACTCAACCGGGTGGCGATTTTCAAGCGGTCTACCGCATGAATCAGCGCCAGCGGCACAATTGCCATCTGTGTCTTGCGACTCTGAATCGGGCCGATCAGGTGCCAGCGAATATCCGTCAAGCCCGCGGCCTGGGCCTCATCCATCTTGGGGAGCAGTTCTTCCAGGCGGTTTTCGCCAAAATCACGCTGTCCCGCGCCATAGGCTTCCTGAATCATGGAAAACGGATGTGTTTTGCTAACAGCCACCAGACGCACCGCCTGCGCGTCGCGCCCAGCATGGCGGGCAGCGCTGTCGATACGCGCCAGCACGCTCTCTAAATTCTGTGCAATCGTACCCATAATATTCCTTCTCGCGGCGATTGTACCAGCCAAAAGTATCCTGCGCAAAGCAGTGGCGGGTTTGGGCGGGCGACACACGCCGTACGCGCAGCAGACAGCACTTAACAGCCGCCGTGACTGCCGGTATGGTTGCTACCCAATGTGGGCAGATAGAGGGCCGGCAAGCCCTGACGATTTTGGGCCAACATGACGCCGCCATCCGGTATGCTATTTCCCATCCCAGCTTCCATAGCGGCAGCAAGTGTGCGCACCGTCATGGTATGCGGTGCACTCCACGGTCCGGGGAAGCGTTGCAAAGGCCACGCGCCCAGTGCAGGCGGGGGCGGCTGTTCTGCCCGTGCGCGCAGCCGAAACTCCACAGCCTGCCCTGCGCCACCGACGGTGAACTGACATTCCCCCTGGGTGCTACCATTTTGGACCAGATCCTGCCATGCCCCAGGCGATCCTCCAGCGGCGACGCGTGTGCGCACCTGCACATCCACCAAAACGCCATACGTACCGCCAGGGATTGCGGCAATTTCGGGCGACTGGAAAGAATCCCAGCGCACGGTGATACGCCTGCCCGGATTGACCGCGCGCGGCAGATTGACGAACCAGGCAACCGGTGCCCGGTGCAGCTCAATTGCGTCTATGAATGCGTGATTGCCGTGCCACTGAAAAGGACTGTGCACGCGCAAAAAGACGGTCATCACGCTGCTCTGGGCGCGCGCACCCACGCTCAGATTGGCCCAACCCACGCGCACCTGGTCACGCGTCACAAAGTTATCCAGATTCTCTGTCCACACAATGGCGGAGCTCCTGGGGTCAATCCCGCCGGTGGGGTCCAGCCCAATGGCCTTGCGGATATAGACACCTTCGGGGCAATCACTGGGCACCGCGCTGCCGCCGCACAAACTGAGCATCCAGCCACTCACACTGTAATCACCGTCGGGCGCCACCGGCACCTGTTGATACAACACCACATCAAAGGGCTTGCCCGGCGCGGGCGGAGTCTCCAAATCTCTGGCCCGGATCACCAGAGAATCCCGCCCTTCCATTTTTTCGACATGCCCCCCGTCGTTCTCGCAAGCCCCAGAAAACTGATGGCGAGCGCTGTTGATCACCGGGTCACCATCGGCGCGGGCCAGAATCCACCCCACGGGTACACGCCGCCCCAACCCATCCAGGGCAAAGCCGGTCGGACATTCCAACATGCCGTTCACCACAGCGGCGGGTTGCGGGGCCAGCGTCGCGGGTGCTGTCGATTCGGGCGCAGTCGTCGCGTAAAGAGCCGGCAGGTCGCCCAGGGCGAATATCCCCCATACCCCACAC
>JBBDIO010000133.1:0-5285 GCA_040880365.1 Litorilinea sp.
GGCGTGCTGCTGCGCACGCTGGGGCCGCCCATGCTGGTGGGCGCGTGCCTGCTGGCGATCTTCTATGTGCCTTTTGTGTACCATCCCACGTTTGAATCGACCTATGGCTATATTGCCGAAAGTCGCATCGGCGGCGATTTCCCCTATAACAATCTGGCCGATTTTTTGCGCCGCACCACGCTCTATACCCCTATCTACACGCTTGGGCTGCTGACGCTGGGCGCGCTGGCGGGGCTGACCCGTGTCTATGCGCGCGCGTGGCGGGGGTGGCGGGGCCGACTGGCGGGGCTGCTCCTGTGGGGGGGCTTGGCGGGGGTGCTGTGGTGGCAGATTCAAGCCGGACCAGTCGCGCGCCCAGTCTCAGGTGATGTGGATCTGACCTGGCTTTTCTTTGGGCTGGCCTTCGGGCTGGCGTGGATTGCACCTCGCCAAAGCCATGCGGAACGCGCCGTGTGGCTCTGGCTGGGCGCGCTCATGGTTCTCATGCTGTTTTTCACGCGCACGCCCAACACGCATGTGTATGGGTTTATCATCCCCTGGGCGGTGATTGCGGGGATGGTGGCGGCGCGGGGGCTGGCATGGCTGCGCCTGCGGCTGGGGACGCGCGCGGCGCATACGCTGGGGCTGGCGGGCGCGAGCCTGATCATGCTGCTGCTGGGCACACACGCCTATACCTATTTTACGGATTCGACGCGCGAAGCCCTGCACACCTGGCGCGAGAATCGATTGCCGGGCTATTGGGTGCCCTATGCCATGCCCAGTCGGGCCGGGTTTTCCAGCTTTGGTTTCCCCATGCGCAACGGCTGGAAGGCGATTGGCGCGTTGTATGCCCTGGGGCGCGAATGTGGCGAGTTGACCGCGGCGTGTGGCGGGCTGGTAGCGCCCTTCACCACCAACGACCGCCAGGCCGTGGCCGAATGGTATACACGCGGCGCGGCCTATTGTCCGCGTGACCACCGTTATTACATTCTCACCTATCCGGTGGAGCCGGGCGAGCTGGAGAGTGTGGCCCAGCTGCGCGCCGATTTGTTGGCCGATAACTACGCCCAGGTGGGCGTGGTGCAGGTCCACGGCCGCGACAAGATTGAAGTGTATGACCGCGCCGCAGTGGATAATGACACGGGCGCGACAGATGTGCCGTGGGTGATGGATGTGCAGGCCGCCATTGCGCCCTTTGACGCCGCGCTGACCGACCCGTGGTTTACGCCCAACGGCCCCACTGCTTCACCCGCCCCCCACACGCTTGACTACCGTTTTGGTGAGCACATCCGCCTGACGGGTTATGACCTGGCGCGCGTGCGCGATGATCAGGGCGCGGCGTTGATACTCACGCTCTATTGGCAAAGCGACGCCCCGCTGGATACTGCCTATACCGTCTTCAATCAGGTGTTGCGCATGGAAGACTTTCATAAAATTGGGCAGCGCGATGGTCAACCCGGCTGTGACCAGTTCCCCACCACCCGCTGGCAGCCCGGTGTCACGGTGGCGGATCGCTATTACATCCCGCTGGATGCGCACGCGCCGCCCGGTGTCTATAGCCTGCTCACAGGGCTGTATGATGGCGCGACGGGTGACCGTCTGCCGATTGTTGCCGCCAACGGTGATTTTGTGGGCGATGCCCTGCCCCTGACCGAGATTATCCTGGACGCGAATGCGCAGGACGCACCCACCTCCCGCGTCCCGTAGACTTGTGTCATCGCGTGAATGGCGGACTTGTTCAAGGTCCGGTCTGCACGTTGACGCCCCAGTCGTAGACCAGCTGCCCGCCATACGCGCCGGTGAGTAATATCAACACCAGACCCAATACGAAGAGGCCGCTCAGCCACCAGCGGGCGGCAGGCTCGTCCAGCAGATCGCGCTGGCGTGGTTTTTCCGCGTTTTTGCCGGGGCGCTTGCGCGGGGGAATACGTGGATGTTTTCCGTGCAGCCAACGACGATAGAGAGGGATGGCATAGAGGATTGCCACGCCAAACCCGCCATAGGTATGCAGATTCAGGATGGCGCGATAGGGCGCGTTGGGGGGTAGCTCACTCTGGGCCAGGAGACCGCTGAAGATTGCCAGCAGTGCCCCCACCCAGCCCAGGAACAAAGGAATCCACGTAAGTGTGCGCAGGGTTGCGGTGGGTTGCCAATAGAGATAGGCCAGAGCCGCCAGACTGCCCAGTGTCAACAGGGCGATGGGAAAGTGTACAATGCTGGGGTGGAAATCGGGAATCTGCATATCATTCCAGGTGTTGGGTTGTATGGTAGGGTGGTCGCGCAGACGGCAACCTGCGCAGAACTGTAGGGGTAGGCCGTGGATTGTCACCAAATTATTAGGTTGTTTTAACCCAAAGCTCACTTGGCGCGGGTAATCTATCCCACATTACCACCGATTTAGTCACCATTTTAGTCACCAATCGAGTCACTGATTGATATCTGGATATTTCCACATCATATTTGCCACATCGGTGGCGGGTAGGTCTGTATGAACTTCATTGTTTGCCGTTCTCTTCCTCGTAACACTTCGTCGGTATCTTATCGGTATTTTAATAGTCGCGCGATTGCACAGGTATATATCAAAGGGAGTTGTATGTAATCATGGTCAAAATATCATCGTCTGAAATTACGCCCGAACATGTTTTTCTCAACCGACGCAAATTTATGATTGGCGCGGGGTCGGTGGCTGGTGCGCTGGCCTTGAGCGCCTGCGCGATGCCCGATATGCCCGGCACGGCGGGCACAGGATCTGCCGGCGCACCCGAAGTAGTGGTGGAACAGCCCCTGCCCGAAGATCTGCCGGAATCGCTGGCAAACACCGAGCCAACTGTCTCGCAGAACAGCGATGAACTGGGCGATCCGCTAAACAGCTTTGACGAGATTACCAACTATAACAACTATTATGAGTTTACCACCAACAAAGAGGGTATCGCGGAACTGGCGGAAGGTTTTGTGGCGCGGCCGTGGGAGATTAAGGTCACGGGTCTGGTCAACAATCCGCTCACGCTGGATGTGGACGATGTGCTCCGCAACTATGAGCAGCGGGAACACATTTTTCGG
Source organism: Litorilinea sp. (assembly GCA_040880365.1). GTDB lineage: Bacteria > Chloroflexota > Anaerolineae > Caldilineales > Caldilineaceae > JBBDIO01. The sequence continues at coordinate 3,040 of JBBDIO010000133.1, forward strand.
CTGCGCTGCGTGGAAGCCTGGTCGATGGTCATTCCGTGGATTGGCTTTTCGATGGGGCAGCTGTTGCGCGATGCCGATCCCAAATCTGAAGCCCGCTATGTGAAGTTTACGTCGGTCTATCGCCCCGAAGAGATGCCCGGCCAACGCAATAGCTTTCTCAAGTGGCCCTATGTGGAGGGTTTGCGCGTGGACGAAGCTATGAATGATCTGGCGATTTTTGCCACAGGCATGTATGGCAAGCTGCTGGAAAACCCCAATGGCGCGCCGTTTCGCATGATGGTGCCCTGGAAGTATGGCTTCAAAAGCATCAAGGGGATTGCCGAAATCGAATTGACCGATGAAATGCCCCAATCTACCTGGATGCAGGCTGCGCCCAATGAATATGGCTTCTATGCCAATGTGAACCCCGAAGTAAATCATCCGCGCTGGTCGCAGGCAACCGAGCGGCGCATTGGCGAAGGCGGGCGGCGCGAGACGCTCATGTTCAATGGCTATGCCGAAGAGGTCGCACATCTCTATACGGGCATGGACCTCCAGGCGAATTTCTGAATGTACAACCGCTGATTGTCGGGCGTGATTGTCGGGCGACCAGACACCAGGCACTCAAAACCAGACACTCAAAACCAGACAACCGGGTAATTTGCACATGAACCGCCGATTTCGCCAACACTGGCTATGGATTATTACAAATTTGGGCGCGCTGTTTCCTGCGCTGCATTTGCTGTGGGATTCTCAGATGGGGAATTTGAGTATCAATCCCATTGACGATATCACCGCGCGCACCGGACAGGCGGCAATCGTCATTCTGTTGCTGACGCTGGCGGTCACACCCGTGCAGATCGTGACGGGATATAACCCGGTGGCGAAAATCCGCAAATCGCTGGGCCTTTGGGCATTTGCCTATGCTCTGGTCCATCTGTGGGTCTTCGTGGGGCTGGATTATGGCTATAGCTGGCGTTTTATTGTGCAAGACGGTCTGGTGCAAAAGCCCTATATTATCGTAGGGCTGCTTGCCTTGCTCATTCTGTTGCCGCTGGCGATCACATCGACGCGCGGGTGGATGAAACGCATGGGCAAACAGTGGAAACGACTACACCAGTTGATTTACGCGGCGGGCGTATTAGCGGTGTTGCACTATATCTGGGTGGGTAAAGTTTTCTTTGGCAAGCCTGTCTATTTTGCGGTTTTGCTGGCGGTTTTGCTGGCGGTGCGGGTGCCGCCGGTGCGGCGTGCCGTGGTCCAGGCGCGACAACGCTGGTGGGGCAAGCGGCAGTCTGTATCTACCCAAAAAGCGCCCACAGACAAGGTACACGCGGCAAAAGCCCGTGCGGCAAAAGCGCGAGCCAAGAAATCAACTGTTTCTGTGCCCGAAATGCCCCGCTGATTTACGGGGTGGGGCAATCAGGCGGTCTATCAGTCGGTAGCGTCCGGGCAGCCCCGTCAGATTGCGCAAGAGCAGCACGAGGATGACGCGAATCAGGTCGGTGGGGCGGGGGACATGGCGAACGGCATAGCCCAGAAGTACGACCAGGCGTCCCCAGCGTTTGCGCACTTCCTGGCGACGCGTGCCACCCTGCCACTGGGTATGGGTATTGTGTGCGTGATAGCGTTTGTAGCATTGCGCGGCGGGCACATTGCGCAGCGCTCCCCGCAACCCCACGCCAAAGATCCAGCAGATATCGGCCATTTCAGATTGTGGGGTTGGCTGGATGGTCAGGTGATGCTGTTTGATGGACGCGCAGCGAAAAATGCCGCGCATGGCAATGCCCAGATTCCACTTGATATAGAGACGCAGCGGCTCGCGCACGGTCCAGGGGTGGGCGGCGTCGATGCAGGTGTGCCAGTGGCTATTGGCAAGCCAGATGGGCGCGGGGTTGTCGTCCATGTCGATGGGGTTCAGCGTGCCAAAGGCGAGTATACAGTCCGGGTTGTCTTCGAGTTCGCGCACCAGCGTGGCAACATAGTCCGCGGCGTAGGAATCGTCGTGGGGCATCCACATCATATAGTCGCCGGTGGCGGCTTCCAGCAACAGATTATAGTGCTCTACCCAATTGAGGCCATCGGTCGCGGCCACAAAGCGCACGCGCGCGTCGTCTGCGAAATGGTTCGCCAGGGTTGCCAATGCGCCATCGGCACAGTGGCGGTCGGAAATGATATATTCCAGATTCGGATAGTCGATGGCTTCCAGGTTGCGGATGATAATCTCGACAAAGCGCGCTGAATGGTAGAGCGGCACGCCAATCGTT
>JBBDIO010000134.1:0-5266 GCA_040880365.1 Litorilinea sp.
GTGCCGCCCACCTGGGGCCAATCGGCTCCATCCGGTGTCAGCGCCAGCAGGATATCCCCCGCGCGCAGCGCGCAGAGGTTCAATTCCCCTGGTCCCACACAGGGATACGCGCGTATAGCCAGCGTCGTCTCCTGTGTCTCGCCCCCTGTCTCGCCTATTGTCTCGCCTACGGTGACAGTCTGGGGAAACGGCGGGTCCAGCAGATAATTCGGCGCATCAATGGCGACGGCATAATCGCCCGCGGGCAGATTGTCCACCCCAAAACGTCCGCCGCCGTCGGTCTGCGTCTGGCGCGGAAAGCGCAGACCCACCTGCACAGCCAGACCCGACACGGGTTCATCATCCGGCCCCAGAATCTGCCCGGTGAGTGTATACGCGCCGGTAGACTGTGCGCCCCGGTCGCGCAGATAGATGGCCGGGCGTGTGGGCGCATCTTCCGGCGCGAGATTGACGGCGGTAAGATTCGAGGCGTTGGCTTCAAAGGCCACATAGCGGCCATAGCCGCCCAGCGCCGGTCGCCACGCCAGCCCATCGCTCTGCCCGCCTGCCGCCGTCAGCGAAACGCGCTCGATCTGCCCGCTTAGCCCATCGTGCAGAAAGATATCTACGGCCAGATTGCTGTCGTTGGGCACCAGGTTGTCGGCCAGCGCGGCAAAGGCCACATAGCGGCCATCGGCAGAAAGCGCCGGGGCGAAGGACTGCCCATTGGCAGGCGCGCCGTCGTGCGTGGTAGAGATGCGCACGGTTGTGCGGGTCTGGCGGTCGTGGAGATAGACGTGCGTCTGTGCGGCTGGATCACCGCTTGCCAGATTGGGGGCACTGGACAGGAACGCCACATAGCGCCCATCGCCAGAGAGCGTCGGGGCGGTAGACGCGCCATCGGCCTGTGCGCCCGCGCTGCGCACCGACACGCGTTGAGTGTGCCCCGTCTGGCGGTCGTGGATAAACACATCGGCGGCATTATTCGTATCGCCGGGCACGAGATTGTTCGCCAGCGAGGCAAAGGCCACATAGCGACCATCGGCCGATAGCGCGGGCGCAGAGATGCCCGATGTCCCATTAGCCTGTGCGCCTGTGCTGGATACCGACACGCGTTGTGTTTGCCCGGTGCGGCGGTCGTGGACAAATATATCGGCGGCGCTGTTGGTATCATCGGCTACCAGATTGCGCGCCTGAGAAACAAACGCGACGACGTTCCCATCGGCGGCAATGGCGGGCAGATAGGAATCGCGGGTCCCCTGCCCACCGGCAGACGTAACCGATACCCGCGCCATCTGCGCGGCGGCACGGTCATAGACAAAAATATCCACCGCATCGTTGCTATCGCCAAACACCAGATTATCGGCGCGGGAGGCAAAGGCCACCAGATTGCCATCGGCAGAGACTACCGGCGGGGACCCGCCCGAACTGCCATTGCCCGGCTGCCCACCCGGCCCACTGGACACGCGGGTCATGGCATCCTGGGCGCGGTCATAGGCGTAGATTTGCCAGAAATCGAAGCGCGGATCTGCGCTCCCCGCGTCCAGCAGATTGGTGGCGCGCGCGGCAAAGATGATCACATTGCCGTCGGCAGATAGCGCCGGGTTGGCGCTGACGCCATCCAGCAGATTGCCATCCGTCCCGACCAGTGGGCCGAGCGTGGTGGGCGCGCCAGTAACAGGCGCCAGGGTCTGGGGGGCTTGTCCAAAACTGGGTTGCGGCAGGGATGTGAGCAGTAGCGTCAAAATCAGTAGAAGCGATTTTTGCAAAAGATTGTTCTCCTTTGGCATTTCTTTCCACAATATAATGACGTTGTGGCTTGCCAAAGGACGCGCGCAATTGAGATTTTGGGATTGACAAAAAGGCGGCAGATCACCGGATCTGCCGCCTGGAAATGGACTTTGTGATTGAAATTTCAGTGTTGCAGCGTATTTATTCGGCGTATTTAGTCGGCGCGCTCGATGCGCAGAGAAGCCGTGTATTGATCTGCCTCGGCGCTCTGGCGCAGGATGTAAAAGATGATCGTCCAGGGCGTGCCCTCGACTTCGCGTGTCCAGTGACTCCACACCATCGCGCGCCCCTCATCTTCTTCGACGCGTGTCCAGCCCTGTTCTTGGAGCATGGACACCCAATGGGCATAGAGTTCGGGTGCGCTGATTTCAGAGGCAACCAGTTCGCTGGTCACTTCCAGCATACGGTCGCTGGAACTGCTACCCGTGCCGCGCATGATCACACCGGCGGGCGCTTGCAATGTGGGCAACACGCCTTCGGGAAGCCAGGGCGTAGAGGATCCCGAATCGTGGTGGAGGTGGGGTGTACAGATACTGCCGCCCGCAACTTGCGGATTGAGAATCATCCGAATAATCGCCTCATCCTCCAGTTCGCCCCCCATAAGATTGATCATCATATCCTGGTCATCGCTACAGAGCATGGATTCCATCATAGGCTGTTCGCCCTGAAACACGCGCGATCCCATCCCGCCTGTCATGCTATCGGGCACAGAATAGCCCTGATCCAGCAATTGCCCGCGCAGATCATCTACCCACGTGGCGGCAGGCGCAGGCCCTGCCAGCATAATATCGGTGAGTCCATACTCGCCCGTGCGCACCGTCGCGCCTACCACTTCCAGTTCTGGAGGCAATTCGAGTGTCTGCAACCCCGCGGGCAGGTCGGCAGGCAGCGCGCCAATGGTTACGGTGATCACGCTGCGCCCCATGCCGGGGTAGATGGGCTGGAGCGAAGTTTCCAGATAACGACGCAGGGCAGCTTCATCGCCGCCTTCAACGATTACCTGATGCATATCTCCGATTGGCAACCGCGCTGCGGAGAGGGTGGCCTGGGCAGGCGCAGCCAACGGTGCGACAGGGGCCGTGGCGGCGGCATCTGCTGTTTCTTCTGTCGCTTCTTCAGTGAGTTCTTCTGTAGCCTCCGCCGGCGCAGGGGCAACGGATACAGAATCCGCCAGCGCATAGGCAACCTGGATGTGCACGGTCACCTCATATTCGCCGGGCAGGATAGAGGTGCCACCGCCGCCGCGGCCGTCATCTGCCATCGACATTTCGACGCCCAGCATGGGGATATTGCCGTCGCCGATGATCTCGCTTATGTGCAAGACGGGTCCCAGCGTCTGGTTGGACAGCGCCGCCAGTTCTTCGGCTTTGGCGCGGGCCTGGGCGACTGCTGCCTGGCGGGCTTCTCCTTCGTGGGCGGCGGGATCTTCCAGCGTAAACTGCACGCCGTAGATCTGATTGGCGCCTGCATCCATGGCGAGATCCAGGATTTCGCCGACGCGGTCCAGATCGCGAATGGTCACCTGCACCTGATTGTTGACGCGATAGCGCATCGCTTCGGGGTCGTTCATCGTACCCCGTTCGCTATAGATGCTAAAGCTTGCGGTTTGGATATCGCGTTCGGCAATCTCTGCCGCAGCAAGAGCTTCTAACAGGTCTGCCATCACCGATTCTGCTTCCTGGCTGGCAACCTGCACCGATTCGTCGACGGCTTCCACGCCAATGTTGGCGCGTGCGATATCGGGTTCCAGCGTAATTGTGCCTTCGCCCACGACTGTGATCGCACCTGTGATTGCACCGCTGCCATGCTGTGCTGTCTGGGCTGGCGCGGTTTGTGCCTGCGCCGAAGACCAATAGGTAAGCGCCAGCAGAAGCGCCAACAGGACGGCCAGGGTGCCGCCAATGGCCGAAACGAGTGCTTTGCGTTCTTGGTGTAACATATGCCTTCCTTTCTGTAACTAAGGTTCAGCGCGTAGGACGGCGCGCGTGCCCCGAATGTTCCCCGCGCCGGGGCGACGCCAGCCCGGAACGCCAAAAAGACGATTGTATGGCCCGGAGATGTGTGTTACAATACGCGCCGAACAAGCAACAGCGTGCTGCTTGCTAGTTGCCCCTTACACCACCACCCAGATTGCAAGCCTTTCACACCTTGTGAAAAAGAGTTGCCGAACGGAGGAAAACCAAATATGCGCAGAGGTCAATATCTCATGCAACGAGGAAAATTAACGGTTTTGATGTCGCTATTGTTGTCGGCTACCATCGTACTCGCGGGTTGTGGTCCGCGTGCGACCGGTGGCGAACTCGCCAGATCGGCGGTTGCCGAACAGGTGGTCGTCGATCTCCCTGCCCTTGTGCTTGATGTAGACGCCGCCGGTCAGGTTTCATTGGGCGGCGTTTCTGTCGCCGAAGTCGGTGGGCTGGTCGGGCAGGATTTCTCGGCGTTGTCCTTTCCGGCAGACACAGTCAGCTTTTTGACGGCGAGCGATATTCAGCATTTTCAGATCGATAACACACCCGATGGGCTGCTGATCCTGGTGAATGGCACCCCCATTCCTTCGTTGGCGTGGGATGGCGAATCGCTGGTCGCAACCGCCGAAGTGCTGGAAACTCTGGGCGCAGGCATTGCTCTTCTGGATCGGGTGCTGCCGTTGGTGCGTAATCTGGGCGTTGGTGTGACGATTCGCCTGCCCATTGCCGAAGGCGCAGAAGCTGTGCCGCTGGTCGTCACCGACAGCGAAATCGCCGCCCAGGCGATGGCTGCACAACAGGAATTCCTTGACACTGTCGGCGCGCCGCCCACGTTCCAGTTGGTGGTCAACTATGCCGATGATGGTACCTGGTCGGTGGGCGATTTGAGCCAGGAAGAGTGGAGCGCAATTGCCCCCATTCCGTGGGAAATGTTGAATCTCGACCCGGCTTTGATCCAGGGCGCCAGCGCTTCGGGCATTGATGAAGTGGGCGTTGCCACCAACCCCGAAGGCATCTTCATTTCGGTCAATGGACTGGTGCTGCCCCACATTACCTGGGCGGATGGCCGCATTAACCATGTGATCAACCTGGCGGCGCAGACTGGTATGCTGGATATGGTTCTGGGCGAAAATCCAGAAACCAGCGCACTTCTGGACACAGTGCAGAGCCTGTTGCCCGCGGTGCAGGCTTCGGATGTAAACATTCGGATCGTCTTCCCCTAGACCAGAATCAGGCGAAACCAGGCAAAAATCAGTCCCGTTTCACTTGCGGGCCTGTCGGGTTTTTCCATTGCATTGCAACAAAAAAAGCCGGAGCGATCCAATGCGCTCCGGCTTTTTTATATCCCGCGTCGCGTGCCGCTTTTGGGCCTAGCCCCACCCCAACAAATGCCACAGGCGTGGCCCAAAAATGAACACAGCCACGCCCACGCTGCTGCCGACTGCCAGCAGCAAGGCCCCGGCCGCGGTGTCTTTGGCGATCTTGGCCAGCACATGGTATTCGGGCGAAACCAGGTCCACAACCGTCTC
>JBBDIO010000135.1:0-5263 GCA_040880365.1 Litorilinea sp.
CTGCTGCTGGGCCTGAGCCTAGCGCTGCTCCTGGGCTATATCCTGGGCAAAAACCAGACGGTCGAACGCCTGGTTGCGCCCTACATCGTTGCCAGCCAGAGCGTGCCGATTGTCGCGCTGGCGCCGCTGCTGGTCATCTGGTTTGGCAGTGGGCTGCTCAGCAAAGTGCTGGTCTGTGCGCTCATCACCTTTTTCCCCACGCTGGTGAGCACCATCGTCGGCCTGCGGACTGTAGACGCCGACCTGCGTGATCTCATGCGCAGTCTGGCCGCCAATCGGTGGCGCATTTTCTGGCTGCTCGAGTTGCCATCCGCGCTGCCGGTCATTTTCGGGGGCCTAAAACTGAGCGTGATCCTGGCCGTGGTCGGCGCGGTGGTGGGCGAATTTGTGGGCGCCAATGTGGGGCTTGGCTTTCTCATCAGCCTGGCGCGCGGCGTACTCGATACGCCGCTCATGTTTGTCGCGCTCATCACGCTGGTCATCATTGCGCAAACGTTCTACGGCACCGTCGCGCTCCTGGAACATCTCAGCCTGCGCTGGCAGCGCGACTGAAGCCGAAGAAATCGCGTACCCGTTTACCTGCTATCCAATTACTTTAATCTACCATTCGAGGAAACAACATGCACCCGTATCACAGTTTAACCCGCAACATCATTCGTAACCGCCCCCGCCTAATCCTCATCACGCTGTTGATGGGGCTGCTGGTGGCGTGTGCGCCAGTGGCAAGCCCCACTGCGGCACCGTCTGCACCTTCCGAAGCTACCGAATCTACCGAAACTGCCGAAGCCGCAACGACCACCCCGCCAACCACCGACCTGCAACCCGTAACCCTGGGCGTAGGCTTCATTCCCAGCGTGCAATTCGCCACCTTGTACGTTGCCATCGAAAAAGGCTTCTATGCCGATATGGGGCTGGATGTGAGCATCGACTACGGCTTCGAGAATGACTATCTGCTACTCACCGCCACCGATGAAATCCAGTTTATGGTTGGCAGCGGCGACCAGGTGATTCTGGGACGCGCCCAGGATTTGCCCGTCCGCTATGTGATGAACTGGTATTCCGAATATCCCGTAGTCATCTTCGCCAGGGCCGATGCAGGCATTGCCACGCCCGCAGATTTGGCGGGCACGCGCATTGGCATCCCTGGGCCGTTCGGCGCGAGCTATGTGGCGTTCCGCGCCATTCTAGAGGCCGGCGACCTGACCGAGAACGATGTCACACTGGAGAGTATTGGCTTCACCCAGGCCACGGCTGTGCAACAGGATCTGGTGGATGCCGCAGTGGACTATCATGTGAATGGCCCCATCGTGCTGGCCGCCGAAGGCATTGATACCGTCCAGATCCGCATGGACGATTATCTGCATATGCCTTCCAATGGGCTGGTGACCAACGAAGTCACGATTGACAAAAACCCGGAACTGGTCGCGGATATGGTGCAAGCCACGCTGCAAGGCGTCGCGTATACACTGGCAAACCCCGACGAAGCCTTTCAGATCGCGCTGCAATATGTGCCCGAAGCGGGCGGCGACAATGAGGCCATCAACCGCGCCATCTTCGATGCCGTGCTCGCCAGTTGGCAGACTCAACCCGACTATGTGCCCGGCGAGACCAAAGCCGCCGATTGGCAGGCCGCCACCGATTTCATGGCGCGCATCGGGCTGATCGAACAGACGCCCGCCGTCGAGACGCTCTACACCAATGCCTTTCTGCCCACCGCGCCCGCCGGTGATGAATAGCCCATGAACCCTATGCCGCCAGAGTCGGCTAATCCACACACGCCCCCCGCGGGACACGCATCTCCTGCGCCGCGCCTGGTGGTGGAAAACGTCCAGAAGCATTTTGGCGGGGGGGCAAACGCGCGCGCCGTGCTCCAGCCCATTTCCTTCACTCTGGCTGCCGGGGAACTGGTCTGCCTGCTGGGTCCCAGCGGCAGCGGCAAAAGCACGCTCTTGCGCATCATCGGCGGTCTGCTGGCTGCCGATGATGCGCCCCAACACACGCCCAACCCGGCCTCTGCCGCGCGCGGGGCCGGGCGTGTGTTGCTCAACGGGCGCACCGTCACCGCCCCGCATCCTGAAATTGGCTTTGTCTTTCAACGCACCAATCTCATGCCCTGGCGCACGGTGATCCAAAACGTGCTGTTGCCCGCGGATGTAAAAAGCGGACGCGCGGATGCCACGCAGCGTGCGCGCGCTCAATCCCTGCTGGATCTGGTCGGTCTGCACAGTTTCGAGGCGGCCTATCCGCGCCAACTATCGGGCGGCATGGCCCAGCGGGTCGCGCTGGCGCGTGCCCTGTTTCAAGACCCGGATCTCATGCTGCTGGATGAACCCTTCGGCGCGCTGGATGCCCTGACCCGCGAGCGGCTGAACATGGAATTGGCGCGCATCCACGAGACGCAGGGCAAAACCATGCTCATGGTGACGCACAGCATACAGGAAGCCGTCTTATTGGCCGACCGCGTGCTGATTATGGGCGAATGTCCGGGGCGATTGGTGGCCGAAGTCGCCATCGACCTGCCGCGCCCCCGCCGCCTGGATCAAATCGGCGAACCCGCGTTCGGCGCGCTGAGCATGGCCGTGCGCCGCGCGGTAGAAGACAGCGCAGAAGGTTAACGCAGAAGGTTAGCGTAGGGAGAAGGAACATTAGGATGGCCGCGTGTAAGAAGTCGGCAAAGCCCACAGGACCACGACAGCCGAAGCCTACTTACTCGCCAGCTTTTTGCGGAAGCGCGCATACTGGGCATAGTCGATGGGCGTGCGCCGCGCCACATAATCGCGCACACGCGGCGCGCGCGTCTGCGTCTCCACAATGGCATCCGTCACCCGCAGATCGAATGCGTCGGAGCCTGCGCCGCTGCCATAGCTGACCACCAGAATACGCTGCCCCGGCTGCGCCACATCCAACACCGCGGCCAGCCCAATCATCGAGGACCCTGCGTAGGTGTTGCCGATTTCCGTCACCAGCAAGCCCGTCTCCCACTGTTGGCGGGTAAAGCCCAATGCCGCCATCGCGCGTGTGGGGAACTTCTGATTGGGCTGGTGGAAGACCACATGGTCAAACTCTTTGGCCGTGGCCCCGGTCTCTTCCAACATGCGTTCCGCGGCGGGCACTACATGCCCAAAATAGCCGGGATCACCGCTAAAACGTTCGGCGTGGCTAGGATAATGGGTAGAAGGCCGCCGCCAGAAATCGGTCGTGTCGGTCACATAGCTCAATGTGCGCTGGATCACCGCCACGGCTTCGCTTGCCGGACCGATGATAAACGCCGCGCCGCCCGCGCCGGCCGTATATTCCAGTGCATCGCCGGGTCGCCCCTGGGCCGTATCCATGCCAATGCAGAGCGCATACTCCGACATGCCGCTGCCCACCAGGCCAATCGCCGCCTGCATGGCTTCGGTGCCCGCCTTACAGGCAAACTGCCAATCCGCGGCCAGCGTAATCGGCGTCGCGCCAATCGCCTCGGCCACAATCGTGCCGGTCGGCTTCACGGCATAGGGATGGCTTTCGCTGCCCACCCACACCGCGTGAATGGACGTGGGCGCAATACGCGCCCGCGCCAAGGCGTTGCGCGCCGCCTCGATGCTCATCGTCGCCGTATCTTCATCCAGCCCCGGCACCGATTTCTCTTTGATGGGGCTATCGCTGATGCCGCCCGTCCATACCCGGCTGATTTCCGCGCCCGATAGGCGATAACGCGGCACATAGGCCCCATAACCCACAATGCCTACCTGACGGCTTGGCTGTTTAATCATGCTGTCCTCATCTGTTCAATCTAATCAATGCTTGCGCCCGTTCGACCCGAATCTCGCCTTCGCGCGCCAGTTGTTCGGCAATCCTATCCACCTGCGTGCCGGTTGCGCCCGCGGCAATCGCCACCTGCCGCGCGTGGAGCGCCATGTGTCCACGCTGAATGCCATCGGTTGCCAGCGCCCGCAGCGCGGCCAGATTCTGGGCCAACCCCACCGCGGCCATCACCTCGGCCAATTCGCGCGCACTCGCCACGCCCAGAATTTTCAAAGCCACCTGCGCCAGGGGATGCGCACGCGTCGTGCCGCCCACCGTCCCCACCGCCAGGGGCAGCTCCAACCGCCCGGTAAGCGTGGCGTTGTCGCTATCCACCTGCCATTGGGTCAACGCCTGATAGTGCCCTGTGCGCGCCGCATAGGCGTGCGCGCCTGCTTCCAGACTGCGCCAGTCATTGCCGGTCGCCAACGCCACTGCGTCAATGCCGTTCATAATGCCTTTGTTGTGGGTCGCCGCGCGATAGGGATCGGCCACGGCAAAGGCATTGGCCGCGGCAATCGCCTGCCCCACCGCAACGCCGTCCACAGACTCGCCACCCGCACCGGACGTGCCCAGCACATCCAGCGAAATCGCCACCGTCGCCCAGGCGCGCCGCCGATCCGCGAGGTTGGAAAGAATCCGCAACAGCGCGCGCCCGCCGCTCAACTGCTCCAGGCGCGGCGCGATGGTCTCGACTGCCGTATTTACCGCATTCGCGCCCATAGCATCGCGCGTATCGAACAGCAAATGCACAATCAGCATGGGGCCGGCCTGCGTCTGGGACAGCGGGCGCAGTTCCAGATCCACAGGTCCGCCGCCAAGGCGCGCAATCGTCGGACTTGTATTCGCCAGCGCCAGAATCTCGGCTTTGGCCGCGGTCAAAGCGGCGCACGCGGCGTCCATGTCGGGCACATCCAACAGCTGGACCTGCCCAATCATAATGGGTGGCGTACTGCCAGTGACAAAGCCGTCACCGTGCCGCGCCAGGCGGGCAGCATAGCTCACCGCGGCAATCACCGACGGCTCTTCGATCACCATCGGAATCAGATAGTCGCGGCCATTGATGAGAAAGTTCGCGCCAATCCCCAGCGGCAGCGCATAGAGACCCACCACATTTTCCACCATGTGATCGGCCTGTTCCAGCGAAAGCGCATCGCGCAGGCGTGTGACCTCGTCTGCATCCAGGTCGGCATAGTCGGCGAGAATCGCGACGCGATCGGCGACGCTCTTCTCATAAAAACCGCGCAGACGCGACGTGCGCTTTTCTGTCATCGAATCCCCAGTCATGGGCTATCTGTCATGGGCTGTCTCAGTCTGCACTTTCTATCTGCGATGATACCGGCAAACGCACGGAGATTCGGTAAGGGAAACCTGAATCCCCAGCTGTGTGCTTTCCGCTACCTGTTCCCCGACCACCTAACCGCCAAAAGCCAGCAACGCCCGACCGATGGGACCATCCAGGAGCTGGGGCGCCATC
>JBBDIO010000136.1:0-5262 GCA_040880365.1 Litorilinea sp.
AAAAAGGGGACGGTCGCTGCAAGATGACCGTCCCCTTTTTTTAACCGTGCTCTACATTCTCAAACCGGCAGCGCAGACAAACCTGCCCCTATTCCTGAATACCGCCCTCGGTCAGCTTGCGCGGATCCAGCAGACGATCCAGTTCCTCGCCCGAAAGGTCGGTCATCTCCAACGCCACCTCCTTCAGCGAACGCCCTTCGGCATAGGCCTTCTTGGCAATCTGCGCGCCCTTTTCATAGCCGATAACCGGATTCAGCGCGGTCACCAGAATGGGGTTGCGCCCCACCAATCCGGCAATATGTTCTTCGTTGACCGTGAAGTCGGCAATCGCCTTATCGGCCAAAACCGTGCTAGAGGCCGCCAGCAGTTCGATGCTTTGCGCCAGGTTATAGGCCACCACCGGCAACATGACATTGAGCTGGAAGTTGCCCGATTGGCCACCGATGGCGATGGTGACATCGTTGCCCATGACCTGGGCGCAGACCATCATCACCGCTTCGGGGATAACAGGGTTGATTTTGCCGGGCATGATACTGCTCCCCGGTTGCAGCGCAGGCAGCACAATCTCGCCAAAGCCCGCAATCGGCCCGCTGTTCATCCAGCGCAGATCGTTGGCGATCTTCATGAGGCTGACGGCCACGGTCTTCAATTGCCCGCTCAATTCCACGGCAGCATCCTGGGTGCTAAGGCCCTCGAAATAGTTGGAGGCCGTCACAAAGTCGCCGCCGCTCATCTCTGCCAGCTTGGCCGCGATGCGTGCGCCAAATTCGGGGTGGGCATTGATGCCCGTACCGACCGCCGTTGCGCCCTGTGCCAATTGGCCGATGCGCGGCAGCGTGGCTTCCAGCCGGTCGATGCCGTGGGCAATCTGGCTCGCCCAACCGCCCAATTCCTGGCTCAAGCGCACAGGCATAGCATCCATGAGATGCGTGCGCCCGGTGGTCACCACATGATCGACCGCCGCGGCTTTGGTTTCCAACGCCGTGTGCAAATAGCGCAATGCCGGCGCCAGGCGTTCGGTCACGCCCAGATAGGCACTCACATGGATGGCCGTGGGAATCACATCGTTGCTGCTCTGGCCCATGTTCACATGGTCGTTGGGATGCACCTTCTGGCCCAGTTGCTGGGTCGCCAGTGTGGCAATCACTTCGTTGGCGTTCATATTGGTGCTGGTGCCCGATCCGGTCTGGAAAATATCCAGCGGGAAATGCTGGTCGTGCATGCCTTCGGCCACTTCCTGGGCGGCAGCCTGAATGGCCTGGGCCATGTCGGCGTCGAGCAACCCCAAATCCAGATTCACCGCCGCAGCCGCACCTTTGATCATCCCCAGCGCCCGAATCACACTGCGGGGAAAGCGCAGATCGCTGATGGGGAAATTGTCGATGGCGCGCTGGGTTTGCGCCCCATAAAGCGCATCCACCGGCACTTCGATATCGCCCAGACTATCGCGCTCGATGCGAAAAGATTCTACAGCCATAATTTCAACACTCCTTTATTTTCCAGAATTTTATTTTTTCCACTTTCTAAAATTGTAACACCCACATATACGGATTGCACGTTATAAAATCTCTACTTGATATAATCTCTACTTGACACACTGGATCAGCTTGCCTACAATCGCCAGTAAAGCACACCAAAGGAAACGGCGCACACATGGCAGAACAGATACTTATTGTTGAAGATGATCGCCGCATTCGCGATGTATTGCGCCGCGGCCTGATTTTTGAAGGCTACCAGGTGGATACGGCAGAGGATGGCGAAAGCGCGCTGCGCGCCTTGCGCGAAAAGCTGCCCGATGCCGTCATTCTCGATCTTATGTTGCCGGGCATGGATGGCATCGAAGTCTGCAAGCGCATCCGCACGGTGTCCAATCTCCCGATTCTCATGCTCACGGCGCGCGATGCGGTGCCCGACCGCGTAGTAGGGCTGGATGCCGGGGCCGATGACTATATGGTCAAGCCCTTTGCCTTCGACGAACTCCTGGCGCGTCTGCGCGCCCTCTTTCGCCGCCGCCAAACCGATTCACCGACCGACGAACTCCAGTTTGCCGATCTCACCCTGAATCCACGCACACGCCAGGTTTTTCGGAGCGAAGATGAAGTCCAGCTCACCGCCAAAGAATTCGATCTGTTGGAACTGTTCATGCGCCACCCCAACCAGGTCCTGACCCGCGAAGTCATCTATGAACATATTTGGAATTACGATTTCGGCGGCGAGAGCAATATTATCGAAGTCTATGTGCGCTATTTGCGCACCAAGCTGGAGACCGACGAACGCCCCCGCCTGATCCAGACTGTGCGCGGCGTCGGGTATACTCTGCGCGAAGGCTAGATCCGCCCGCCTGCCACGCGGGAACAATGCTTGCTCGCCAATCTTTCACGGATTCTTCACGTGTATCTAATCTATGCTTCAACTACAGCGTCTAATCTGGATGCATGGCAGTCCGAACCTATTCGGGTCCGAAAGTTGGCCCGCGCAACTCAGCAGACGAAATTCCCGCGGCGCACCACGCGTCCCAGGCCAATGCCGGCTTCCCTATGACCATACGCCTGCGGCTCACACTCTGGTATACCGCCCTGCTCGGCACAACGCTGATTCTGTTTAGTTTCATCTTTTACAGCGCGTTGGCCGCCAATTTGTGGACGCAAACCCAACAGGATGCCGCGCGCCAGGCAGGCGAAATCGCGGCCACGCTCACCCAACAGCTCCAGGGCGATATTCTCATCATCCGCACCAACCCCGCCCGCATCCAGTTTCCCGATCTGGAATTTTTCGCAGGCTCCCTGGGCGTGCAGGTCATCGATCTCAATGGCATGATTCTCAAACGCAGCTCGAACATGGGGCCGATGACCGTCCACAACTATCGCAAGGGGCTAGACCAGATCCGCACCGGCGCGTCTCACAGCTTCTATACCACGGGCGAAAATAACATGCCGCTACTGGTTTATAGCGCGCCGATTGTCGCCAACAATACCATTGTGGGCGCGGCACAGGTCATCAAACCCGTTTCCAACGTCCAGAATACCCTCAGTCAGGTGAGCCGCTATCTCATCTTCGGCACCGCGCTCAGTTTGGTGCTGGCGGCGATTGTGGGCGCATTTCTGGCGCGGCGCGCGCTCGCGCCCATCGACCGCATCACCGGCACGGTCTCGGTCATCAGTCGCACCAAAGATCTGAGTCGCCGGCTCGACGTGAAATCCGATGCCAGCGAAGTCGGTCTGCTGGCCGCAGCCTTCAACGAAATGCTGGATCGCATCCAGCAGCTCTTCAAGAGCCAGGAACGATTGATTGCCGATGTGAGTCACGAACTGCGCACCCCCCTGACCACCATCCAGGGCAATGTGGAGCTTTTGAAACGGCGCGGCGCCCAACTCGCCGGCGATTTGCCCCAGAACCAGGAAACCGCCGCCATCACCCAGGAAATGCTGAATGAGGTGGAATCTGAAACCAACCGCATGAGCAGTCTTATCCGCGATTTGCTACTGTTGGCCCAGGCCGATTCGGGCGCGGTCGAACTCCAGTTTGAACCGGTCGAGGTAGATACACTGCTCCTGGATGTCTATCGCCAGGCCCAGCGCATGGCCAATCACCGCAAAGGGCAGGGCGCGCTGGAAATTCGTCTGGGCAGCGAAGACCAGGCCCTCGTGATGGGCGACCGCGAACGCCTGCGCCAGGTCTTGCTGAACCTGACCGACAACGCCATCAAATACACGGCCCGCGGCGGCACGATTACGCTCAGCCTGGAAAAAACGAAGGGATGGGTCACGGTCAGCGTGCGCGATACAGGGATTGGCATCAGCCCGGAAGATCAGGTCCACGTTTTCGACCGCTTCTATCGCACAGACCGTGCCCGCCGGCGCGAAGAAGGCGGCAGCGGCCTGGGATTGAGCATTGTGCAGTGGATCATTGCCGTTCACAACGGACGACTGGAATTGGAAAGCACACCGGGCCAGGGCAGCACCTTTACCGTGATCCTGCCCGCCATTCAGCCCACCGCTGAACCTGCGCCGGTTGCTCCGGCCAATCCAAATCCCGGCGGCAGGCTTCCGACAAAAACAATTATGCCTCCCTCCTCGCGCTAAACCACACGCGCGCCGCCAATCAATCTGCCCACAAAAAACGGGGCGATGCTGAAATGTCAGCGTCGCCCCGTTTTTGTGCTTACATAAGTCTGGCAGACTGGCTTCTTCTTCAATGAACTGCCAGGCTCAATGCGCCTGGCGGCTCGATGTGACTAGCGAATAAAAAGCAGGGAATCCAGAATTTCGATCAGCGTGGCTTCATCCGCCAGCGCCAGGTCAATATCACCAAACACAATCAGCGCCGAAAGCCCATCGCGTCGCAGCCCCACATAGATCGCCGCGGGCATGGATACGCCCTCATCCACTTCGATGGAGCCAACCATCCGCAACACCAATTCATCGCGCACCACGAAAAATTCGCTCATATCCGGCTCAAGCGCCAGACTATCTTCGTCCAGTGACATAGAATCGGACATGAGATCCATCACCAACGCCATAATATCGTCGTTGACTTCGCCATCGACCAGCGCCTCGTCCAGCAACGCCACGACCTCGGCATCCATGTCGCGCGTGGCAGTCAGAGCGGCGACATAGTCATAGCCCGGCGAAACCGCGAGAATGGGCAGCGTGGGATCATCCGTCGCCGCAGCTTGCCAGCCCGTGGGCAACACAATTTCCAGCGTTTCCGCTTCATCCACCACATAGATCGGCTCATCGACCGCCATTTGCAACGTCGCCAGGTCCGGCTCAAATTCAATGCTGGCGGCCACTGCATCCATCGCCGCGCCGACATCGGACCATTCGTCTATGGGCGCCAAGGCAATCATAATATAGGCGCTCGCGCCGGGTGAGAGCGTATAAAAAGCCCCGGCCATTGGCGTGCCTTCGAGATCGGCCTCAAACTCAATCTTCACCACCGGCATATTCTGCGGCGTGGTCAGCACTTCGGTGCCCAGATAGACCGCGCCTTCCCCAAACTGATCCACAATGAATTCGGGCAGCACGCGCATGATAATCACGGCCATCACGCCGGGGAAGTCCAGCGCATCCCCGCCCTGAATCAGCCCCACAATTTCCGTACCAGGGACTTCCATCGTGAACAGGTTGTCGAACATAGTCGTGGCGGTCACATCCCATTCCACGGGCGCGGCAATGGTCAGCCCCTCATTCTGATAGGGAGCGACCTCTCCGCTCAGAATGATCGCTTCAGGTTCTTCTACTTCAGGTTCTTCTACTTCAG
>JBBDIO010000137.1:0-18147 GCA_040880365.1 Litorilinea sp.
GCACAATTATGGAAGAAAACAATAGGCGTGTTTCGGCCCCGTCCACCGACGCGGTCTTGCCACCGCCCATCGTGCGCGCCACCCCTGCCACGGATCGCGCACAGCCCACGCTTGCCGATTTTTGGAAGGGCGCGGCCCGCTTTCAGACCGATGTCCCTGATACGGGCCTGCCGATGGGCGAATCGGACACGATTGTAGTCGCCAATCTAACCGGCAACGGTCACACGCTGTGGTCCTATGTCCACGCCAGCCACCCAGCGCTGGGTGTTGTGGATCAGTGCGGCGCTCCGGTCGAGTTTCCCGGCTGTCTGGTCATATTCACCAGCGCTGATGGCGGGCGCACCTTTACACCCACCGGAGGCACACCCACCGGAGACGCGCCCACCTGTCAGATCCCCTGCCGCGCCTGTCCTTGCACATCCACGCGCGACCACATCGATCAACAGCAATATCCACGGGTCCAACGCTATATCCATCCCGACGCCAGCGCGACGGGGGAACTGGCCCCCGCGACGTGGCTCATGGTCTATGAATACCGCGCCAATCTTCTGCTCCGCCGCTCTGCCGACGGCTGGAACTGGTCGGCTGCCGAAGAAATTCCGCTGACCGGCATCTGGCAAAACTGGCTCATGCGCTGCCCGGCCCATGCTGCGGTTGGCCCACATCCTTTTGCCCAACCCACCTACGACTGCCTGGTCGGCAGCCCGCCCGGCCTGGTTATCGACGCCCACCCTTCATCTGTCACTTCGCCCAACGCAACACCCAATCCAACGTCGCAGCAGACGCCCGAAGTCTATGTATTTATGGGGCTGGGCCAGAATCCCAGCGCAATGGGCTGCTATCGCGGCCCACTCCACGCGCCGGCGACGCTCTATCGCCAGTGCGACCAGCATCCGCTGTTTGTCGGCAGCCCCACCTATGGCCCCACCGACGGTACAGGGCCTGTCGCCAATCCCTATTTCGATTTTCGGACCATCAGCTCCGCCGACGTAATCCAGATTGGCGACGAATACTACATGTTATACGAGGGAGTGCGCGGCCCCAGTGCCGGTGCGGCCGGCGACACCCAATTTACGCTGGGGCTGGCGCGCACCACCAAGGGACGCATTGACGGCCCCTGGGAGACCTATTCAGCCAACCCAATTCTGGTGGATATGCCCGGCAACGTAGGTGTGGGGCACGCCGATCTACTGGTGCTAGACGGGACTACCTATGTCTATACATCGCTCGACGGCGTAATACGCAGTCGTCTACGGCTGGCGTGGCACACAGACTAGCGAACGTCATTTGGCATCGTCCGCCGCCGGCTTGCGGCGATAGCGGAAATTGCAAAACGCCGCGCCTTCCATAATGGTCTGAGTGCGGCTCAACTCGACCTGCGAGTTGAACCCTTCGATCAGCGCATAATCGCGGTTACACGATAGCACCGCGCCCAAATCCTCCAGCCCCAACGCGCGATATAGCTCGGCATAGCGACAGCGGGTAACATTAAAACCCAGTTGCTGGTCAGATTTTTCCAGCAACTCAATCTCCAGCGCATTGTCCTGCGTCCAATATTGGAGCGAATCGGCAAACTCCGTCAACGATGTGCCGCCCATTTGCACGGCCAGATCTGCCCCCTGCTCCTGCGCAATGCGCACAATCGTATCGCGCAATACCTCGATCACGCGTTCCCGATCAAACTCCTCGGCCAACGCCTCAAGCACAGGCCCCAGAATACGCGCTTCCACCTCCCGGCGCGTCAACACGCCGATTTTAGCATTGAGCGTATCCGCCGGCCCTGATGCACCTGCCTGCTGCGCACCGGCCTGTTGTGCATCAGTCTGTTGTGCATTTGCTTGCCCGTCCTGGTTGCCCTCCATTGTGCGATTCCTCCTTATCATTGCGCAATATCCCTGTGTATTGCGTGTGGGCCATTGCAGATTTACAGCGTCAATTATTTGACAGACAAACTTCCACCTCATTATACTGGTTTCGGATTGAAGAGGCAGCCTCCCCTAATGCAGGCTTGCGCGCAAGCCCCTTGCATACCAATCCAGCGTTACGCAGAATTATTCGATTCAAAAATATCTGGAATACTCTTGTAATGAATTTTACCGCACTGGTCACAGTCACAGCCTGCTGCTGTTGTTGCATCTGTCCACGGCGGAGACGGTAGTATCGGTCTCCGGCGAATTCGCTTGACGAAAATCGCTGGTTCACCAGACGCCTGCCGGCTCCGCGAACTTGAAGCGACAGTAGGGCAGGCCAAAGGGATTCAATCAACGCCTTGGGCCTTGGCTCATGGCGTTTTTTTATTGGTTTTTTTACACATTTCAGGGAAAAATCTGGGATATCCATCCGTTTCACCCGCCTATGGGAAAGGATACAGCAGTTGTCTGTAAATACGCCCGACTCTCACCCATCAACACACTTGCACGCCGACGTCCTGTTGGTGACACCTGCCTGGGTAGCCGACCGGCTCGCGGCCGATGGGCTGGTCATTTTAGATGTACGCACAGCGCAGGAATATGCGGAAGGCCATCTGCCCGGCGCGGTGAATGTAGAATTGAGCCGCTGGACCACGGTGCGCGATGGCGTCCCGGGTATGCTCATCGAACCAGCCGCGTTTGCCCAACTGGTAGGCAGCGCAGGCATTGACAACGCGACCGATCTGGTCATCTATGACGCCAACTGGGGAATGCCTGCGGCGCGCGTGTTCTGGTCCTTCCGGCGCTACGGTCACAGCCGGGTCGCGGTCGTCAACGGCGGCTGGGATCAATGGACCGCCGAAAATCGCCCGGTATCGACAGATCCCGTCTCGCCCCAGCCCACCACCTATGCGCCGCCCGATCTCACAACCGGCGTCGACCATCTGGCAGAGTTGAGCTGGCTACAGGCCCAGGGCGCACGCGCCGATCTGGTCATCGTCGATACCCGTTCACCCAAAGAGTTTGAACAGGGCCATCTGCCCAATGCCATCAACTGGGATTGGCTCAACGCAGTGCCGGTAGGCGAATGGGAAATGCTGCGCCCCGCCGAGGAACTGCGCGCGGAACTGGCAGAACTGGGCATCACGCCGGATCGGGAAATTGTTACCTACTGTCGTTCGGGCGCGCGCGCGGCCCACACCTATCTGGTCTTGCGCCAATTGGGATATCCCCGTGTGCGCAACTACGATGGTTCGTGGCTGGAATGGTCACAACGGGTGCTGGGACAACCGGCCCACTAAGCCCCTACACCACCGACACACACCCGCCTTCTGACATAAGGAGCTTGACCGTGAGTGGAAATTACAAATCGTCCGGCGCGGCGCAGGCCCTGCCCACAACGACCGGTATTGGCCTGCCGCTCAACGTGCGCATGGGCATTCTGGCGGCGCTGGTAGGGATCGCCATCCTCCTTCTGGCGTCTGCCATCGACAGCGAAATGGGGCAATTCTGGGCATTTGGCCTGGCCTTCGGCTTTGTGCTCCAGCGTAGTCGCTTTTGCTTTGCCAGCGCATTTCGCGATATCTTTTTGCTGCGCCACAGCCGTAGTTTGCAGGCAGTGATCCTGGGGTTAATCGTAGCCACCATCGGGTTTGCCGTGCTCATGGCCCGCCAGGTTCCCAACACCAATCTGCCGATTCTGCCCCCCACCGCCAATGTCCTGCCCATCGGTCTGCACACCATAGTCGGTGGTCTGACCTTTGGTGTGGGGATGGTGGTCGCCGGGGGCTGTGTATCGGGCACCATCTACCGCATGGGCGAAGGCTATATCGCCTCCTGGGTCAGCCTCGGCGGAATCATGATTGGTCTGTTGGGCGCAAGCTTCACCTGGAACTGGTGGTGGGACAACCATATTTCCAGTGGCGCGCAGATCTGGCTGCCCCACTATTTTGGCCATGGCGGCGCGGTTGCCGTCACCATCGTCGGGCTGATTGGCGTCTATCTGCTGGCTCTCTGGTGGGAAAGCCGCGGCGGCATCGTGCTGCCCGAAGCGCCCTTCCATGCCAACGATGATGAAAGCTTTCGCGCCAAAGTGGGCAACCTGTGGCGGCGCGTGTTTGTCCACGGCTGGCCCATTCTCATCGGCGGCGCAGTCCTGGGCTTCCTCAATGTCACCATGTTTGTGGCCTCCCACCCGTGGGGATTCACCGGAGAAGTCTCCCGCTGGGTCATCGGCCTCACCAACTTCGCAGGCATTGGCCCCGGCACACTGAACGGCGCGTCCAGCCTGCCCGGTTGCGCGCTGGATATGGGCGAAACGGGAATTCTGCACCACATGCTCTTCCTGGTTTGGGGCATGGTCTTTGGTTCATTCGTCGCGGCGCTGCTTTCGGGCGAATTCAAGATCCGCCTGCCCCGCCAGAAAACGCGCTACTACCAGGCCGTGGGGGGCGGCGCGGTCATGGGCTATGGCGCAGGCATCGCCATGGGCTGCACCATCGGCGCATTCTTCTCATCCATCCCCTCGTTGGGCCTGAACGGCTGGGTCTTCGCCCTCTTCCTGGCTATTGGCGCGTGGGTTGGCACACAGATCATCCAGCGCATAGAGTAACGCCGCGCGCACCACTTGCATACCCAGTCGGCCCCCATCGACTGAATTACGTTGACGGTTTGCAATACTGCGTTTGTGAGACACCGATTTTTTGGAAAATAGAGTTTTAGAAAGATAGAGAAAAGGAATTCCATCATGGCATTGAAAGAACTGGACGTCCGGGGCGAGATTTGCCCCTACCCGATGATGAAAACAGTGCAAGCGTTGAAAAAGCTCTCGGCCAACGATTTGGGGCTGGAAGTGATTACCGACCATGCGCCCGCGCTGGATACCATCCCCACCCAGGCTGCCCGGCTTGGCTACAGCGCGACCATCGCCGAAACCGGCTCGCCCGAATGGCGCATCACCCTCACCCGCGATAAATAGACTGCGCGGACAGACGTTTTCAGTTGCGCCCGCATTTTAACAAGCTACCTACACCAAGCGCTGAATTTACCAGAGTCAGATTTATCTAGAGAAGTATCTACAAGGAGAAACAATGTTTAATCGAAAATGGTCATTACTGGGGTTATTGCTGGTCGCGCTGCTTGCCCTGAGTGCGTGTGTCGCACCGCCCGCCGCCGCCCCCACGGCAGATGACGCGTCAGCCGACGCAGCAGCCGACGCGCCTGCCGCCCCCACCGAATATGTGAATGCCGAAATTCTGGTCGATACCGACTGGATCGTGGAAAATCTGGAAAACCCCGACGTGCTATTCATGGAAGTCAGCAGTCGGCAGGAATCGTATGTTGAAGGCCACATCTCCGGCGCGGTCTATGTGCACACTGGTTCGCAGTTGACCAACCCCGATGATTCTACCCAGGGCCAGATCCTGACCCAGGATGCCCTGTCCGCCTTGTTCAGCGAAATTGGCGTGACCCACGACACCACTATCGTGCTCTATGACGATTCCAATAACCTGTCGTCCACACGAGCCTTTTGGGCACTGAAGTATTATCAGCATGAAGACGTGCGCCTGTACAACGGCGGCAAAAATCGCTGGGTACGCGACGGCCAGGAACTGAGCACCGACGTAGTCGAGGCGACGCCCAGTGACTATGTGGCAAACGACGCCGATCCCGAAATTCGCACCACCACCGAATATGTCCTGGAACACCTGGACGATGAAAACGTGGTCATGTGCGATACCCGTAACCCCGAAGAATACACCGGCACCGATGTGCGCGCCGCCCGTGGCGGTCACGTCCCCGGCGCGATTAACCTCGACTGGGTCTACAACGTAGACGACAACGGCATGTTCAAATCGGCAGAAGAGCTGTATGAACTCTATACCGCAGCCGGATTCGCGCCCGACAAGCAGATCATCACCTATTGCCAGACTGGCGTGCGCGGCGCGCATACCTGGTTCGTCTTGCGCGAACTCTTGGGCTATCCCGATGTCCGCAACTACGACGGATCGTGGGCCGAATATGGCAACCGCGAAGACGTCCCCATCGATTCCTAAAGCGTTAAGTACCTGACCCCACAGGCAAGCGCAAACCACGCGCGGCGTTTCCTTTGCGAAGCGTCGCGCGTGGCGCGTTTGGCTCGCCCCGCTTCAAAAACCCACCAAATGTGACCCCGCCAGACCGTTCCCCAAAACGCCCCCAAATTGGAGATTTCTTCCACTCCCGGTATGATTGCCAAAGGCAACCGCTACTCCCAGACCATCCAAGTGCAACCCAAGACCTTCAAGGAGGAATCATGAAAATTTCCGACGTGCGCGTCATCCAACTGGAAGGTGCATTTGCACACGAAGGCGTGTTTTGGGAAGAACGGCTCATCCGCCCCCTCGATATCTATCCCGAAGAAAAGAACCTGGGCGCAGGCTGGAATCGCCCCGGCGGCACAGGCACCGTCGAGGTAACCGCATATTTTGTCGAGATCGAAACCGATACGGGCCTGGTTGGGATCGGCGGCCCCATGCCCCACGAACAGGCCTATATTGTGGGCACCCAGCTTGCGCCCATGCTACTCGACCAGGACCCGCTGGCCATCGAACGCCTGTGGGACAAAATGTATCGGGCGATGGTGCATGGTCGCAAGGGCCTGGTCATGATGGCGATCAGCGTGGTCGATTGCGCCCTCTGGGATCTGAAAGGCAAATGGGCCAATGCGCCGGTCTATACCCTGCTGGGCGGTCCCACCCGCACCGAAATCCCCGCCTATGCCAGCATGTTGGGCTATTCGCTGGACCCGGAATTGATTCAGGAACGCGCCCAGGAAGTGGTGCAGCAAGGCTACACCGCAACCAAATGGTTCTTCCGCGATGGCCCCACCGACGGCAAAGCCGGTATTCAGCGCAACCTGCGCATGGTGCGCACCCTGCGCGAAAGTGTGGGCGAAGACGTAGATATCATGCTCGATTGCTGGATGAGCTGGGATGTTCCCTATACCATCCAGATGGCCGCGTGCCTGGAAGAATATAGCCCGCGCTGGCTCGAAGAGCCGGTTTTGCCCGACAAGATTGCCCAATATGCCGAAATCCGCCGCAACGTGCGCATTCCCATTTCGGGCGGCGAACATGAATACACGCGTTGGGGCCTCAAAGCGCTGATGGATGCCGGCGCATGTGATGTCTTGCAACCCGATATCTACTGGGCGGGCGGCATTTCGGAAACCATGAAAATCTGTGCTATCGCATCGGCCTATGATCTGCCGGTGATTCCCCACGGCCATTCGGTGGCGGCCTCCATCCATCTCATCGCCGCCTGGCCCGTCACCACGACCCCCCTGCTGGAATTCCTGGTCAAATGGAACCAGATTCACCAGCATTTCCTAAAGCACCCGATTGTCCCACAAAATGGCGTTGTGCAATTGCCCACCACACCCGGATTGGGCATGGAACTGGACGATGCCAAAATCGACAAGCGGACCCAAGTCACCTTTTCATGATCCGGTGCTGGAAATTTTGCCAGGTTTTCCCAATCGCACCCTCCCTATCCAGACGTTTCAATCGAACTATTGCACAAAAATCACAAAAATTCTTTCTACTGCGACATAAAATCGCCCAAAGGAGCACCTGATGGCTTTCAAACTTGGATACTGTACGTTGCGCTGGCGCAATCCCGATCTCGAGGCCGGTCTGGCAGAGCTAAAAAATGCCGGCTGGGATGGCTGGGAATGCCGGTTGCCGCTGGAGTGGCTGGGCACGCCTGCCCGCGTGCGCCGCGTCTGCGAAAATGCCGACATGCCACTGGTGGTCTACACTGCGCTCGGCTCGCCCGAAAAGAGCGACGCCGATAATTTTGAAATGAACAAGCGACGCATGGAATTTGCCGCCGAAGTCGGGGCCGACTGCTATATGTATATGAGCCGCCGCAAGGAAGAGGGCGAACAGATCGGCGAGGATGATATTAAAGCCGCCGCGGCTGCCGCCGACGCGTGGGGCGAATATGCCGGGCAGTTCGGCCTGGAACTCAGCTACCACATCCACACCAATCTGCTGGTCGATTCGGTGGAAGACTGGAAGACCTACATGGCAAATCTGAAGGTCGCCAAGCTCTGTATCGACGTGTCCCATGCCCAACTCTGGGGCTATGAACCGAACCAGTCTTTGCGCGACTTCAAAGATCAGCTCAACTACGTCCACCTGCAAGACTATTCTTCCACCTCGCGCCGAGACGATGGCTTCTATCTGCCCGTGTGGGTCGATGTGGGAGAGGGCCAGAACTGCGATTTCCCAGGCATCAAAAATACGCTGGAAGAGATCCAGTTCGACCGCTGGGTCACTGCGTGTCCGGGCCAACCGATTCCGGGGCAGGAAGATGCTGTCAGCGAGGCCAAACGCAGCGCCCGCATGGTGAAATATCTGCGCGACCTGGGCTACTAAACCGACCAGCAAATCTTCTGCATCGCCAGACACAGACGTGTAAATCAAAAAGAGACCGGACTTCGCAGTGAAGTTCGGTCTCTTTTTATTACTGCTTTTTGATGCTGCGCGACCATTCAGGCAACAAACTCTGCCCGGTAATTCCAAAAGCGTTTAGAAGCCGCGTCGCTTGTCCACCACATTCACCGGACGCTCGCCGCCCAGGTAGCGTTCCAGATTCGCCATAAAGAATTCGAAGATCTTGCGCGGGCGATGCTGGGAACCACCGGCCCGATGCGGAGTCAGAATCAGATTGGGCGCATCCCACAGCGGGCTATCTGCGGGCAACGGTTCAATTTCCGTCACATCCAGACCTGCGCCGGCGAGCTCTCCCGCCTCCAGCGCGCGTACCAATGCCGGTTCATCGACAATGCCCCCACGCGTTACATGCACAAAATAGGCCGTGGGCTTCATCAGCTTAAATTCTTCCTCGCCGATGAGGTGATAGGTCTCTGCCGTGAGCGGGCAGGCTGTCATCACCACGTCGGAGCGGGCAATCAGGCTGTGAATGTTTTCCTTGGTAGAGGGCAGCAATTCCTGCACCCCTGCCGGCGCTTCGGTGCGCACAGCGTCTACCGCGATGATGTCCATATCATAGCCCTGCGCACGCTTCACCATCTCGATGCCAAAGCCACCCATGCCGATAATGCCCAAGGTGCCGCCGGTCAGCTCGACCACAGACATGCCACGCGTCCAGGAATGCTCTTTCTTACCATTCAAAGCCAGCGGAATCTGACGCGCCAATGCCAACGCAAAGGCCCACGCGTGCTCTGCACCCTGGCTGGCATACAGGCCCGCAACATTGCTCACCATCACATCATCGCGTTCGATAATTTCGGGGAAGAGAAACTTATCCATCCCCGCGCTAAAAGACTGGATCCAGCGCAAACCCGGGGCCGCAGCACACACCGCCGGCGGGAAATAGCCCAGAATGACTTCTACATCCTTGGCAACTGCACACGCCTGGTCTTCATTCTCAGCAAAATGAACCTGGTGGCCGTTGGCTTCGCCCAACTCGCGAAAAGCCTGGACTTGCTCCGGGGTAAACGGGTAATAGACCAAAATCTGCATAACAATTCTCCGCCTAGGTGGCATACAAACACTTAAAAAATGGATGAAACATTACAATATGCTGAATCCGGCAATATGCCAAAATCAGAGGGTTTGCGCATGGCGCGCACGACAAAAAGGGCAATCTTACTGAGTAGAGGGCCGGGTCTCTCGTACAGTGAACTGTGTGCGATGGATTTAGATCGCACACAGTTTTTGTAAACGGGCGCAGAATTACAGTGCCAGACACTATGCATGACGCAACGCCAGACATAAGGCGGAAGGAAATACACAATGCCTCAGGCACTCAGTCAGGCTGAACTAGACCAGTCACTCCAGCAATTGGATGGCTGGGAAGTAAAAGACGGTAAACTCCATACAGAGTTGGAATTTGATGATTTTGTCCACGCATTTGGCTTTATGACCCAGGCGGCTATGCTCGCCGAAAAGATGGATCACCACCCCGAATGGTTCAACGTCTACAATCGGGTAGTCATCGACCTGGTGACTCACGATGCGGGCAATGCAATCAGCGCGCGCGACATAAAGCTAGCCAAGGCCCTAAGCCAATTGGTAGATTAACTACACTCATGAGAATACGGATATCATCCGCCGACTTGCACAAGTTGTCAAATGAATTAGGGAGTTGATTGTACATAATTGTACATGGGAGTTGGCACATAATTGCGCACACTATCAGCAAATCGGGCCAAATCAGTATGATCAACTGCCGAAGCGACCTGCCTTTGGCTCTGGACATCCGCTTCGGGTAAGATAGGGCGTGTAGACCAACCGCAGTAGGCATCGACGCAGTAGGCATCGACAGTGGCTGCCGGTGATAGCCATCAGTGATAGCCATTTACACAAATATCAGACAGAAAAGAGGAGACACACAATGCCGGTACGATCAGCAGATGCAACCTGGAAGGGCACGCTCAAAGAGGGCAGCGGCTCACTGAAGTTGGGCAGCGGTCGCTATGAAGGCCCGTATACTTTTGCTTCCCGCTTCGAAGAAGCCGACGACGGCACCAACCCCGAAGAACTGATTGGCGCAGCTCATGCTGGTTGCTATTCCATGTTCCTGTCGGCGCTGCTCACCAACAACGGCTTCACGCCCGACACCATCCACACCACCGCCAAGGTGCACCTGGGTGCAGGCCCCACCATCACCAAGATCGAACTGACCACCGAAGCCACGGTTCCCGGTGTGGACCAGGCCAAATTCGACGAACTGGCAGCAGAAGCCAAAGCCAAGTGCCCCATCTCCAAGGCGCTTGCCAGTGTGGAAGAGATTGTACTCAACGCCACACTTACTTCGGCCTAAGTCGCGTCTTCCCCCTGCCTGTTGGCGCGTGGGGCATACGTCAAACGGCGTGGCCCCACGCGTACGATCCCCTGCTTCTCTCCGCGCATTTCCTGCATCTGAAATTATCACTCAATCAGGATAGGCCCAGCCGCATCGCCAGCGCGGGACTATCGTCTTCATCGCGCGCGCGATCCGGATGAAAGCCCAGCCGCGCATAAACGGGCACAGCCCCCGGTGCCGCGCGCACAGTTATCTCGGTCAGGCCGGGGCGCTTGCGGCGGCAACGCGCCACGGCATTGGCGACCAGCGCACGCCCAATCCCCCGCCGCTGATGGGCATCATCGACAAACAAGAGCGAAATATGCCGGTGTTCTCGCACTTCTATCACACCCACGATGGGCGGAGAATCGGACACTGACGCGTGCCAGAGCACGCCCGTCCCAGAAGAATCCGTATAAGACTTCGTTTGCGGCCAGATACTGGCGCTCGAATTCAGTCTGCACACCAGTGCAAAATGATGAAAATTGTGACGCGCATAAAGCGCCTGCGCGCTAAGATACTGACGAATACCCGTACGCGAACGGGCGGGAAAGTCGTCGGCTATATAGTTGTGAAACAAGCGCATTACCATCCCACTTACTTCGGGAATATCCGCTTCTTGCATTTCGCAATAAGAAAACATCATCGACTTCAATTCAAACTGGTTTGGTTCAGCAGACAGGTTTTCAATCATTGGTCTGCATTTGTGGGGCAGCAATAGATAGTTACCGGTAGGCAGCTACACCTATTTTACGTCACTTTACCCTATGCGCCAGTAAGACCGTAGGCAAACGATCCGAAACGGATCCGGGCGCAGACCGATTTCATAGCCAATTTGCTCAACCCAATCGTTATCTGTTACCATGCCCAGCATGATAACAGCGTCTGCCAGGTCGTGCCCGCACCGACCGGCCCAAACCAATCCTAGCCCTCCTCTCAGTTCGCATCCAATAAACTTCAGGCGTGCGCGCTACCGCAGCCAAATTCAGCACATGCAGCCAGTTCAGCGCGCGTGGCGACACATGATCCTCACCCTGTGCTGCCTTGCCGGCATACTCGGCGCGATCTTACCCACCGGCGCAGCCCAGGCGCAAACCGATGCCGAAACCGTGCAACAGCTATCCGGTTCCGCCCAGGAGATCGTGGCGGCGATTAACCAGCATCGCGTGAATAATGGACTCAACGCCCTGGCAGTAAATGCGCACCTCAATCAGGCCGCGCAAGGCCAGGCGACCGACATGATGGTGAACTACAACTACAGCCACCGGGGATCGGATGGATCCACCGTCAAGATGCGGGTGGCGCGCACCGGCTATGCTGCGGAACCGTGGGTCAGCGAAAACTGGGTATCTTCCAGCAGCGTAGATGGCGCAATGCGGTGGTGGATGGCAGATTATATCCACCGGGTAAACATATTGACGCCCCACTGGCAAGAAGTGGGCGTCGGCATTGCCAGTCGCCCCAATACGGGCGAGATAATTTTTGTGACCGTATTTTCTGCCGGGCGCAGCGAAGCCGCAGTGCAGGCTTCAGTCGTACCGGCCGCCCAGCCTGCGCCGGCTCCGGCCCCTGCAGCCGCCCCGCGGCCCGCGGTCGATGTCCCGCCCGGCGGCATGGACTACACCATCCGCAGCGGCGATACATTGTTGGGCATTGCCATTCGCCACAATCTGGATTGGCGCGTGGTCGCCGCGGGCAATGGCCTGGGCGAACATTCGGTGCTCCAAATCGGTCAGGTTGTGCGTCTTCCCGGTGTCGAAGCCGCCGGTCTGGCGCAATTTGATGAGAGCGCTACCACAGGCTCGACCGCCTCGACCGAGAGCGATTCCACCGATAGTGATTTTGTCCAAGAGACGGCGCCTGCCGCACCGCCCATTCCCACCGAACCCTATACGGTCCAGCCCGGCGACACACTGTTCAGCATTGCGGCCCGCAACGGCATTACGTGGCAAGAATTGGCCGGGCTAAATAATTTCCAGGAATCGGACTTTTTGCAGATTGGGCAGGCGATGGTGATCCCGGCGCGCCCAGGCACAGTGCAGGTCACAGCCGCAAAAACCACTACAGTCGCGCAACCGGAACTCGCCGCCAACGAAACCGTGGGTGAACCTGTCGCAGTCGCGGCCAGTGTGAACCTGGGTGCTGCGCCCGCCGCCACAACAGAGCCTACTACCCCGAATACAAGTGGCTTCGTGACAGCAGGCTATACAACCAACCCGACGCCACGCGAAAACAGGTCCACAAACGCTTCGTCTGACGCAACAGCGGCATCTGCCCCGGCGAGCCAGGCCAGCGTCGGCAACACCGTTCCTGTAACTGTCGAATCCTTGCCCGTGGTCGAATCTGTGCCGGTCGTTGCCGCATCACCAGCCGCCCCCCCGTCTACCGCGGGCGCAGTTCACATTGTGGCCGCGGGGGATACCATCATCAGCATTGCCCTGCGCCATGCCGTAGACTGGCAGCAATTACTCGATCTGAACGGACTGAACGACCAGAGTATTTTGCAATTGGGTCAGACAATCCGCCTGCCCTAGGCTTGACAAGCCACCATGGCTGGACTATGATCGGCTGAATGATCACAACTGAATGCTCTTATCCAGAGAGGTGGAGGGACCGGCCCTGTGAAACCTCGGCAACCCGGCAACAAGTGGCAACGACGCCATTTGCAGCGCCAGGGTGCCAAGTCCGGCAGACAAAAGTTCTGGAAGATGAGAGATTGTAGGCTCTTCGCTTACGATGCGCTATCTACGGAACGCAGCATCGCCGGTCAGCTTGCAGGCGCACCTCTCATCCGGAGATGAGGGGTTTTTTGTATCCTACACCTGCCGCCGCAACAGCTCTGGGCAAGCGTGTTTAGCAGATTTGTGCAGGTTCCCCAGTACCCGAATATCTGCATTTCAACCTATCAATGTTTCATCGACAAGCAAGTTCAGAGAAGAGGAAAAGATTCACATGTCCGAAGAACGTCAATTGGGCTTCGCCACCCGTCAACTGCACGCCGGTCAGGAACCAGATACCGCCACCGGCAGCCGCGCAGTTCCCATCTACCAGACCACAAGCTACCAATTCCGCGATACCGAACATGCAGCCAATCTCTTTGCCTTGCAGGAATTCGGCAACATCTACACCCGCATCATGAACCCCACGACCGATGTGCTGGAACAACGCCTGGCCTCGCTCGAAGGCGGTGTAGGCGCGCTGGCCTCCAGCAGCGGACACGGGGCGCAGATCATGGCAATTATGACCATTTGCAGCGCAGGCGACCACATTGTGACCAGCAGCCGGCTCTATGGCGGCACCTACAACCAGTTTCGCTATACCTTGCCGCGCATGGGCATCGAAGTCACGTTCGTAGACCCCAGCGATCCCGCCAATTTTGAAAAGGCCGTCCAGCCCAATACCAAGATTCTCTACGGCGAGACACTGGGCAATCCCGACATTTCGGTCTTCCCCCTGGAGGAAGTTGCAGCCATTGCCCAGTCCCACGGCATCCCCCTCATGATCGACAACACCTTTGCCACGCCCTATCTGTGCCGTCCCATCGAATGGGGCGCGGATATTGTGGTCCACAGCACCACCAAATTCATTGGCGGGCATGGCACCACCATTGGTGGCGCAATCATCGACGGCGGCAAATTCGACTGGCGCAGCGGACGCTTCGAAAACTTCACCACACCCGATCCCAGCTATCACGGGCTGGTCTATGCCGATCTGGGCGCGCCCGCTTTCATCCTCAAGGCTCGGGTCCAGATCCTGCGCGATGTGGGCGCATGTCAGGCCCCCCTGAACAGCTGGCTCACCGTCCAGGGCATCGAAACCCTGAATCTGCGCATGGATCGCCATGTGGCAAATGCCGAAGCCGTGGCCGATTATCTGAACGGGCACGACGCCGTCGATTGGGTAACACATCCCAGCTTGGCAACGCACCCCGACCACGACGCGGCCAAGAAATATTTGCCCAAGGGCGCGGGCGCAGTGCTGGGCTTTGGGATTCGCGGCGGCATCGAAGCCGGTCGCAAGTTTATCAACAGCCTGAAGCTCTTTAGCCACCTGGCGAACGTGGGCGACGCCAAAAGCCTGGCGATTCATCCTGCCAGCACCACCCACAGCCAGCTCAATCCCGACGAAATGGTCACCGCGGGGGTCACGTCCGACTTTGTGCGGCTCAGCGTAGGGCTGGAAGATCTCGATGATATTTTCTGGGATCTGGATCAGGCATTGGCTGCGGCTACTGCATGAGTTCGCCGGTGGAGGTAAGCATGACAAGAATGCAGATAGAGAATCCGGCGGTGAATGCGCCCCGCTCGGTGGGAATTATCCAACCGCAAACGTTCACGTTTGCCGAAGATGAACCCATGCACCTGGAAAGCGGCGCGACCCTGGGGCCGATTACGCTGGCCTATGAAACCTATGGGCGGCTGAACGCGGATCGCACCAACGCGATTCTCATCACCCACGCCCTCAGCGGCAGCGCGCACGCGGCCGGTTTTCATGCCGCCGACGACGCCAAACCCGGCTGGTGGGATGAGTGCATCGGCCCCGGCAAAGCATTCGACACCGACAAGTTTTTTGTTATTTGCACCAATGTCGTGGGCAGTTGCTATGGGTCTACCGGCCCTTCCAGCATCAATCCGGCAACCGGCAAACCCTATGGGCTGGCGTTTCCCGTGGTCACAATTGCCGATATGGTCAATGCCCAGGAGAAGTTGATCGACCACCTGGGCATTGACCGCCTGCTCTGCGTTGCCGGCGGCTCGATGGGCGGCATGCAAGTGCTCGAATGGGCAGCCCACCATCCCGAACGAGTACGCGCGGCCATCCCCCTGGCGACCACGGCCTTTCACAGCCCCATGCTCATCGCCTTCAGCGAAGTAGGGCGCCAGGCCATCTATGCCGATTCGGCCTGGCATAACGGCGACTACTACGCCACAGGCATCAAGCCCGACGCGGGGTTGGCCCTGGCGCGCATGATCGGCCATATCACCTATCTCAGCGAGGAGTCCATGCACAAAAAGTTTGGGCGTCGCTTGCAGAGCCTGGAGCAATATGGCTATGAGTTCGACACCGAATTCGAGGTCGAAAGCTATCTGAAATACAACGGCAACAGCTTCACCCGCCGCTTTGATGCCAATAGCTATCTCTATGTCACCAAAGCAATGGACTATTTCGACCTGAGTCGCCCGACCGGCTCGCTGGCTGCGGCTTTTTCCCAGGCCGAAGCGGTAAAATTCCTGGTCGTCAGCTTTACCAGCGACTGGCTATACCCCAGCTATCACAGCAAGCGCCTGGTGAGCGCGCTCACGGCCGTGGGTACAGATATTACCTATCTGGATATCCAAAGCTCATGGGGCCACGATGCCTTCCTGCTCGAAGTCGAAACGATGGATGGGCTGCTTGCCAGCTTTCTGGATCGATTGACGCGCGAAGAAGGCATTGACGTGCCCGGCCCGGAAATCGCAGACGCAACCCCGGCGCGACGAACCGACGCCGCCAGTCGCCTGCTTTCCCAAGCGGACAAATTTGCGGGCACCCCCGCGAGCGAGGAGCCAAACGCAGCACCCAATCCCGAAGCAGTTCGTCCGTGATGACAAAATCCGCCCATCCGCTCCTGCCCGCCGTCCCCACCCGCGCCACGCTGCGCCCTGATCTGCTGGTCATTGCCGACATGATCGAACCGGGCAGCAAGGTGCTGGATCTGGGCTGTGGCGATGGGGAACTGCTGGCCTACATCACGACCGAAAAACAGGTGCGGGGGCGCGGCATCGAGCTGGGCGAGGAAGGCGTGCTGGCATGTGTGCGCCGCGGGCTTAGCGTGCGCCAGGGCAATCTGCAAGAAGGACTCGCCGATTATCCCGACCACAGCTTCGAAATCGTAACGCTGACCCAGACGCTCCAGTTTCTCGATGATCCCAAAATGATGCTGGACGAAGCCTTGCGCGTAGGGCGTAACGCCATCGTCAGCTTCTCCAACTGGGGCTATTGGCGCTGCCGGCTGGAATTGCTGCTCACGGGACGTATGCCCAAGGCGGTCGATCTGCCCCAACGCTGGTACGAAGCCCCGCGCTGGCAAGCGTTCACCGTAACCGATTTCGCCATCTTCTGTGACCGCATTGGCATCCAGATTTTGCAGGAAGCCTACCTCACCGGCGGCAAATCCGTACGCGTCGGTCGCTATAAGAATCTGCTCGCCACTACGGCTGTCTTCATGCTCACGCGTGCCTGATTGTAAAAAAAGGCGGCGGTAAGGTCTTTGTGACCCTGCCGTCGCCTTTTTTTGATCCCGCCTGTTTTGCTCGCCAAAATGTCCCTATGCGGCAGAAGGAATTTCGGCCGCGATGCCAAATTCGGTCGCGGCCTCGGTGAGATGCGTCCAGGTTGCGGCGTCCAGCGTCAGACCGGATGCGGTGCGCTGGGCCAACATGCGTTGCTCCGGCTCGCCCGGCAACAACACCTCGTCAAAGCCCGGCGCCGGTTGGGCCGCTTTCACCCGGCGCACCAATTCCGTACTATCCTCCTGGTAATCGGTAAAGGGACGGAACGCCTCCACATCGATCACCATAAAGAGCACCCCGTTGCCCGCCACGAACGCCGGAAAACAGGGGCAGCCTGCGCCGGTCAGAACGCCGCCCAGATATTCCGCCAACAAGGAAAGCCCATAGCCCTTGTGGCCCGCCGCAGGCAATAACATGCCGCCCTCATACAGGTCATTGGGGTTCGTGGTCGGTTCACCGGCACTGTTGATCACCCAGCCTTCGGGAATGGGCTTATTGCGGTTGCGCGCCACGCGCACCTTGCCTTCGGCGACTGCGCTGGTGGCAAAATCCAGCACAATTGGCGCGCCATCGCCGTTGGGCAACGCCGCGGCAATAGGGTTGGTGCCGAGTACCCGTTCGGCACCCCAAAAGGGCGTCACCGCCCCGCCGCGTCCGCCGCCATTACAGAAAGCCAGCGCGACCAGGTTTTCGCGCGCCCCCAATTCCACCCATTCGCCCAGCCGTCCCACATGCGCACATTGTTTCAAGCCCACCGCCGAAAGACCGTAATCGCGCGCGCGTCCAATTGCCTGTTCCATGGCAAAGCGCGCGCCCACCTGCCCAAAACCCTTGCCCGCATCTACCAGACAAAGTGTAGGCCGTTCGTGCACTATCTGGGGACGCCCCGCCGGATCCGTATCGCCGCGCGCGATCCCATCCAGATATTGGCGCACACGCACGACCCCGTGGGACTCATGCCCCATCAGGTCGCTGTTCACCAGCGAGGCGGCAACGGTGTTGGCAATGTCGGCAGGCGCGCCCGCCCCCACGAAAATTTTCTCTACAAACGTGACAAGCTCTGCCGGAGCAAGAGTTGGCATGAATAACACTTCCTTTGCTAGTTTGGC
>JBBDIO010000137.1:18247-32850 GCA_040880365.1 Litorilinea sp.
CAAGCTCTGCCGGAGCAAGAGTTGGCATGAATAACACTTCCTTTGCTAGTTTGGCTACCCTTTAGCCTTCCGAATCGATAATAGAAATGAGATCAACAAGCGATTTAAGTTCTGTAAACTGGGCATTTCTTTGGCGAATATCCAATGGCATTTTCCATTCAGGCCATCGATTCAAAAACCAAACTGCCCACATTGGCTTCATGCCCGCATTCTTCGCTCCAACCAATTCATCGCTTGTTCCATCCCCTACAAACAAACTCGCACCTGCGGATACGCCCAATCGCTCGCAAGCCAGACCATAGATCTGTTTATCTGGCTTAGCAATACCTACCTCATATGAAAAAATCACATCGTCAAAAAATGATGATAGACGGGATGATTTCCAACCTCCTACCTCTTCATCGGAAGCGTTGCTGATGAGACCAAGTTTGATACCACCAGCATTGCGTAGCCGCATTAACATCTGAAGAATACCTTCTTCAATTTGTTGAAAGGGAATTGCTTTGGCTTCAACACGCTCTTCTAAAAGCCTCTGAAGTACGTGTTCAGGCGGTGGGATAACTTCCAGCCTCTGGCATATCTCTTTCAGGACAGCTGGGAAATTGGGTATCTTCCCCTCCATTTTGCGTTTCTGGAATTTTCGCCATTCTGCGACAAATCGTTGATGATCTACTTGCAGCCACTCTGCAAGGGTTGGGCGTGGCGTAAAATTTGGATCAAATTCAGTGATGAGTGTTTCGTAAAGGTCGAAAAAGACTGCTTGCGGCCTACCGTCACCTGTTCTCAGCATAGTAAGAATCCAATAGCGTGGTTGTCAACTAAATGTTAAGCCCCATTGTAAGTGGTACGAATCCAGACAGAGCAAAATATGTCTAGGCTGCAGCCACAGCCTCGCCTGCCAGCGCGCGCTCGCCCGCTTCCAGCAATGCCACAATCCGATCTACATCATAGATACAGCCGCCCCACGTTCCGCCACTGGCGCCCTGCAACGCCGCCCAGAGTTTTGTATCCGCGGGCAGACGACTATCCGCCGCAATGTTAGGATTGAGCGCCCGCTCGGCCAGGACCTGTGCCCCTTGCTCTGCCGAATAGCGTTCACCGTCGTGGCCTACCATATTCATGCTGCCGGTGAGATTGACGGTATCGATTACAATCTCGATCAGGTCGCCCTCGCGCAGCCGTCCAATCGGACCGCCGGCCAGGGCTTCGGGGCCGATGTGCCCGATACACGCGCCCGTGCTCACCCCGCTGAACCGCGCATCGGTGATGAGTGTCACTTCCTTGCCCCAGGGCAGATACTTGAGCGCCGATGTCAGTTGATAGGTCTCCTCCATGCCCGACCCCATCGGCCCACGCCCCGCCACCACCATCACATCCCCGGCCTGAATCGATTGCCCGTCCTGCCCCTTGATGGCGGCAATGGCGTCGCGTTCGCTGGCAAAGACGCGTGCCGGGCCGGTCTTGCGATAGACGCCCTCGGCATCCAGCACCGAGGGATCAATCGACGTGCTCTTGACCACCGATCCTTCGGGGGCAATATTGCCAATGGGAAAGGTGACCGTGCTGGTCAGCCCGCGCGCCTTGGCCGCCGCAGGCGACATGATCACGTCGTCCGGGTCAATTCCATCGACTTCCAAGAGCCGTGCGCGTAGTTGCGTGCGCCGTTCACTGCCTGCCCATTCATCCAGCAATTCATCCAGCGTGCGGTTGTGCGCGGTCAGCACATTCAGGCGCAGCAAACCCAATTCGCGCAGATGCAGCATCACTTCGGGCACGCCGCCCGCCATAAATACCTGCACCGTGGGATGGCCTACCGGGCCATTGGGCAGCGCATCTACCAGGCGCGGCACACTGCGATTGATCCGCGTCCAATCGTCAACCGTAGGCCGCGGCAGCCCCGCGGCATAGGCAATGGCCGGAATGTGCAGCAGCAGATTGGTGCTGCCGCCAAAGGCCGCGTGCACGACCATCGCATTGTGCAGCGCATCCTCTGTGAGAATGTCTGCGGTGGTTTTGCCGTCCATCGCCAGGTTGATCAGCGCCTGGGCCGAACGACGCGCCATATCCGCCCAGATCGGCTGGCCCGAAGGCGCGAGCGCAGCGTGCATCAGGGTCATGCCCAACGCTTCGGCCACAACCTGACTGGTGGCTGCCGTGCCCAGAAACTGACACCCGCCCCCCGGCGAGGCGCAGGCATGGCAGCCTGCATCCGCGGCTTCTTCCACGCTAATTTCCCCGTGGGTAAAACGTACGCCAATTGTCTGCACCTTGCCCGCGTCTTCGCCCTCGGTGGGCGGCAGCGTCACACCGCCCGGCACCAGCACAGCGGGGAGATTCGGCTGCCCGGCCAAAGCCAGCATCATGGCGGGCAAGCCCTTGTCGCAGGTAGCCACGCCCAACACACCTTTGCGCGTGGGTAACGAGCGGATCAGGCGGCGCAACACAATTGCCGCGTCGTTGCGATAGGGCAGGCTGTCCATCATCCCCACCGTGCCCTGCGTACGCCCGTCGCATGGGTCGGTCACAAAACCCGCAAAGGGAATCATGCCCTGGCGCGCAATTTCCTTGGCGGCTTCCTGCATGAGCAAACCGACTTCCCAGTGTCCTGTGTGATAGCCCAGGGCAATCGGCTTGCCGTCGGGCGCGCGGATGCCGCCCTGCGTGCTGAGGATTAGAAATTCCGGTTGGCGCAGAAAGCGCGGGTCCCAGCCCATGCCCGCGTTCTGGCTCAATCCAAAGAGATCGCCGCTGGGCGCGTGGAGCAACAGCTCCTCATCCAGCGGCAGGCTGCCCGTTGGACCGGCAGCGTTGGTCTGCACTTCATATAGTGCCGGGTCTTCGGCGTCAATCCGCACGTCAATCTGGCGGTATTGCTGGCTATCTTGCGAATGACCGTTGCGGGGGCTACTGTCAGAATGGCTCGATGTCGTCATACGTCCCTCTGTCTACCCTCTATATAGTTGTTTTTGGCCGTTGTTTATATATCGGTAAATTGCGTGAATCTGTTGCTATTCTGCCCCAATGCACGCGCTTCGGCAAGAGTGCGTCTATAATGGGCTACAGACAGATTAGCAAAACGAAAGGATATTATATGCATGAGCAACACGCGCGCCCCCTGCTTGCTATCACGCTAGGCGACCCCGCGGGGATAGGCCCAGAGGTCATCCTCAAGGCCCTGCGCCACCCCGCACTATACACAAAGTGCCGCCCCGTGGTCATTGGCGATCAGCGCATTCTGGCCCGCGCTGCAAGCTGGCTCGACGGTGCCCCGCCCACCCTGCACACGTTGCCCAGCGCGCCGGGCGACCTGAACGCCTCGCTGTCCAAATTGGTTGAAGACCCAAACGAACCCTTCCAGCCCGGCAACATGGTGGTGCTCGATCTGGCGAACGCCGATCCCCAGTCTATCGCGCCCGGTGTGGTAAGCGCGGCAGCCGGACGCGCCGCGGTCGAAGCCGTCTTCCGCGCCTGCGATCTCGCACTGGATCACACGGTGCAGGCGATTGTGACTGCGCCGCTGAACAAGGAAGCCATGCATCTGGGCGGATTCAACTACCCTGGACACACCGAACTCCTGACCGAACGCACGGGCGCGACGCAGGTAAGCATGTTGCTGGTCGGTCCCAGCCTGCGTGTGGTGCACGTCAGCACACATGTATCGCTTCAGGAAGCCATCCGGCGCGTGCAGACGCCTCGCGTTTTGGAGGTGATCCACCTGGCCCAGCGTTCGTGTCGTGCACTGGGCATCGCCGCCCCCCGTATTGCGGTTGCCGGATTAAATCCCCACGCCGGAGAGGCCGGTCTTTTTGGCGATGAGGAGACCCAGCAGATCGTGCCCGCCATTAAGGCGGCCCGCGCCCAGGGCTTGAATGTCAGCGATCCCATGCCGCCCGACACGATTTTTCTGCGCGCGGTCAAAGGCGAATATGACATCGTTGTCGCCATGTACCACGACCAGGGACACATTCCCATGAAGCTTCTGGCCTTCGACAGCGGCGTCAATGTGAGTATGGGTCTGCCCATCATTCGGACCTCTGTAGACCACGGCACTGCGTTCGACATTGCGGGCACTGGCGTCGCCGATGAAACCAGCCTGCTGGCGGCTATCGATGTTGCCGTCCAGATGATCTCAGCTCAACATACGCAACAATCAACATGAGCAATATTGATCACAAAACAATGTTGATTATTCTGGCAGATGACCTCACCGGCGCAGCCGACTGTGCCGCACGCGGTTTCAGCGCAGGACTACGCGCCGAAATCGACCTGACCCCAGCCCCGCAATCACCACGCGCAGAATACACATCTTCCGCCAGCGAACTGGTGGCATTGACTACCGACAGCCGTCACCTGCCCCCCGCCCTCGCCGCCCAGGCTACGCGCGCCATTGTGCAATACCAACAAGCACATCGGAAGTCATTGGATCAATCACCCATCTGGTACAAAAAAGTTGATTCAACACTGCGCGGCAATATCGGTGCCGAGATCGATTCAATGCTTGACACAATCAACATTGACAATCAATCCACGTTTGTGGTGATCTGCCCGGCCTTTCCTCAACAAGGACGCGGCCTGCATGATGGCAAGTTGATCCGCCGCCGGGCTAGCGCTACGTCGCCAGCTACCTCGGCGCGCGATGCATCGACATCCGCCGCCTCCCCGCCCGCAGCGGAACCCACACGGGACGCCACAGGGAACAGCGAACCAGATACAACAGCGATCCAGGCCGTTAGCAGCCATACATTGGAAAGTGGCGCGAATTTAGTGGAATTGCTGCGTGCACAGAGCGCCTATCCCGTCGCACAGATTGGCCTTGCACCCGTCCGCCAGGGAGAATCTGTGTTGCGTGACGCGATAGAACAAGCTCACGCCGACGGCGCGCGGCTCATTGTGGTGGACAGTATGCAGGATGACGATCTGGCGACCCTGGTGGCGGCCACGGAACCGATTCCCAACGTCATTCTATGCGGCAGCGCAGGTCTGGTCGCACCCCTGGCACGCCGCATTGCCGAGCGCAAAGCCACTGCGCGCCTGGCGAATGCGCCTACAGTAGATGAATGCGAAGCTCAGGCCCATAAAACCGCCGCCCCGGCGCGCCTGCCCCACATCCACACGGTACGCGCCGAACCCATCTGGATCGTGGTGGGCAGCGGCAGTCGCACGGCCCACGCTCAGATCGCCACGGCCCGCCAGGCCGCCATTCCGTGCTGGGATGTAACAACCGCCACGCCCGATTGGGATGTCCCCACGTTGATCCTGCACTTGCCGCAACCTACCCAGGGGACATCCCTGGAAGGGGACGGCGCACGCGTTCTGGCCGCGCAGCTGGGCGCGACTGTGGCGGCAGGACTCCAGACACGTCACCCCGGCACGCTCATCGTCGTGGGCGGCGATACGGCACAATTGGCGCTGGAACAATTGGCGCTAACCAGATTACGCGTATTGGCCGAGGTACAGCCGGGGATGCCCCTGGTCTGCAATGCCCACGCGCCCCAGGCCCGCCCCTGGATTATCTTCAAGGCGGGCAATCATGGCGAGCCAACCGCGCTGCTGGAGTTGATTGCCTGGATACGCGGCACACAGCGCTAGAATGGATTGGGAAGAGTTTATACTTTGATGGGGATAGCTTGACGAAGAATTGACGGGGTCAGGTCGCGTCTGGCATACGGTGACGTGCGGGGCTTGGCGCGGGTTTCTGGACGGTGTAACCCAATAGGTTTCCGTTCAGATAGCGGGTAAGCAGATCGGAATGCAGATCAAACGCCAGTGGTTCAGGTTCGGTCAAAACCCGACGTTCGCTGCTTTCAGAATTGACAGCAAAGGGCGGCAGGTCGGCGGCGGAAAGTGTCGGTACAATCCCAGCAATGATCAGCGTATTGTCCGGCGCGCTGAAGACTTCTAGCGGACGCATTCCACTGGCATCCACCACCACGCCGGCTTCTTCCCATACCTCGCGCGCACCCGCGGCTTGCCAAGTCTCGCCAAAATCCACATAGCCGCCGGGTAGCGCCAGTTTGCCGCGATGAGGTTCGATAGCCCGCCGCACAACCAGCACGCCATCATCCACCGGGACGAGAACAATCGTGACCGGCACAGGATTGCGGAATGAAATCTGCTGACACGCCGCACAGGTACGCGGCCAGCCATCCACGTCGGTGTAGGCGGTGCCGCAATAGGTACAATGACTGTCACGCGTCAGCATCGGCCAAAGTCCGCGCAGGCTTCTGTCCACTGGCTAGCCTGGTATGGCGAAGTCTGCTCATGCTTCTGTTCCCGGCTGCGACTTCCCCGGATGTGCGTGAATGGGATCCACCCAATAGACGGTTTCGGGCGTTTCCACCGCGGGAATATCCAGATTCACCACCACCGGCTCCTGGTCGCTGCGCACCAGCACACAGTGGAGCGGTGCGTCCTCCGCCGCGTTGATTTCCTGATGGGGCACATAGGGCGGCACAAAGATAAAATCGCCCGGTCCGGCTTCGGCCACAAACTCCAACTGTTCGCCCCAGCGCA
Organism: Litorilinea sp.; assembly: GCA_040880365.1. Lineage (GTDB taxonomy): Bacteria > Chloroflexota > Anaerolineae > Caldilineales > Caldilineaceae > JBBDIO01. Next base: position 24,761 of record JBBDIO010000137.1, read on the forward strand.
TACGCGCCCTGCCTGCCACCACGTAGATCACGCTCTCTAGCGCGCCGTGATGGTGCGCGCCCGTCTTGGCATTCGGCTCGATAGTCACCGTGCCCGCCCAAATCTTTTGCGCGCCGACGCGCGCCGCATTGATGGCAGCCGCGCGGGTCATGCCCGGTGTTTGCGCCGTGTCTGTATCCAGACTATTACCCGAAATCACCTGCACACCCTGCGTACGCCAATCTGCGCCCTGCCGCGTACTATTCTGCAATTCATCGGTCACAGTACACATCCTTTGCCAGACAGCCCTGAAAAATAGGGCAAACCGCACAGAGGATAATATGTCATTGAGTAGGCGCGATAGAGCACTGCCATGCCACTACCCAATGACATATCCCCAATCATTGCCAACTATGCAGTCGCCCCTGCGTGGGCGTCCTATACCCGCGCCAACTGCGCGCCCGCTTCGAGGCAAGCCAGACAGAGAAAGGCCATATCGGTCGGATGCGTCACTTCGCCTGCGCCAAATGCCACCAATACGTCCCGATCCTCACCACACTCCTGGCAGATATTCGCCGTCCACCGTGCATCGCCGGTGATCGTGGCGATGGCTTCGGGGGCCGCATCGGGCGCCAGCGCCTGCAATGCGTGATAGATCTCTGCCGGATCCGGCCCACCGGGCGGCACCAGCCACTCCCCCCGGCGTTGGTGGGCCAGACGCCAGTTATCGGCGACCTGTGCGACCAAATCGGACTTGCGTATCACCATCATAGCTACACACCCACAATTTCCAGGGCGGCGAGCAAACTGCGCTCAATCCGCTCGACCATTTCGTCTATATCCGATTTTTCGGCAATCAGCGCCGGGGCCACCGCAAACCAGTTGGGATCCACGCGCATGATCAGGCCATTCTGCACGGACGTGCGCTTGAGCGCAGTGCCCAATTGGGGAAACGGTTGCATAGAATCGTCGTTGCGCATCAATTCCACGCCGCGCAACATGCCGCGCCCGCGCACTTCACGCACCACACCATATTGCTTGAGGCCTTCGAGCTTCTCGGTGAGATAGTCGCCCATCGTCTGCGCTTTTTGTGCATAGTTACCGTCTTCCAGCTCGTTCAACACAGCCAGCCCCACGGCACATGCCAACGGATTGCCGGCAAACGTATGCCCATGTGCAAACGCCACATCCGACTCGTTCGTGCCCAGGAAAACCTCGCCCAAATCTTCCCGCGCAATCATGGCACCCAACGGAATCGCGCCGCTGGAAAGCCCCTTGCCGCCACAGATGATATCGGGCGTAACCCCAAAAGTCTGCGCCGCGAACATATTGCCCGTGCGGCAGTAGCCGGTGATAATTTCATCAAAAATCAGCAGTACGTCATAACGATCACAGATTTCGCGCAGAATCTGGAAGTATTCTTCAGTAGGCGTAATAATGCCGCCAGTATTGCCAATCGGCTCCACAATGATCCCGGCAACCGTATCCGGGTCTTCGTTGATGATCACATCTTCGAACATGCGCGCGCAGAAGCGGTTGGTCTCTTCCCAGGTCGGGAAGCGATCCCGATAATAGGTGGGCGGGAAAACCTTCACAAAGCCCGGCACATGCGGTTCAAAGGGAGTACGCCGCTTGCCCGTGCCGCTGGCCGCCATCGCGCCAAATGTGCCACCGTGATAGCCCTGATAGCGGCTGATAAACTTGAATTTGCTGGGTTTCCCCGCTTGTTTGTAATATTGGCGGGCAAACTTGAGCGCCGATTCCACCGATTCCGAACCACCGCTGAAGGGTTTCACATAGTTCAGATTGCCGGGTGCAACCTGGCCCAGCTTCTCGATGAAATTCAGCGCCACATCCGAAACGGCGTGCAAGGGTGGCGTAAACGAGATCTCTTCCATCTGCTTGCGCATGGCATCCAGAATCCGCGGGTGACCGTGGCCCAGAATTGCCACAAAAATACCGCCGATGGTATCAAAATATTCCGTGCCCGCATCATCCCAATAGTGGAGACCCTGGGCACGGTTGAGGACCAGCGGTTGTTCCAGAAAGTCGGTGATCTGACGATAATCCAGAAACGTGCGCTTAATCAGTTGTTCGCGACGAGCGTCGAGCGACATGAGCGATAGATTCTCCTAAAATAGTCTAAAAACTGTCGATAAGGCATAGTGAATGCAGGTTGAAACTGGACTGATATCAAGAGGCAGCCGCCGCGTTCCGACAGAAGCCCAGCGCAGTCAGCGCATAAACCTGCGCGACGCGTGTCAGTTCGGAAACCGCCACACGTTCTTCCAGCGTGTGCGCGCCAAAAGCGTTGGGACCGTGTGTAATCGCGGGGATGCCTGCTGTGCCGGCGAAAATATTGCCGTCATCCACAAAAGGTTTGGTGCCTGCAACCAAAGGCACACCGGCAACCGCGCGATATGCATCCTGAAACGCAGTCACAAACGACGAGCTTTGATCCAGCCGGAACGCGTCGCCGGTCACGTCGAAATTCACTTCCATTCGCGTATTGGTATGCGCAGCAACCTCATCAAAAATCACCTGCAATTCGGCCAGCACGGCCTCGGTTTGGCCAGGCGTTACCCAACGGCGCGTGCCTTTGATCTTGCACAAAGTGGGCGACTGGTTGAAAATCTCACCTGCTTGGAAGTAGCCAACAAAGACCGAATCGTGCCCGGCATGGGGCGCAGTGATCTGGGCAACCTGTTGGTTCAGGGCCTGCAATCGGCGGTGCAGTTCCACACCCGCGGCAATCACATCGGGCGTCGCGGGGTCGCGCAACGTCTCGTGAATGCGTTCGCCCTCACGGTGAATATCCACTTCGAAGATTGCCATCCCACGCCCGGCAACGGGCAAGCGGTCGGCCAGATATTCGGGCAACAAGACGGCATCGCCCGTGTAGCCCGCCGCGATCAGGCCGTGCAACTGACGCCGGTCGCCCCAGGGGCCTTCGTGGTGATCGTGGGCAGTGAGCAAAATGCCGCCCGCCTGCAACAAATCGTGGTCGCGCAACACGCGCAGCGCCTCGACAAACGCGGCGATCCCGCCCTTCATATCCGATGCACCGGAACCGTATAGCGTGTCATCTTCTACCCGCGGCGGGATAAACGGCAGATGCACCGTGTCCAGATGTCCATTAAACTGGAGGATGGGTCCCGGTGTTCCGCTATCAAAACGTACCACCACGGCGGGCGCCTCGGGCCAGTTGGCAACTGGGCGTTCTACCACAAAGCCATCGTCCGTTAAAATCTGCGCCAACCGGTCGGCGACTGCGCCTGCGCTGCGCGTCGGGCTGGGCACTTCGATGAGTGCGACCGCCGTGTCTAACAGCCGTTGCGTATCTACGCCCTGCAACACCGCTTGTTGCAGCTCCGCAGATAGCGTCGGTTCCATAGAATTGCTCATAGCATTACCTGCATCTCTAGATTTGGGCCATTGATAGTGAATCGCGGCCAGGATGGGAGATGTATTCGAAACTATTTATTTTCAAGCGATGAAGCCGTTTTACATTTGCGGCAATAAAATGCGTGCAAAGGTCGGAATATGACACAATCAGACATCTCACCGCCAGATCGTCCACCCAACACCGAGACACCTTATTCCCCGGCTTCCCCCACAGGAACCGAGAGACATATCGCGCTCGACTCGCGCGCGCGTTTGTGGACGCTGCGTGTGGTTGCTCTGCTCATGGTCTTGCAGGCAACAGGGCTCGCCTTTGCCACTGTCCTCTATCTGAGCCAGGTTAACTGGATCCGCGAGCGTGCGCTCACTGGGCTGTCGGCGACGGCGGTCGATACACTGCTCTTCAGCATCCTCTCCATCCCCCTGGCATTTTTTGCCGGGCGTGCAGTGCTGGGACTGGTACGCGTGCGCAAAGGCGCATGGCTGCAAGCCATGATGATCCAGGCCCTGCTCCTGGTCTTTGCACTCTCCAGCTATATACTCGAAGCAGCCAACAGTCTCACCTATTGGACCCTGGTTTCCTGCATCATTGTGGTGATGTACCTCAACACCCACGAAGTTCGCAGTTCATTCTATGCCGATGCCCTGGACAAAAATGATCCGACCGAGCTGTTTGGCGACGATGACGATGATGATACTGATCGCAGTGGAGATTCAATGCGCGCCGACCGGGCACCCAACATCCCGCCACGCCAACCATTCGCCACAAATTCCAGTACCAATACTATACCCAATCCCGGGGTAAACGATAAAACACCATGATTGGATTTTCGCCCATCGCCCCGCGCTTACAAGCCGCGCTCTTGCAACGCTATGAACCGATTCTCCGCTTTACACGCGGCGAAAACTTTTTCCCAGTCGATGTTGACCGTTACTTGCAAGCAGCCAGCCTGTGGATTCAGCGACCGCAGCAGGATGCCGAATGTCTGGTGCCGCCCGGCCAGCTGACTCCTGAGCGCCTGGTCGAAGCCGAGTTACGCAATCCTGAATCTGTGCAGTTTCTGCGCTTCACCGATCCGCTGCGGCCCCGGGAAATGGCCGAACACTATGCCCACCATCGCCTGGAATCCAGACACGCCGACGCTGACTTTCGCCCCGGTACGGGTCGTCTGGCGCGGGTAGGCTATACCGCACGTATGCTGGATGCCATCTTCAATGTGACATTGCTGGCACGCGGGCGTGTGCCGGGTGATACCGCAGCCGCCTCGGCCATCGCCTACAACCGCATGATTCAGCAGCGCGAAGGCTATAGCTATTATGGGCGCGTGTTCCAGGAAGGTGGCTGGACAGTCCTGCAATATTGGTTCTTCTATGTCTTTAACAACTGGCGTTCCGGCTTTTCGGGTGCGAATGATCACGAAGCCGATTGGGAGATGATTAGCATCTATCTTTCCACCGAAGATGCCGAAGCGGAACCGCCCATCGACCCGAAGCAGGCGGCGCTGGATGCCTGGATGTATCAGTATCAACCGACCTGGGTTGCCTATGCCGCCCACGACGACAACGGCGATAATCTGCGGCGCAGCTGGCACGACCCGGAATTGGAACGCGTGGGACTGCATCCCGTTGTCTATGTTGGCGCGGGATCACACGCCGGATATTTTTCGCGCGGCGACTATCTCACCGAGATCGAGCTATCCTTCCTTTCGCCTCTGGTGCGCGTCACCGATGCCCTGAGCACCTTCTGGCACGAAAGCCTGCGCCAATATCGCAGCACCGACGATACCGACATCCCGCACCCCAACAACATCTTTCTGGTACCGTTCATCGACTATGCCCGTGGCGATGGTCTCGCCATTGGTCCGGGCCAGCCCCAAGAATGGGAAACGCCTATGGTGCTCACCGAAGCGGACGGCTGGCTCACAGGCTATCGTGGCTTGTGGGGATTCTTTGCCCGCGATCCATTTGCGGGCGAAAATGCGCCTGCCGGGCCAATGTATAACCGCGACCGCACCGTGCGCCGCGCCTGGTATGACCCTGTGGGCTGGGCCGGGCTGGATAAAGCCCCACCGCCCGGCCATCGACTCTCGTTGCTGGAAAAACGCCGCGCCGAAACCCAAACCCAGCTGCGCGCGCTGGAACAGAAAATCAACGACAGCAAGCAAGCCGCGCGCCGCCTGAAGGTTGCCGCCGAAGCGATTGACAGCGAACCGCATCTGAAACAGATGCAGATCGAATACCGGCGTCAGATGGTCAAGGCCGAAGAAGAATTGGCAGCCTTGCAACGCGAAGCGATGGAGTTACGCGAAGTGCTGGTGGCCCTGGGTCGTCAGGCACTGCGCGTGCGCGAAGGTTTCCAGGGCAATATCCGCGGACACCTGGAAAGACCACGCGAACCTATGCCCGAAGCCGCCTTCCGCGCCGGGCGTCTTGCCGAAGTCTGGGCCGCCGCGAGTATCGGTCTCATGATGGTCGCGTTTGTCGCACTCACCTATTTCGCCCGCCAATATCTGATTTTTGGCCTCGCCAGCCTCCTGGGCCTCTATGTTTTTATCGAAGCCACCTTCCGCGGTCGCGTCACCCGTTTGGTCACCAGCGTCACGTTGGCGCTGACCGTCGTCGCCGCCCTGGTTCTATTCTACGAATTCTTCTGGTCCATCCTTTCCGGGCTTACCCTGGCCGCGGGCGCCTATCTGCTCTGGCAAAATCTGCGCGAGCTTCAGGAATGATGCAAAGCTCGGAATAGGACGCCACGTTACCCCGCAACGCGGGGTTGTGTAGCGTCCAGCATCGATTGCTGTCAATAAAAAAGTGGGGACCGCCAATCTGATGCAGTCCCCACTTTTATGAGAATTCACTTGCCCGTTTCTGGCCTAGCCCATCACGCGTGCGGCTTCATCCTGCAACTGGGCAGTCAATCCGCCATCCACTACCAGCGCGTGCCCCGTGACAAACGAAGCATCGGGCGACAGCAAAAATCGTACCGCGGTCGCAATCTCTTCGGGTTTCCCCGCACGCGTCAATGGATAGAGCCGGCTCGCCCGCGCCAGGGCGTCGGGCGTGGGCGCGGTGTGCTCGGTGATTATCCAGCCCGGGCAAACGGCATTCACGCGAATATGGTCCGGTCCATAGTCCAGCGCCATGCTGCGCGTCAGATTGATGACCGCAGCCTTGGCCGCGGCATAGACACCGTAACGTCGATGCGCCGCGAAGCCATGCACCGACGCAATATTCACCATGCCCCCACCACCCTGGGCCTTCATCACCGGAAAGCTGTATTTGCCAAAGAGAAAAATCGCCTTAAGCATGATATCCATCGAGCGATCCCAATCCGCGCTGCTCAGTTCCTCAACGGTGCCGTGCTTCGACCAATAGGCATTGTTGACCACCATGTCCAGCCGGCCCCACGCATCCTGCGCCGCCTCCACAGCCGCGCGAATCGCGGCTTCATCGCCCACGTCGGTATGCCGATAGATCGCCGTGCCGCCCGCGGCCTCGATCTCCACCACCAGTTCTTCGCCTTTGGCGTCCACAATATCCGCCACCAGCACGCGCACTCCATCCTGCGCCAACAGACGCGCCGTGGCGCGCCCGATGCCCTGGGCCGCACCCGTTACAATTGCCACCTTGCCAGCAAAACAACTCATAATTCTTCCCCTGCTCGCGCATGTTGCGCCAATTATCAAAACCCGAATTCAATACCTACGCGCCTATCGCTGTAACAGCTGCCAGCTGCGTCCGGGGCGCGCGACCTGGAATGTATCGATGTTGCCCACGTCCGCCACGGTTACATAGCACGTACAGCCGTCTGTGCCCCCAAATGCAATATTCGTGCAGTTGGTACCACCCAGCGCGATCTCCTGCAATACTTCGCCGGCTGGCGACACTTTGGCGACCACCCCATTGCCCCACCGGGTGATATAGAGATTGCCATCCACATCACAGCGCATTCCATCCATGCCATAATCAGGAAACTGAATCAGCAGGCGCTTGTTGCTAATCTCGCCCTGCGGCGAAAGATCATAGGCCCACACATTGCGCTGCACAGTCTCATTCACATAGAGGATGTGCTCATCGGGGCTTACCTCGATGCCGTTGGTCGTTCCCATACCCGTTTCCAGCAATGTGACGCGGCCATCCGTATCAATGCGCCAGATTTGCCCCCACGCGGCCGCCCAGTTGGGATCGCTGGCAAAAATCACATCATTAGCGGCAATCGCAATATCGTTGGGTTGGTTCATGCTGGGTTCATGGGCATATACATGAATCGCGGCATTGCGGTCGCCCAGAGATTGGGCGCGGGCGCAGGTCGCCATGTCTACGCGCAAAATGTTGTGATTTGTGTAATCGGCAATGAACATGTCGCCTTTTGAATCGAAACGAATGCCATTGCCTATGCTGCCGTGGGGCAATTCCAGAAAAATATCGGCGTCGCCGTTGGGCCAGACGCGGCCGATGGTATGCTGGCGCGCATAATTAACGGCATAGAGCACGCCCTGGGCATCGCAGGCAGGGCCTTCTACCCCGTCTGTAAACGACCCCGGCGCGGTAAATTGCCGACTGCGATAGAGTTCCGATTGCGAGCCGGCAGATTGTTGATCCGAAGTTGGATTGATCATGGGGTTCGCTCCTGAAATGGAAATGGGGTATAGGGTTGCGGTATCCACCCGGCGCGCGCGTCGCACCATTCGCTTCCGCGGGTAGATAGC
>JBBDIO010000138.1:0-5457 GCA_040880365.1 Litorilinea sp.
CCCGCCGCGGCCGCGCAACTGTTGACCCAGCGTCTGCCCACCATGATGGCAATCGCCGCCACCATCGGCGCGATCTCCAATCTCACCGGCCTCTATCTAAGCTACTACGTCAATGTCGCGTCCGGCCCGGCTATGGTCCTGGTAGCAACGGCGATCTTCATCCTGGTATTCGTGTTTGCCCCGCGCCGTGGTATGATTTGGCGCTGGATGGGCACACAGAGTGGCACGCAGATGGGAACCGGCGAGTCTGCCGGCACGGAAAATGCCGGCACCGAAAACACCAATCAGGCCCCGGCGCAATAGCCGCACATCACAACCCGATGTGATACCAGACGCCAACCTGCCTGCCCGCACATCCTCGAACCACCTATCAACCATTTTCAGACGATCTGAAAATAGTCAGATCGTCCATTTCTATACTCAAGACAAGCGAAGCCATGATGTCTATTAAGCCCGACCACTGGATCCGTCGCATGGCGGTAGAACACAAAATGATCGAACCGTTCATAGATAGCCAGGTCGCCAAAGGGACGATTTCCTATGGCCTGAGCAGTTTCGGCTATGATATTCGCGTGGCGGATGAATTTCGTATCTTCACATCGGCAACCGGGCGACTTACGGTGATCGACCCCAAAGCTATCGACGAAAGCCTGATGGCGCATCACCAGGGCGAGGTGTGCATTGTGCCGCCCAACAGCTTTGCCTTGGCGCGCACGGTAGAATACTTTCGCATTCCCTCCAACATCATCACACTGTGCGTGGGAAAATCGACCTATGCCCGGTGCGGCATTATTGTCAATGTGACACCGTTCGAGCCGGGGTGGGAGGGCTATGTCACACTGGAAATTTCCAATACCACGCCCCTGCCCGCCAAGATCTATGCCAACGAGGGAATCGCCCAGGTACTCTTTTTTGAAGGGGAACAGCCCGAAGTCACCTATGCCGACCGGGCGGGTAAATATCAGAAGCAACACGGCATCACACTGCCGCGCATGAAAGAATAGATTAAACAGGCCCGCGACGTGTGCACGTCGCGGGCCTGTTTAATCAATCTGCTGTCTCCTGGGGAGTATCTTCGCCACTGGTATCGCCAGAGTCAGCCTCCGTGTCACCGGCTGCTTCATCCGTAACGGTTGAAGATTCGGCGGTAGGAGTTGTTCGATCCGCCGGCGGCGCGCTGGTTTCGTCTGACATGTCACCCAGGCGGCTCTGCGTTTCGTCCTCCGCTGAATCCGGTGCTGGATCGGGAGCCGGGTCTGCCGGGGTTGCCGTCGGCGTTGCTGTCACAGTCGGTTCGGGTGCCGGTGTGGGCGTAGCAGCCGGTGCGGCAGTAGTCGCGGCAGGGGTATAGGTTGGTATCAGGGTGGGGGTTGCATCTACATGCTGTTGCGCGCCATTTTCTGCGCTGGCATCGCCGCTTTCAGTCCACCCACTATCCTCCGCGCCGGGTCCCCTCCCATCATTCAACTGATTGTCCCCATCTGCATCCACCGTACCAGGATTTGCAGGAGTGGCATCTTCAAAGTCGGATTCGACCCCGGACTCCACCAGGGGGGTCGCGGATGGCGGTGCATCCTCAGATGGTGGGGTCGCCGTCATCACAGTCGGCACGGGCGTAGCGGTCGCCGCAACTGGCGTGTGTACTGTAGGAATCACAGTAGGCGTCACAGTCGATGTCACCGTGGGGGTCACAGTCGATGTCACAGTGGGCGTAAGAGTCGCCGTTGCCGCGGGCGTTACAGTGGATGTGACTGTGGCTGTTCCGGGCATAATGAAAAGTGGCCCACCAATCGCGGAAGCGGCGTCAGGTTCAGTGTCGGCAGCCGTAGCATCGGTTGTGGCATCGGGCGCGGCGCTCTCAGACTGGGGGGCACGCGTTGCCAGTTCGCCGGAATCTGCCGAACTGTTGTCGTCTGTCGTCTCGCGGGGCGATTCTGCCAGCGCGATGGCGCTGGGTGTTGCCGTCTGGCGGGCGTTGGGGGGTGGTTCTACCGTCCACGTCGGCGAAGGCGTCGGAAGCGGCTGGGTGCTGCCCACCAGGGGCGGAACACCCCCCGGGCGCGGCGTAGCTACGGTCGGCGGTGCCGCGGGCCGGGTCGCAGATTCATCAGTCTGCGCGTCGTTCTGGGTCGCGAGAGCCTGCCCAGGCGTGTCTTGAACAGACGCGGGCGGGGCTGTATTCTCGCTTTGAGGCGCACCGGCAACCGTGCCCGTGCGGCGCGGCGTGGTAGGCGAGGGCAGAATCTGTGCCCCGCTAGCAGGCAAATCGGTCGGCGTAGAGGCAGGGTCTTCGGAAGTCGCCAGCGCAATCTGCGCGGGTTCATCCGTCGCCGCCGCATCCTCGTGTTCGTTTCCTGCCGTGGAGTCCGCAGCAGAGTCCACAGTAGTGTCCGGCACCGGCGTCGCGGCCAATACCACCAAATCGGCCTGGATTAAAACCTGCTCAATGTCGCCGGTTGCGCGGCGCAGCATGGCCTGGGTAGTGGGCAGCGCAGCCGACGACTGGACCACCGACTGTTCGAGCGTTTGCTCTAGCGTGCGCAGGGTGAGCAGCCACTCATCCAAAAAAAGCACCTGCGCTTCAAATGGCAACTCCTGCCCCGCCGCCAGTGTGGCCGCGGCCTGCATCTCGACTGCTTGCAGCCACTCTGCCTCCACTGGCAAACTGTCTGCTTCCAGCGCGGCCAATTCATTGAGGCGGCGCGCGGTTTGATGAGCTATCCAGGCGGCGCGGTCGGCATCGCTGCGCGCCAGCGTCGTGACCAGCGCGGTCTGCACCAGTTCGCTATCCCGTTTCAACGCATAGAATGGGCTGCCGGGCAGACTATTGCTCACCACCAGACCAAACCAGATGATGCCCACGACCAAACAGGCCGCAATGCCTGCGTGCACGGCGGTGGGCCAGAGGAAACGCCCGTGCGCAGCCAGTCCACGGCGGGCAGCCCTGGGCGCGCCGGGTATGTGAGACGGGCGGGGCGCATCAGAACGATAGTTGGGGCGGTAATCGGGGGATTTGACCACAATGCGCGGACGCGTCCACACGCGCCGCCCTGCGCCCGCCGGCAGATTGGAGATGGATTCCGCCGCCGGCCCAGTATACGTGCCGGTGTGCGTGCCCATCGATTTTGGCCGCGCCCGACGCGCGGCGTGTGCCTGTTGTGCGGCGTAGGCTACTTTGGCCCGCCCGCGGGCAAACGCCGCATCAGACATAGCGGCCAAATTTGCCCGGTGTGCCCGGGCCGCGAGTCGCAAAATCGGCTCGAGTTCGGGGGCAAATTCCGGATAAGTCGCCAGACACTCTTCAACTGCAATGCCTCGCTCAACAGCTTCGATACAGGCAGCCAGCGCCTGATCAATCGACAGTGGCACGATTTTGCCTCATATGGCTCTAGGTTTGTAGATGCCGGCGCAGGCTCTCCAAAGCACGGTGCTGCAACGCCTTTACAGCCCCTTCGCTTTTTTGCATCACCTGCGCAGTTTCTGCAATGCTCAAATCTTCGACAAAACGCAAAACAAGTACCTCGCGTTGCTGGTCGTTCAGCAACTCCATTTTCTGCATCACCGCTTCGAATTCCACTCGCACATCGACAAATTCGAGAACGTCGCCTGCCGCCACATGCTCGGCATGATCCAGATCCACCCAATTGGCGCGCTTCTGCGCCCGGAGAACATCGACCATCTTGTTATAGGCCATGCGATAGAGCCAGGCCGAAAAGATGGCGTGGTTGTCCTTGGGTGCAACTCGATACATATCGATTTTTTCAATGAGCCGCAGAAAGACCTGCGACGTTACCTCATCGGCGGCTTCGGCGTCGCCCAATCGCGCCAGCAAATAGCGAAAGACGCGGTCGGCGAAAAGCAGATAGAGACCATCGAAAGCCTGGGGATCGGCATATTCCTGGGCCTGTTGCAACAAACAGACCAGAGTCTGCTCATCAACCGGTCCACCCCGTTGAATCTCTATCATGGCAACGCGCCTGCATTGATCAAAATACGTATCCACTATCAATTAGGGTACGCGGGGAGATTCCGGCGCCGCGATGGCACAGGATCCAGCCGATTGGCCCATGCCCAAAGGCCCCGCGCAGATTGGCATGGAATCAGTCCTTTTTGCCAAAGAGTCGCTCGCGCAAGGCCGCGCCGCCATTAAGCTGGACATCGGGCGCAGTCGCGCGGGCTTCTTCGGGAATCTCAAAATAGATATTCAACCGATCATCCACAAATCTGGCTTCGTTGATTTCCAGCTTGGCGAGGCCAGTGGGCAAAGCAATGTTACGCTTCCAGTTGCCAATGTGGATGATCAGCTCGTCGATCACGCTGCGATGCAGTTGCACCTCTGCGCGCGTCGCCAGCGGCAGCGGAATACTGAGGACATAGGCATTCTCCTCGCGCAAAACCGTCTGCGGGTTTCCCACATAGTAGTGAGTGGTGGGGTCGCTCGCCGCGCCGCGCACAGGGTCAACGCCATAAATGGCATTTGCCATCTGCTCAATCATCGCCAGCCCTGTCACCTCTTGTTCAAAGAAGGGAATTTCAAAAATCGGCAACGGATGAAATGCCGCGCGCACCAACTCCATATTGTTGGCCTGGGCGCGCTTCCATTCATCAAAATAGTGATCGGTCAGATGTTGAGGAAAGACCCGGTTGCAAAAGATAGAATCGACCGCATAGCCGTAGAGATTCAGATAGGTATAGGCGCGCTGGGCTTCTTTGACCACCATGCGTTCGGGATTGAGCACAACCCGCATACTGCTGATTTGAGGATCGCCCAAAAGTTCGCTCATGCGCGCCAGATAGCCCACCAATTCTTCCACACTCTCAAAGAGAGAGTCATCGGGCAGGGGCATATCTGTAAAGCGTTTGACCATCGGCCGCGCCAGTTGCAGCGTGCGCCGCTGCAAGGGGAAGAATTTTTCCATATACCAGCGGGCCATATCGGGAAAGCTGAGCAGTTGCAGCGTGGCCCCGGTGGGCGCGGCGTCGATAATCACCACATCATAGTCGCCGCTATCGGCCAGATGGGTGATCTGCATGAGGCTGGCAAGCTCTTCCATGCCCGGCAAGACCGAAGTTTCCTCTGCCAATAGCCCTTCCATGCCCTGCCACGAAAAAAGCGCGTTGAGATAATTCTGCACGCGCCCCCAATATTTATCCATCTGATTGAGCAGATCTACTTCCTGCCCCCACAAATTGGGCGCCAGCTGCGTCACCTCGCTGCCAATCCGCATGTCATAGCTATCGCCCAGGCTGTGGGCCGGATCGGTGCTCACCACAATGGTCCGATAGCCCAGTTCGGCACAGCGATAGGCCGTTGCCGCGCTGATGCTGGTTTTGCCCACGCCACCCTTGCCCGTATAGAGCAGAATTCGCATATTTCCTCGTTTATCCAAATCCGAAATTACTCGTCAAAATCCATGCATAGAACGCATGACATTCGCGCATGACATTCGCGCATGA
>JBBDIO010000138.1:5557-16449 GCA_040880365.1 Litorilinea sp.
CGCATGACATTCGCGCATGACATTCGCGCATGAGATTAACGTGAGTATACCACAGCAAGTTTCAGGCATTGTGCGCTACCACACAGGCCCCCCGGTTCAATTACTGTAAAAATATCCAAGAAACTGGTGAAACGAAAAGGCCCCTTCCCGGCGAGGAAGGGGCCAACATTTGGGGGACAACCGCAGGGCCATCTTTCTGCAAAACGGATGATCAGGCCAGGATTTCCACCGCCGCGTCCAGGCTCTCTTTGGGTGCAACGTTGTATTTCAAACCCACAATCTTGCCCGCTTCGTCGATGACAAACTGGCTGCGAATGATGCCCATATACGTCTTGCCAAAGTTGGTTTTTTCACCCCACACACCATAGCTCTCGGCGATGCTGTGATCTTCGTCTACCAGCAAAGTGAAGGGAAGATCGTATTTGGTCTTGAAATTGCGATGCGATTCTACGCCATCGGGACTGACGCCCAACACTACGGCGTTCTTCTCCTCGATATCGGCATAGGCATCGCGAAAGCTGCACGCCTGGGCCGTGCACCCGCTGGTATCATCCTTGGGATAAAAATAGAGCACGACCCGCTTGCCCCGGTAATCGCGCAGATTCACCGATTCGCCGCTATCGGTCAACGCCGTAAATTCGGGCGCAACATCGCCAATCTGTAATTCAGCCATTCGTTGTTTCTCCTGGGTCTCAATGAATAAATTGCCAATCGGGGGAAAACTACCTATGCAGCATTATGATGTCGTGTCATAATAGCAACGCCGTAAGACCGAACCCGATTGCGTCACGTAGATTACCTGTAAAATTGAACTGCTTATGAAAATTCGTTCGATCCTAATCGCCCTGTGGGTGTTCACCTTGCTTCTGCCTACCCATTCTCGGCCCCAATCGGCCCGGGCACAAGTCCAGCCTATCGCCCAGTCTGTTGCGCACGATCCAGGCGATGCGGATCCGCGTCCGGCAGCAGGATATGCGGCGAAGATCAGTCCTCCCCTCTGGGCCGAAGTTGCACAGGCCCAAACGCCCGTCTCCTTTCTGGCTATTTTAACAGAACAGGCGGATCCGGCAATGCTGGCGGCGCAGAGACAATCCGCGCCTGCTGTCGCCGCTGGGGATGCCTCACTTGTGGATGCCTCACTGGTTGATAACACTGTGCGGGCAGCATTGTATAGAGAGCTTACCGCCACCGCCACGCGCACGCAAGCCCCGCTGCGCGCCTGGCTCGATGCCCGGCAAATCCCCTATCAGCCCTATTATCTGCTCAACATGCTGGAGATCCAGGGCGACGCGGCGCTGGTCGAAACCCTGGCCGCGCGCGCCGAAATTGCGCGCCTGGTCGCCAATCCGCTCATCAACGAAAGCCAAAGCCTGGGCACGCGGGGAGACGCCATCCCCGACGCGCCCGCCCCCACGGGCATCAGCCAGGCCGATCCCGCCACGGGCATTGAATTCACCCGCGCGCCCAGTGTGTGGGAGCTGGGCCATCGCGGCGCGGGCATTGTGGTAGCGGGCGGCGATACCGGCGTGCAGTGGGATCATCCCAATCTGCAAGCCAAATATCGGGGCTGGGATGCAGAAACCAGCACCGTCAACCACGACTATGCCTGGCTGGATGCCTGGCAGGCCGAAGACGCGGATTCGGCCCAGCCCACTATCTGCGCCAACAAAACCGAAGCCTGCGACGACTGGGGACACGGCACCCACACCATGGGCACCATGATCGCCGCGCCCAATGGAACGCAGCTCATCGGCATGGCGCCCGATGCCGAATGGATTGCGTGTCGCAATATGCGCGCCAATTTCGGCACGCCCGCCAAGTATACCGATTGTTTCCAGTTTTTCTTCGCGCCCTATCCCGTGGGCGGCGATCCGTTTGTCGATGGCGACCCCGACCGCGGCGCGCACATCATCAACAACTCGTGGGGCTGTCTCGCCAGCGAAGGCTGCGACGCGCATAGCCTGCGCGAAATCGTCGAAACCATGCGCGCTGCCGGCATCTTTGTAGTAGCATCTGCCGGCAACAGCGGCCCCCGGTGCAGCTCGGTCAGTTCACCGCCCGCCAATCATGCAGCCGCGTTCAGCGTGGGCGCACACAATCTGGCGGGGAACATTGCCCCCTTCAGCAGCCGCGGGCCGGTCACCGCCGATGACAGCGGACGGCTCAAGCCCAATCTGGTCGCGCCGGGGGTGGGCATCTATTCCACCGATTCCAACAGCAGCTATGCCACGCTGCAAGGCACCAGCATGGCCGCGCCCCATGTAGCAGGCGCGGTGGCCTTGCTCTGGTCGGCGGTGCCCGCGCTGCGCGGCGATGTGGTCATGACCGAAGAGATCCTGCTCAAGAGCGCGACGCCCGTGCTCAACAGCACATGCGATGGTGATCAACCGCCCCTCACACCCAACAACACCTATGGCTACGGACGTCTGGATGCCTATCGCGCGGCCCTGATTGCGCTTTCGCCGTGGAATGTGCGTGTGCGCATCCTCGCCCCCGGCGGCGCGCCTCTGGAAAATGTGACCGTGGAGCTGGAAGACGAGCTGACGGGGCGACGCGTCGCGGCCCAGACCACCACCGAGGGCTGGGCCGATCTGCAGAACATCTATCCCGGCGCGTACACCTGCCACATTGAGCTGACCGCGCCCGAACTGGGCGGCACGGGGATCTCGCTGCTGCCTGCCACCGATTTCCCCGATCAGGCCACCGAAGAACGGGGATTGACTGTGGGATCGTGTCGCACGCTTGACCCGCCCGCGCCCAGCGGCAATCTGTATGTACCGTCTCTCCAGCGCAACTAGACATTTCCCCGCCGATTGTGCCCACTGATTCCCCACCGATTGTGCCCACCGCTAGCCTGCCATCCGGCACGCCCCCTGGCTCATCCTCTGACCCAGCAACCAGCCGCCCAGCGTGCCTGCCGGTCGTGCTGGTGCCGGGTTTTCGCGACGATATGCGCAAGGTCGCCTATCTGGCGCGACGACTGACCGCGGCAGGCTTTGTGCCCCATGCCATCAGCCCGCAGCCCACCGACGGCAGCGTGCCGCTGGAAACGCTGGCGCACCAACTAGACGCCGCAGTAACAACCGACTTCGCGCCTGCCACCCGCATCCATCTCTTTGGGTTTAGCATGGGCGGCTTGATTGCCCGCTACTATGTGCAAAAACTGGACGGCGCAGCCCGCGTGGAAAAGCTGGTCACTTTGGCGACGCCCAACCACGGCTCGTGGATGGCGTGGCTATATCCGCGCCTTCCCGCCTGCCGCCAAATGCGGCCCGGCAGCGCGTTTCTCGCCGCGCTCAACCGCGATCTGTCGCCCCTGGCCCAGGCAAATTACACCTCCATCTGGGCACGCCAGGACCTGACCATCGTCCCCGCGAGCAGTGCGCGCCTGCCCATAGGCACCATGATCCCTTTGCACCACCCCATCCACGGCTGGCTCCTGCGCGATCCCCGCGTCGTGGGCGCGGTGGTCGATCAGTTCGTGCAGGCAGAACAGGAACGGGAAAACTAACCCGGCACGGATAGGATTGATAACACGCTCACGCTTTACGTTTGCCCGTTCTGCAATGGCGCGAATCTCCTGACCTACTTCAAATTAACTTCGCCTACGAATCACTAATGCGTAGTGTGCGCGCAATCTCTTCCACCAATTCCAGGTCGCCATCGCCGCTGATCTGCAAATAGTCGTCGCCTACGGTAGTGAGGAGCGTAAAAGTAGGCTGCTCCGCTATCAGCAAAATGAAGATGTAGGCCGCGCGGCCATCGGGCAATTGCCATACTTCTTCACGCGTGATCGTAGAGCCAGATGCCCCCCACGCTATTTTGCGTTGGGCAACCCAGGCATCAAGGTCATTCTTTGGGTCCCAGAGATAGGTAACAAGACTGATACGCGTGCCGCCCTCGGCAAGTGTTTCGGCGGTTGTCCCCGGCGAAAGCAGCAAAGCCTGCCCCCCACGCACACCAACCTGGCTGCTGGGATCAAGCGTCCACGCGCTGGGATAGTCTAGCGCAATGCCCGCGCGGTCATCGCGATAGGTTGCCGGGGTAAAGGACAACTGCGTGTCCTCGCGCACAACTTCCGGCATCGGTTCGGGTGTTGGGGCTGTTGTGGGTTGGGTTGGGGATATCACCGTGGGGGCAACCGTCGGCGCGGGCGGTGCGGTGGTCGCCTGGATCACTGCGGGAACGGTGGGGGGTGTTACCGCGGTGGGTGCTGTTGCCGGAGATGGTGCGCCGCATGCGACCAATGCCAACATACAGAGTGGAAATATGGCTTGATAGAGCTTCGTTTTCATTAGGGATTTCCTTGGCAGCAATTTGCTGGTAGTAGATGGGTCTCGCAATATTAGTCAGAGCAGCTAATCAGTAGATGTATCGCCGGCAGATTTGTTCCCACATGGTTTCGCACAGTAGCCTGCGCCTACCCACCGGCCCCCTGATCCCGCTGCCCCCCATCTCTCAAGAATTACGTAACTCAATCAGGTGAATCAAACGGAGGATATGAAGCTCAACATAGGGAATACGGCCATCAAAACACTCAAAAATCAGGCGAAGTCGGGTTGTATTCATATTCTGGAATTGCCAAAGCACCGCTTCGCGATCCTCTGTATCTAATGCGCTCTCGGCGACCAAACGCGGCACAGAGAATTCTCGTCCCGCCTCAATACCGGCACGTATATGGTTTATAATAGTCTCACGCTTTATATTTGCCAGTTCTGCAATGGCAGTAATACTTAAACCTTCATCAAATCGATCAGCGACCCATGCAGAAGTTTCGGTTAATGGCGGCGGTGTATGAGGTTCCGATGGCGCGGCAGGTGTTAATGGCGCGGGTGGCGCGGATGAGGAAGACTGACTGATTCGCCCATTTTGTGCAATGCTATTTTCCTGACAATATTGCTGAATGACATTCAGAAACGCCTCACCATAGGTTTCAAGTTTGCGCTCACCCACCCCGGATATCTGGATAAGTGCACTCGGATCCTGCGGTAGATAGGTAGCCATTTCAATTAGAGATCGGTCAATAAACACGATATAGGGAGGCAAACCTGCTTCACGGGCCAACTCGAGACGTAGAGCACGCAATTGCTCAAACAGTTCGGGGTGGGGGGTCTGGTCCTTGTTTCGAGTCGCCGTGCTTCCGCCAGTCGCTTTTTCGGCCTGCGCAGCCGCGGTGGGCAGCCGCCCATAAACCGAGGCCCCGCGTAACACAGTGCGGCCCTTTGGTGTCAGCGAAAGCACGCTATTCTGAAAGCCACCCCGTTCTACCAAACCCAGCCTTAGGAACTGCTCGCCTAGCTCTGCCCAAACTGATTGGGACAGATGCTTCCCCACACCATGCGTTGGAAGTTGCTCGTGACCGTGTGCAAAGACCTTTTTGTCCGTAGATCCCCGCAAGACCTTGATAATATGTGTCAGACCAAAGGCTTCCTTCGTGCGCACAACACACGACAAAAACATTTGGGCGGGTATCGTTATATCATCTTCACCCACCTCCAACACACAACAATCGCACATTGTGCATGTAGTAGGGGGCGCGGTCTCGCCAAAATAGGTTAAGAGTTCATACCGACGACATTGGATAGTCTGGACCCACTCTTGCAGCTTCTGCAACATCCCCAAAGCCGCTTGATTATTGGCAGAGTCACCCTGTGAGATCAACCGCCGACTTCGTTGAATGTCTGCCTTGTCATGCAACAAAAGACACTCGGCGCGCAGCCCATCGCGCCCGGCCCGGCCGACTTGCTGATAATACTCTTCCAGATTGTCGGGCGTGTCTGCGTGGATAACATAGCGAACATCCGGCTTGTCGATGCCCATACCAAAGGCCACTGTCGCCACAATCACCTGCGTCTCATCCCGCACGAATTTTCTCTGGCTTTCGGCGCGCACGTGGGCGTCGAGACCCGCATGATAGGGCAAGGCGGCGATCCCATGCTCGACCAGTTGCGCCGCGATCTGCTCTACCCCCGCGCGGGTTCGACAATAGATAATCCCCGCCTGGTCACGATGCGTTTCCACCATCTCCAGAATCTGCTTGGTCGCATCGGTGCGCTGCATGACCCGCAAAAACAGATTGGGGCGATCAAAAGAACCAATGACCGTATTGGCGTCCTCCATCCTCAATTCTGTGCGGATATCGGCTTGCACACGCCAGGTCGCGGTTGCCGTCAATGCGATCCAGACCGCGCGCGGAAATGCCTGGCGCAAACTCGTCAGATTCCGATAAGCAGGCCGAAAGTCATGGCCCCATTCCGAAATGCAGTGCGCTTCATCAATCGCAAACATCTGTACCCGGGCCTGGGTCAATAGCCTTTCGGTTTCGCTGGATTCCAGTCTTTCAGGGCTTAAATACAAAAGTTTGGCCTGCCCCGCGCGCACCATTTCCACATTGTCCCGATATTCGACCGCAGAGAGACCACTATGCAAAACGCAGGCCGGAACACCCAGCGCGTGCAATTGGTCGATTTGATCCTGCATCAGGGAAATCAAAGGCGAGATAACAACGGTCAGTCCTTCCCGCAACAAGGCAGGTAACTGGTAGCACAGAGATTTTCCACCACCCGTTGGCAGTACAATCAGCGTATCCTGACCCGCTAATACACTGTCAATCGCCTGCCGTTGCAGAGGGAGAAACTCATCATAGCCATAGACATTTTGCAGGGTAATCAAGGGATCGGGGAACGCGGCGGCGTCTGTGTCCGAAGGCGCGCCACGCACAAGAACCGGAGGACGGGCAGCCTCTTGTGCGCCAAACCAGCCGGAAAGTTGAAGATAACACCGTTCTTCTTCCTCTGGATTATCCGGGGGTCTCCACCACCGCGCCAGTGATATGCGCAACAGGGTTCCAGGCGCCAGGCTAGGCGGTGGCGGCGCAAAGCCGGTATAGACCAACGACGGGGCATTTTCCGCATCACCTACACGATAGCGATATCCACGCGCATAATTCAGATCGAGTTTCAGAGGCAGGTCGCTACGACAAAAAAGCGTGCTGCAGGGGGGAACCCCAGTCGCGCGGTTGATATAGAGCACGCCACTGGGTGCACGGTTGACCAGCCCTGCAAATAGCGAATCGACCCCGCCTTCTACCGGCGGCATATGCTGTTCGATAAACGCGATAGAGTCGAGCGGTTGCGCCGATTCCACCAAAGTACGCTGGCTATAAATTACCGTCTCAACGTGGGGTGGAACCAGATCCGGCTTGGGGCGATAGGTCACCTCCCACACCTCTCCCAAATAAAAGTCCCGCAATTCATCAGAAAACGGACCGGCATCAGATTCCAGGCGTATACTCCGCCCGGAATAGGTAATACCACCAATACATACGCTAGACTTGCGGCGCGTCTTGCCAACAATCAATACCTTATCAGTGGCAGACGCTTCTTTCCATACATCAGCTTGGGATAACAATGTGCCCTCCGCGGGAAGGAGAACATTCACGGATAGGGTAAAACAATGTAAATGTTCGGATTTGCTGGTAGTGGATTATAAGAATAGTGATTTACAAATGGCGGATGGGTCGATCAAGCTGGTGGGCAAATGTTTCGGCCACCACGCTACGATGACATGCTTCTGGGGCTGTCTCTACGCAAAAAAATGCAATAGCGTGAGGGCTGTGGGGCAATTGGGACAGGAATTCCTGGGCCGAGAAATCTTGAAGACACTCCCGCCGATATGCTTCGATAAATGCCGGGGAAAGCATACCGCGCGCGCGTTTTGCGGTTTTATCAGTTTGATCGGCCTCACGCTGAACTGCGCGCACTTCCAAGGTCGGGGCCAAATCCTTGCAATGCAGATAGGCAATCCCCAAATCCGTTAAGCGTTGCTGCAATCGTAAACTGTTGGCAAAAGCATATTGCGCCCCCCGCACCCCGCGTCGCTGGCGGATATCGCAAAAAAGGTCTACCTGTGCCGCGATCAACGCCTGGAAGAACCCATCTTCATCACGCCCATAGAGGCCAATGGTCATTATTTGGGGATATGTCATCTCAACATTGCCTCACCCTATTCATTTTCACCCTACTCATCCTCACTGTAATCGTTCATGCTCGCCTCAATGTCCCCCAAATTCTCATCGGGATGGGAGCGGGGGTCGGGCGCATCTGTGTAACGCTTGCGTGAAGTGAAAGGAATCTCGTCAAACAGATACAGTTGTCCGCCCGTCAATGCCAGAATGACATCTTCCTGCGACTTAAGCGCACCAGTTTCATCAATATGCGAAATATCTACACCCCGCTCTACCAACGAAGCTGCCAATAACTTACTGCGGTGACATTGTTCGGGCTTGCCTTCGCTACACATAAGTGCGACGCGCTGACCTTGCGCAAACGCGGTTTCCAATCTGCGAATACCCTGCTGATACCACGCTTTGGTTTTAATTGTTGCGTAGTCAACCTTGCCGTCTATGTAGCATGTGGAATCATCGGGGCGTCCACCCAGCACATCGCCCCAATAAAGATAGCGGACACCTTGTGCAACCACTGTCTGCGCCAGCGCGTCCCTGGAAAATTCAGGCTTGAAACGTGAATAGGGCGCGGATCGAACATCGACCAGGTATTCGATGTGATAGGTGTGAAGGAGGTCTACAAAGGCATCCAGCGTGCGTGCACCGTAGCCAATTGTCAAAATCGGAATATTCTGAGGCACCATCATAAATGTAGTGGGATAGACGCAAAACGAAGTCTTGCAGGATTATTGGGAAGCCCGAGCAAATTCTGGAAGTCAGCTCCAGTGTGAATACACTAACATAACTCTATCGATCCCCCTAACCCTCACAAGTTAATCAGATAGCCGCCAGTCGCGATCAGGCCGAAGCCCACCAGCATCCACAGCAGGCCGCGGCCCAGCGCGAATGGTGGCCGCGTGGCGCAAAAAGTCGGGATTTTCTGGTGCGGGCAAGGTGCAGGGGATTGTGTGTAGGGGATTGTGTGCGGTGCGAGAAAATCAACGGGAGCCATCCAATAGCGGCATGATCGCGACATCCCAAAAGGCAGGCCAGTCGTCGATGCAGTCGTTGTGGCCACAGGGCAGCGCGCGCAGTTCGGCATGGGGCGCGGCCGCGTGCAGGCGTTGTGCGTGCCCAAAGGGAATGACGCTGTCGTGTTCACCGTGCAGAAGCAACAGCGGCGCGGTATAGGTTTTCACCACCGCCTGGGTATCAAATGGATCGCGCGCCAATGCACCCGGCAAACGATAGTGGGCTGCCATTGCGCCCACGCTGGCAAAGGTAGAAAGCAAAACCATGCCTGCGCTGGGACGCCGCGTCGCCAGTTGCGCGACCACCCCACCGCCCACCGATCGCCCGAACAACACCACGCGCGCCGCATCAATTTTGGGATGCACCACCGCAGCATCATACGCGCGCACAAACACATCCACAATCGACGCCTGGCTGGGCACACCTGCCGAGCGCCCATAGCCGGGATATTCCACCAGCAAAACGGCAACCCCCCGCGCGCGCAGCGGCACAATCGCCTCGGCCCAATAATCGATGATTTCACCGTTGCCGTGGCCGATCACCACAAGCGGATAGGGTGGGGTCGCGTCGGGTGTGACGGGTGTGCCCCCAAGTCCCACGGCATCCGGCAGCAGTAACCACGCCTCCACCGTGCCCGCGGGCATATCCACGCCCAGATCCAGTGCGCCGGGCACGTCAAAAGTCGGCGGCGGCGGCGGCAACACATGCCGCGGAAAAAGCATGGTGCGCTGAATGGTATAAAAATAGAGCGCGTAGAGTATATAGAGCGCCAACACGCCGCCGCCCAACCCTATGCCCAGCCACATCAAGGCGCGTACACCACTCCCCATCGCTTCATCCATTTTCGATTCCCGTCACAGTGCCTGTACAGATCAAAACATAGCCCCGCGCCCTGTGCAAACGCGCGCAAAGAGTGGAATGACACGATATCTGCCTTTGCCAACCATTGTCGCGTTTTTTCAGCAAGTCACCCTATTTCCTCTGATCCAAACTATACAAAGCTGCGTCAGAGATTATACAGGTCGAAATAACCAATGTCGGTCCATAGAAAACACTGCTGAACAAAAATACCGAGAGGATTTTTACATATGCGCCCGCAAAACATTCAACATCGCCGCCCGCCACAATCCACTACGCCCGCCATGCATCATCGCCGAACATTTTTACGCGGCATGGGTGGGCTTATGTTATTGGGGGTGGCGGGCTGTAGTCCCATACAAACGCCACGCGCAGAACCCACCGCGCTCCCGGAACCAACCAGTACCAGCACACCGGAACCCGTACCCCCGCGCGCCACAGAAACGCCTGCTACGCCGACTCCTGAACCGACTGCGACACCCAGTGCGGCGCAATCTACACAGCCGCCCGTCGAAATCGAAATCCAGCTCTTTATGTTCCAAACGCAACGTCTGGAAATTCCCCTGGGCACAACCGTGACGTGGATCAACCGCGACGACATCGACCATTCGGTCACATCGGGCGTGCCCGACGCGCCCGACGGGCAGTTCGATTCGGGCCTGTTCCCTCTCAACCAACAGTTTAGCCATACCTTTACCGCGCCGGGGGAATTTCCCTATTACTGCACACGTCATCCTCACATGGTGGGAACGGTGATTGTGTCGGCGGAATAGGCAACAGCCCCGCACAGCTAAACCGTCACAGCTAAACCGTCACAGTCAAACGTCACAGCCAAGCCCGCCAGAGTAACAAGGAGGAACCAAAATGCACACCTGCTATCCAGCAGCATCTACAAACTCGCTCTACGCGTCCGTGGGGACCCAATCGCCGGTGCGCGCCGCGCGCAGGAGGGGATTGTTCACTCTGGCCGCGTTGCTGCTCAGTATGCTGCTCAGTATGCTGCTTAGTGGCTGCGTCGCAGACTATCGTGCGCAACATGCGCCGACCGTGCTCGACA
>JBBDIO010000138.1:16549-18680 GCA_040880365.1 Litorilinea sp.
CCGTGCTCGACACTTCGCTAGGCGGCTCGGCCTTGCCGCAGCTCGAAACGCCGCAGCTAGAAACCGTGCGCGCCCGTTTGCTTGCCGACCAAATCGTGCCCCTGCCCACCCAGCCCCAGCGCCTGACAATTCCTGCGCTAGATGTGGATGCCCCCATTGAAGCCGTGGGCCGCGGGCAGGATGCGACCGGGCAGGACAATACAATGGCGCTGCCTTCGCATTGGGATACCACGGCCTGGTATGCGCCGGGCACGCGCCCCGGGCAATTGGGCAATGCGGTCATCGCCGGCCATTTCAACACCCCGCGCGACCGTCCTGCCGTCTTCTGGGATCTGGCGCAGCTGATCCCAGGCGACGAAATCCATGTCCACGATAGCGACGGCACCTTGCACATCTTTGTCGTGGACCGCGTCGAGGAATATCCCTTTGACGCCGCGCCCATTGCCGAAATCTTTGGCTTCACCCCCCATGCCCGTCAGCTCAATCTGATTACCTGTGCGGGCGAATGGAATCGCACGGTAGGCAACTACACCAAGCGTCTTGTGGTGGAAACCACGCTCCAGGAGAGCATCCCCCCGTCTCCGGGCCTGATGCATAACCCGCCTGCCGCAGCGTCTCTGCGTTCCGCAGAAAACTAATCCCGATCGGTTACATCCCGGTTTTGTAAAAATTCGACTCATCCAATCGTCCATTTCATGCGTCAGACCCTATAAGACAGGCCAGTTACGCACGGCCCGGTAATACAATTTCAATCAACAACATTTCAACCAACCACAGTTTCATACAACACATTGCAGCAAAGGAGTTCAACATGAATCACAATTTGTTTACCACAAACGGTATCCGTCGGGTTCCCCCAATGAATACCCTTACGCAGGGCAAGTTTCGCCAGGTGATCGCCACTCTGGCAATCACAATCGGGCTGGTTTTGGGCACGCTGCCCTCCACGGCCCATGCGGATCATCTGGTCTCTGCCGAGATTCTGCGCGCCGAATTAACCGCCCAGTTGGGCGAACATGTCTTGCTGGCGGGCACGGCGACCAATGCCGCGCTCCACGGCAACAACGATGAATTCGAAGTCGCCGCCCAGGCGCTGGACGGCAATTCCCAGGACCTGGCCGCCTCGATTGGCGCGGTCTATGGGCAAGACGCCGCCGACGCCTTTTTGGCCCTGTGGCGCACCCACATCGACATGTTTGTAGAGTATACGCTAGGCGTTGCGACGGCCGACAAGGTGCGCGTCAACCAGGCACTGGATGAGCTGAACAACTATCGCACCGACTTTGGCGCATTCATCGCCGCGGCCAATCCGAACCTGACCCGCGACGCCATCGCCGAAGCGTTGATTCCCCATGTGCGGCATCTCACCGCCATGATCAATGCACAGGCCGAAGGCGACTATACCACTGCCTATCGCGAGCTGCGCATGGCCTATGGTCATTCCAGCGAGCTGGGTCTGGTGCTGGCGTGGGCGATTGCCGAACAGTTCCCAGATCGCTTCCCCGGACAGGCAGATGCCTCGGCGGTAGACCTGCGCATTCTGCTTTCCAGCCAGCTAGCCGAGCACACCTTCCTGGCGGCGATGGCTACAAATGCCGCGCTCCAGGGTTTTAACGATGACTTTGAAGCCGCGGCCGGCGCGGTCGATGCCAATGCCCTGGACCTGTCCGCTTCCATCGGTTCGGTCTATGGTCAGGATGCCGCCAACGCATTCCTGCCCCTGTGGCGGGCGCATGTGGGCATGTTCGTAGACTATACCCTGGGCGCAGCCGCGGGCGATGACGCGGCCAAAAATGCCGCCGCCGCCGAGTTGGACGGCTATCGCACCGACTTCGGCGCATTCATTTCGGGCGCCAACCCCAATCTCCCCCGCGACGTGGTTGCCGAAGGTCTCAAGCCCCATGTAGCAGGTTTGACCGCCGCCATCGACGCCCAGGCGACCGGCGATTACACAACCGCCTATAGCCAGTTGCGCATGGTCTATGCCCACTCGCATGGGTTGGGCGCGGTGTTGGCCGGTGGCATTGCCCAGCAGTTCCCCCAGCAATTCATGGCGGAAAGTATGCCCCAGCAAATGCCCGCGACCGGCTATGCCCCTGTGCAGGGAATGCTCGACACCGTTCGCTAAGGT
>JBBDIO010000138.1:18780-29323 GCA_040880365.1 Litorilinea sp.
GCAGTGCAAGGTTTGACGCAGGTCAACCCACTTGCATTATCTATGTTAAACTAGAGGCGCAGCGCACCATGCTGCGCCTCTTTGCATACCCAATAATCTCCCACCCTGGGAAGCGCCACAAAAAACAGCCACAGAAAACAAACACCGAAAGCAATATAGAAAGCAGAGGAACCTGATGCCCAAAATCGCCATCATTGGGGCAGGAAGTGTCGTTTTTGCCAAGCGTCTGATCACCGACTTTCTCACTACGCCCGCGCTGCAAAACAGCGAGCTGGCGCTCATGGATATCGACGAACCGGCACTGGAACTCATCGGCGCGTGGACAAACCGCGCCATTGCCCAGACAGGTGTGGGCGCGACCGTGCACACCACCACCGACCGCCGCGCGGCTCTGCAAGATGCCGATTATGTGATTATCTCCATTCGCGTGGGCGGCATGGAAGCCGTGTTGCGCGATTTCGAAATCACGGGCAAATATGGCGTCGATCACTCGGTGGCCGACACGATGGGACCGGGCGGCATTGCCTATTTTCTGCGCAACGGCTACGAAATCGTTAAAATCGCCCAGGAAATGGAAGAAGTCTGCCCCCATGCGCTCATGCTCAACTATACGAATCCTATGGTCATGATCTGCTGGGCCGTGAGCGAACTGACTTCGATTCGCAATGTGGGTCTCTGCCACAGCGTACAGGGCACGGCGCAACAACTGGCCGGCTATATCGGCGCGCCCATCGAAGAAGTGCGCTATTGGGTGGCGGGGATCAATCACATGGCCTGGTTTTTGCGCCTGGAATGGCGCAATCAGGATGCCTATCCTCTGCTCCAGGCTGCAATGGAACAGCCGGAAATCTATGCCAAGGACCGCATCCGTTTCGAGATCATGCGCCACTTTGGGGCATTTGTCACCGAATCTTCGCATCACATGTCCGAATATGTGCCCTATTTCCGCCGCGATCCCGCGCTGCTGGAACAGTATCATCTCACCTCGGCCCAGGCGCGCGATTGGGATGGCTGGTTTGCCCGCCGCGACCAGCAACGCACACGCATGACCGAAGAGCTGGCAGGCGACGCGCCCGTCGCGCTGGAACGCTCTCACGAATATTGTTCACTGATTTTGAACGCGATTGAAACCGACACGCCCTATCGTTTCAACGGCAATGTGGCAAACCACGGCGCAATTTCCAATCTGCCCGCCAATGCCGTGGTAGAAGTGCCCTGTCTGGTGGATGGCACGGGCATTCATCCCTGTGTGGTGGGTACGCTGCCGCCCGAACTGGCCGCGCTCAACCGCACCAATCTCAACGTGCAAGAAGTCATTGTGGAAGCCTTGAAACAAGGCAAACGCGACCTGGTGCATCGGGCCATCCAGCTCGACCCCCTGACCACGGCGGTCTGCTCACTGGACGAGGCGCGCCAGATGAGCGATGAACTGCTGGCCGCCCACGCCCAGTGGTTGCCGCCGCTGCAATGAACCGCGACACCTGCCCGCCTGTTAAGTGATGCGTTATGTGAAAGTTCGGAATAGGTTGCAAAATCTATACACGAGCCGCGTAGGTCACCGCTCCTGCGGTGACATTCTCTGCTGCCCGTGTCACCGCAGGAGCGGTGACCTACTTAACCGTCAAATAACGCCCTACTTAACCTGCACGCCTATCCGCCCAGGCCAAAACCATATCCCGCCACCACCGCGCCCACAAAGGCCACCCCCACGTAGATGAGGAAGACCCGCCGCGTCGCCAATCCCCAGACCGCAGCCATCGAGGGCAAAGTCAGCATCGGCCCGGAAATAAGAAACGCCAACGCGGCCGCGGGGTTCATGCCCTGATCCAGCAGGCCGCCAATCATGGGCAGCACCGCCAGATTGCTGGTATAGATGGGCATCCCCAAAGCCGCGGCGGTGAGCACTGCCCACGGATTGTCGTGGCCCAGCACGCCCACAATCCACGCATCGGGCACATACAATTTCACCAACGCCTGCAAGACAAAGGCAAAGGCCATAAACTTGGCGACCATGAGCGTGGCCGCGCCGACCTCGGCCCCCAGGCGTTGCGTCCAGTGGGGCGCGGCAGTTGAGGGTGCGTCTGGCAGGGCGCAGCTTGCCGCTGTACCAGACTCTGTGCCACACGCCGGACCGCAACAGGGTTCAGCGCTGGCGAGCGTCAGACTCTGCCCACTGCCGCCGGCGACCGGCGTCCATTTTCCCACGCCGCCGATGATCGGCGTCAGTGCAGGCGTAAAATAGGCGCGCACCTGCGCCGCGCCCTTGCGCACAAGATCCCAGCTATTCACGCTGCGCGTAGAATAGTCGGCGCGCAGCGTGCGGGTGGGCAGCCAACCGCGCACCGTTAACCAGTGTGCCAGAAACCCCGCGCCCAGGCTCAGGATCAAGGTCGCGGCCAAACGCCAGACGGCCAGTTCCCAGCCGATAAAGCCCACGCTGAGAAAAAAGATCTCCACATCCATCGTGGGCGAGGCAATCCAGAACGCCATGATGGGCGCGAGGGGGACGCCGCCAATCAGCAGCGAGGCAATGAGCGGCACCACTCCACACGCGCAGAGCGGGCTAAACGCACCCACCACGGTTGCGCCCACAATCGCCAACGCCGGGCGCGCCCCCAAAACCCGGTTAATGTGTGTGGCGGCTCCCGTCAACTGCACTGCCACCGCAATGGGGATGGTAATCAGCAGATAAGGCCAGATACTGATAAACGATTCCAACATTTCCTGCCCAATCAATCCAAGTTGCGTCCACATAACAAGTTCCTCCGCCTGGGGTCAAGCCCGTGTAATTTGAAATAGGTCTTTCTGCTGAGCGTGCGCCCTGCAATATCGTAATTTTACGATATTGCAGGCTAAAAAAACTAGAAAATTTCGCCGACTTTTTCCTTGAACCACGCGATATTGCGCGCGTGCAAGCAATAGTTCACGGCCGCGCCGCTAATCGCGCCTTCGATCCAGCCCGCATCGCGCAGCACCTTCAAATGCTGGGAAACGGTGGATTGGGCAATGGGCAGATATTCCACAATGTCGCCTGTGATACAGCCGGGGCGGGTGACGAGAAACTTCATAATCTCGAAGCGCACAGGATTGCCCAATGCCTTAAACATGGTAATGAGTTTGGCCTGTTCATCGCCGCTGATCGCCAGACTGCAACAGACGGGAGGGATCGCAGGATCACGGTCCACAGCGGTCGGTATACTGCCCTGTGCAGAATTTTCGGCGCGCGCCAAAGCAACGTCAGACACCGCATCCCTGTTTTCTTTATGCCCGCTCATACGCACTTGCCCCTGCTTGCTTCTGATAGCGACTCTTACACATCTGCCGCTAAACCTGTTGCCTATCTATCATCGCAAAAATACGATAGTGGGCAGAATACATGTAATTTGTGCGATTGTCAACCCACCCGCGTACCGACGCATAATAAGTCCGCGCATGGCACATATTCCGCTTTCTCTTACGCTGCCTATCCCTTCGTTGCGTCGAACTTCTATGCGATGAGACCTTAAGACCATTTTGCATTTCTTCCAATCGGTTGTATCATCGGGCTAGCTTCACAACGCTCCCGGTCGCGTCTCCTAAGGGCATGACCCAAAAAGCTGTAAATTCTACAATTCCACCGGATGTGCCTTAACGATATTGGAAATCATAGTGGCTGGCGGCATGTTTTGAACCGGGCCTATACGCCTTGCAGAAACGTGCAAAAAGTCGTCGAATTCGTACCGCGTGCCTAACCGCAGAATTTGTACAGGGCATCTCTTCTATCCAATCGTGTCCTGCGACAAACTGGCACAATCCGGGTACTGGCCTTCCCGACCAGGCGCACGCGATGCCATGCGATCGCACTCGGCACCGAAAATCCGGCTCATCAAATCCGGATCGACTGACCAGCCCACTCAGATATCCAAATCCATGCTCCAAACGCAGCCCGAATTGCAGAAAACGCAGTTGGAGTTGGCCCGGCAGAAGTCGTGAACCGTCCGTTCCCACAGGACAAATTTCCCCAAACCGTTCGTACAAGTTCAAAGCCCTTACAATGCTCAAAGCAAGAAACGGAGGAGGTCTGAATTGATGACAGTAAAGACACGATGGTGGCACACAGTATTGGCGCTGGGTGTTGCGATGCTGGTGATGGTCGGGTGTGCGGGTTCGCCCGCGGCCGCACCGGGCAGCACCGACGAAGGCGCGGCCCCGGCTGCCGACACGGACACCGGCGCCGCGCCTTCGGGCGATCGCATTTTGCGCGCAACAATCGGCGCGCAGATCCCCGCGCCCGACATCTGGAATCCCTACATCCCCGGCACCTTTATTCTCCAGGGGATGAACCAGAACCTCATGGAACCGCTCTTCATGTTGAACTATGAAACCGGCGGTATCGATGGGTGGTTGGCCGAAAGTTTTGAATCGAATGAAGCGCTGGACGAATGGACCGTTACCCTGCGCGATGGCACCGAGTGGAGCGACGGCACGCCTTTGACATCTGAAGATGTGGTCTTCACCATTCAGATGTTGAAAGACAATGCGCCGCTGCTCAACTGGTCGGGCGCCATGGAACGCTGGGTAGAATCGGTGGAAGCCGTAGACGAACGCACGATTCGCTTCGTGCTGACCGAATCCAACCCCCGCTTTGTCATGGAAAACCTGGCCGGCACCACCTCGCAGGCCATTGTGCCGCTGCCCAAGCATCACTGGGAAGGCCAGGACCCTGTCACGTTCCGCAACCAATTCGATCCCGAAACGGGCGCGCCGGTCTTTAGCGGTTCCTATGTGGTCGAACGCTTCTCCTCTACCGAGTTCATCTACAGCCGCAACGACGACTGGTGGGGTGCCAAGGCCGGTCACTTCAACCTGCCCCAGCCGCTGGAAATCCATCGCACCTGGATCCCCGCCGCCGAAACCACCAACCAGATGCTGGTGGATAACCAGCTCGACATTGGTGGCGCGACCAGCCTGAGCCAGATGCAGCTCCTCCAGAGCCGCAACCCCAACCTGGTCGCCTACGATTCCGAAGCGCCCTTTACATGGCGCGATCCTTGCCCGCGCATGTTCACGGTCAATCACACCGTGGAACCGTGGGGCAACAAGGAAATGCGCTGGGCCTTGTCCCATGCGCTCAACCGTCAGCAGATCGTAGACGTCATCCACGAAGGCGCGACTGTGCCGGCCAACTTCATTTTCCCCGATTATGAAGGCATGATGCCCTATATCGAGGCGATTGAAGACATTGTGGCTCCCATCGGCGAATACAACGTGGAGCGTGCGCACGAGCTGATCGAAGCCAATGGCTATACCCTGAACGACGCCGGTGTGTTTGTCGATGCCGACGGCGCGACACTCTCCATCGACGTGGTTGCCCCGCCCTTCATGGACCAGGTTGGCACCATCGTCGTCCAGCAGTTGAGCGACGCAGGCATTGATGCTGTGCTGCGCATTCTGGAATGGGGTATCTTCCGCGAGCAGACCGGACGAGGGCAGTTTGAAGGCTCCACCGACTGGAGCGGTTGCGGCAGCGTCATCGAACCCTGGTTCGGCATGAATCGCTATCACCAGGATTGGGTGCGCGAAGTTGGCGAACCGGGCACCGAATATGTAGACAATACCAACAACGCCGGTCGCTGGACCAATGCCGAGTATTCGGCCCTGCTCGACGAGATGGGTAGCCTGCCGATTGGCGATCCCGCGGTGAACGATTTGATGGTACAGGCCGTTGAAATCTGGGCCGACGAGCTGCCGGCGATTCCGCTGATTCAGCAGCCCGCCATCCTGCTTTTCAACGAAACCAACTGGACCAACTGGCCGACTGCGGACAATAACTATATCCACCCGCCGACCCACTGGTCTACCTTCCACCGCGTGTTGACCGAAATTCAAGCGGTCGAATAAACGACATGAGTCATGCCGTCGCCGGGATAGATGTCAGGCGCGGCTAGTCTCTGTATCGTGTCGTATCTGTAGTGACGGAAGTGCGCCCGCCGTTCTGCTATGTGCAAATGTCACATGCCAGAGCGGCGGGCGTAGCCAACCGACACCAACCCACTATCAACAAATTACATTTACCAAAAATGACCCAAAGCTGGATGGATTCATGGAACAAAATCGAAAACCGGCGGCCCATCTGCGGGCCGCGCGGAAGGAGAACCTGACCCAATGCGCGGCATAGATCTTGGGTATTTTCTAAAACGAGTGGGAATGTTTTTCTTTGTGGTCCTCATTGCCGCCACCATCAACTTTATGATTCCGCGCTTTGCGCCCGGCAATCCGATTGGAGCCATTACCTCGCGCGTGCAGCAAGCCAGCGCCGGGATCGAAGGCGGCGAAGCCATGTTCGAGGCCTATCGCGAAATGTTTGGCCTCAACGACCCCATGCACGTCCAATATTTCAATTATCTGTGGAATATCGCCAACCTGGAATTGGGCTATTCGCTTTCGGCCTTCCCTGCCGGCGTCTGGGAGGTGATCCGCCCTGCGATTCCCTGGACCATCGGGTTGATTACCGTCTCGGTATTAATCACCTTTTTGCTGGGTGTGGCGGCCGGGGCGTTTATGGCGTGGCGCGGCACACCCACCGCGGTCAAGATATTTATACCAATCAGCATGGTATTCGCGGTTTTGCCCTATTATCTATTGGCGCTGCTGCTGCTCTATGCCCTGGCGTTTAGTACGGGCGTCTTTCCAATGGGCGGCGCGTACAACAGTCGATTTATACCCGGTTTCAATCTGGAATTCGCCATCAGTGTCGCGCGCCATGCCGTTTTGCCCGCGCTCTCTATCATCCTCTCTAGCCTGGGGCTGTGGGCGCTTTCCATGCGTGCGCTCATGGTCAACACCATTGGCGAAGATTATATGTTGCTGGCCGATGCCAAAGGGCTAAAAAACCGGCGCATTCTCTGGTGGTATGCCGTGCGCAATGCCATCCCGCCCCAATTGACCAATCTCGCGATTACCCTGGGCCATGTGGTTTCCGGCTCGATTCTGGTGGAGATCATTTTCGCCTATCCGGGGCTGGGCTATCTGCTCTATATGTCGATTACCAACAGCGACTATACCGTCATCCAGGGCATCACCCTCATGTTGGGGATTACCGTCGGGTTGGCAGTGCTGCTCATCGACCTGATCTATCCGCGGCTCGATCCGCGTGTCACCTATGTTTCAGAAGGTTCGGGCTAGATGATGGCTGCTCCTGGGTTGGCACAGGCCAACTGTTTCATCCAAAGTGCAAAAGCAACGTACAAAACCGAATCGACGACATTGTAACAGCATGGTAAACAGAATCTGATGACTACAGCATATACACCTCAAACGACCCCGCGCAGCCGCGGCGCCGCGGCGGGGGGCAGAGTATGGGGCGCGGTGCGCGGCCTGTTCCTCTTTCTCCGGGAAATCTGGCTTTTTAGCCTGGGCCTGGGGCTTTTGCTCGCGCTCTACTTGTTCGGCGTGATTGGCGCGCTCTTTGTAGACCCCGACCGGGCCGATATGGGCGCCAACCCGCTGGCGCTCCCGCCCTCGTGGGAACATCCCCTGGGCACCGAAGGCTTTGGCCGCGATGTCTTTACGCTGATGGTGCTGGGCATCCCCAATACCTATAAAATCGGCTTTTTGGCCGGCGGCGTTGGCGTTGCGATTGGCGCGCTCATCGGCCTGTTGGCAGGCTATTACAAAGGCACCATGGATACCATCTTCAGCAGCGCGGCCGATGTCATGCTGGTGATTCCGGGCCTGGCAATTCTCATCACCATTTCGGCCTTTGTGCGCGTGATGACCGTGGAACTCATGGCAGTCATCGTCGGCTTGCTTTCATGGCCCTTGCCCGCGCGCGTGATCCGTGCCCAAACGTTGAGTATGCGCGAACGACTCTTTGTAGAGGTGGCGCGCCTCAACGGCCAAAACGACGGCGAAATCCTCTTTCTGCAGATCCTGCCCAATCTCACCGCCTATCTGGCCGCGACCTTTGTGGGCGCGGTGAGTACGGGTATTCTGGCGGCGGTCGGTCTGGAAGTGCTGGGGCTGGGACCGCAACTGGTGCCCACCATCGGGCGCACGCTCTACCACTCCTTTTCCTATGCCGCCATGTTCCGCGGCATGTGGTGGTGGTGGGGACCGCCGATTGCAACCCTGGCGATTATCTTCACAGGGCTGTTCCTCATGAGTATCTCGCTGGATAAATATGCCAACCCCAGACTTAAAGGCGCGATGCGCGGCTAGGGCACAGGGCGACGTCGGCCTGTGCCTGGGGCTTGCACACGCAGGCCCAGAAACAAGTACAGGGATAAGCACAGCCCAGTCGCCCGCCAAGCCGTTAATCACCGCGCACGTATGTTATTGAGAGAGCCATGGTAACCCAAACACAAACACGAAGATTTGAAACCAACGGAAATGCCGCCGAGCGTGTGCTGGATGTGCGCAATCTGGTCGTCCACTATCATACCCCGCGCGGTCCGGTGCAAGCCGTCAACGATGTGAGCTTTTTCCTGCGCCCAGGCGAACGTCTGGGGCTGGTCGGAGAATCGGGGTCGGGTAAGACCACCACCGCCCTGAGCCTCATGCGCCTGCTGCGTCCGCCTGCCGCCATCGAAGGCGGGCAGGTGTTGCTGGCGGGCAGAGACCTGCTCAGCCTGACCGAAGATCAGATGCGGCTGGAACGTTCCGCCGAGATTGCCCTGATTCCCCAGGGGGCGATGAACTCGCTGAACCCGGTGATGAAAGTGGGCGAACAACTGCGCGATACCATCGACGCCCACCTGGAAACCGAATCGCGACGCAGCGTGACCGACCGCATCCGCGAAGTGCTGGAATGGGTAGATCTGCGCCCCGAAGTCATGGAATCCTATCCCCATGAACTGAGCGGCGGCATGAAACAGCGGGTCTGCATTGCAATGGGCATCCTCTTGCGGCCCAAAGTGATTATCGCCGATGAACCCACCAGCGCCCTGGATGTGGTGGTACAGCGGCAGGTGATGGAGACCCTGGGCCGTGTGCAACAGGATCTGGGCGCAGCGGTCATTCTGGTAGGCCATGATATGGGGCTGATGGCCCAATTTGTAGACCGCGTGGGTGTCATGTATGCCGGCAAGCTGGTAGAGATCAGCCCGGTGCGCGATATTTTCAAAAATCCCCAGCATCCCTACACCCAATTGCTCATCGGCAGCCTGCCCACCCTGCGCGTCAAAGAACTGTTCAAGGGCATACCCGGGTTGACGCCTTCGCTGCTCAACCCGCCGTCGGGCTGTATGTTCCACACCCGCTGTCCCAAAGTCATGGACCATTGCTCCGTCCAGGTTCCGATTTTGCAGGAAAACCATCCCGAACGGTGGGTTTCCTGCCATCTCTACGACGAACGCTATGCCGAAGCCGTCCCCGTGAGCAGCGTGAAAGGCAGCATGGAAGGCAGCACGACCGGCAATCAGGGGAGAGAATCCTAATGCAGCTCTTAGAAGCCCAACATGTGACCCGCGTTTTCGGCAGCGGGCTTTTGAACAAACATCGTACCGTCGCAGTAGACGAGATTTCGCTGGCAATCAACGAAGAGTTTCCCACGATTACGGCGATTGCCGGCGAAAGCGGCAGCGGCAAGACTACATTGGCGCGGCTCTTGCTGGGCGTCATCCAGCCCACCGAAGGCTCGATTCTCTTTCAGGGCCGCGACCTGGCAAAAATGGACCGGACCGAACGCCGCGAGTTTCGCCGCCAGGTGCAGGCCATCTTCCAGGACCCGTTCGAAGTCTATAACCCCTTCTACAAGATCGATCAGGTGCTGACTACGCCTATCCAGAAATTCGGGCTGGCAACCAGCAAGGCAGATGCCCAGCGCCGCATCGAAGAAAGCCTGGAAATGGCGGGGCTGCGCCCCGAAGATACGCTAGGACGCTATCCCCACCAGCTCAGTGGCGGGCAACGCCAGCGCATTATGGTGGCGCGGGCCTTGCTGCTCAATCCCAAGATCATCCTCGCCGATGAGCCGGTTTCTATGGTCGATGCGTCTTTGCGCGCCACGATCCTGGAAAGCCTGATGAAGCTCAACCGGGAGCTGGGCATCTCGCTGATCTACATTACCCACGACCTGACGACCGCCTATCAGATCAGCAAGGATATCTTCATCCTCTATCGGGGTTCGGTTGCCGAAGTAGGCAGCGTCGAGAAGGTCATCAACGACCCCCTGCACCCCTATACCCGCCTGCTGGTCAGCTCCATCCCCTTGCCCGATCCTGATGTGCGCTGGGGGCAGGAAACCGATATCGAGACCAAAGCCACGGCGCCCGGCGCGGCGACCGAAGCCGTGCACGGCTGCAAATTTTCCAACCGTTGCCCGTTTGTCATGGACGAATGTCGCGTCAAACATCCGCCGCTCTATCGCACCCACGATGATCGGGCGGTGGCGTGCTATCTCTATAAGGATGATGGCGAAGTAGTAGCCGGGCGCGACATGGCCCAATTGCTGGCCGCGCGCTAGCGAAGGGTCTCCCCCCTCCGCCCGCGCCCATCTCTCCGGGCACGCTGGGCGTGCCCCTGCGCCATTGCTTCACAGTCACATTCCTCTCTCGGCAGTCCT
>JBBDIO010000138.1:29333-32811 GCA_040880365.1 Litorilinea sp.
GGCCGGTAATGCACTGTGTAATGCACACTCGGTAATGTACTGGTTAATGGCCCATTGCATGGGCAGCGTTCAAAGGAGCATGAACATGACCAAAGTCGTCTATTGTCGCGAGGTGGGGTTCGATTGCGAAGGCGTAGTGCGGGCAGAAACCGAAGATGAAGCGTTGGCGCTGGTGGCGCAACATGCCAAAAGCGCACACAATCTGGAAACCGTGACCCCGGAAGTGGTAGAAAAAGTGCGCCAGGTCATGCGCGACGAGGAATAAGCCGCAATTAGCCCTCGCGCGTCGATGTGCCGGTCCTCGTAAACCGCCTCTGGTTGGCAATCGCCCGCCTAGCCGGGTGAAGTCGCCAGAGGCAGTTCCTTAAATGCGCGCACCTGCCCGGTGATCGCGCGTTCGGTGGGCAGGCGTTCGATGCTGGATGCGCCGAAAAAGCCTGCGATGCCCGGCATACGCGCCAGCGCGTCGCCCACCGCATCCGGCTCGTCGAACGGCCCCCCATGACAGATGACCAGCAGATCGGGATTCACCTGGCGACCGGCTTCGGCCATTTGCAACACGCGCGCAATCGCTTCATCCAGCGAATAGGCAACCCCCGCGCCAATCGAACCCGACGTGGTCAGCCCCACATGCGCCACCAACTGATCGGCACCGGCTTCGGCCATCGCCGTGGCCTCGGCGGGCGTGAACACATAGGGCGAGGTGAACAAATCCAGCGCATGCGCCTGGCGAATCATCTCCACCTCTTTGCCATAGCCCATGCCCGTAGCCTCCAGATTGCGGCGAAAATCACCATCGATCAAGCCCACCGTCGGGAAATTCTGGACACCCGAAAAGCCCATATCTTTTAGCTGGCGCAAAAACACGGGCATGAGCCGAAACGGATCGGTGCCACAGACGCCCGCCAAAACCGGCACATCGTGTACCACGGGCAACACCTCTGCCGCCATATCCACCACAATCTGATTGGCGTCGCCATAGGGCATCATCCCCGCCAGCGACCCCCGCCCCGCCATGCGATAGCGCCCGGAGTTGTAGATAATAATCAGATCCGCGCCCCCGGCTTCGGCCAGTTTCGCCGAGATGCCTGTGCCCGCGCCGCAGCCCACAATGGGCTTGCCGGCTGCCGCCTGGCTCTGTAGACGGCGCACGATTTCTGTGCGCGCGATGGGATGTCCCATGACAAACCTTTGCTTTCTGTTGCTGTGATACTTTTTGTTTATGTGGAATATCGCCGGTGCGCATACCCCGACGCGTAGGGCGCAAGATGTGCACAGGCTTCCTGTGATTCTACCCGAAGCCGCGCGATGCATCAACACACCCGCCCGACAGCGCCTGGCCCGACAGGTGCAATCTGTTGCCGCAGAGATACGCCGCATGAACGTTGCGGCGTATCTCTGCAATTGCACGTGGAACATCTGGCAGGTGAAACCAGTTATTCTAACCACAAAGCAAATTGGATTAACCCAAACCCACCAGATAGAGATAACAGATGACCGACCAACCGACACCCGCAAACCACCCTGCCCGATTGGGTCTGACGATCACTTCGGGCCTGCCGCTATTGGGGAGCCTGCTGTTGTTTGCGTGCCTGCTTGTCCTGTGGCCCATCCCCGCCCAGGCCGCGACGCCCATTCTCGATGCACCAGCCCTCACCACCGACCCCCGCTATGGCTTTGGGGGACGCACCACCGAAGGCATTGACTATCTGGGCATTCCCGTTTATCGGCGCTGGGGCGAAAATAGCAACGCCGATGCCCTGGCAGCATTGGCACGCGGCGCGCAGACCTATTTTGTAGTGGGCAAGATCAATACCCGCGAATACAACAGTCGCAATCAGAATATCGACTGGTTGAGCTATGGCCCGCGCTGCCGGCGTTCGGCCCAGGATGATACGCTTATCCCCTGCACCGACGCGCCCAACGTCGCCATTCCCAACCACCCGGATTGGGATCAGATCCCCGACCTCGCGGCCCGCTATCCGGGGCAAATCTGGGAAATTGCCAACGAACCCGACTGGAATCCCTATTTCGCGCCCGAACAGTATGCGGTCTGGTATCACCGCTATGCCCAGCGCATCCGCCAGGCCGACCCCACCGCGCAGATCATGATTGGCGGGCTGCTCATGTGTTGTGGCGAAGGCGTCTATGAACATTTTCAACTGCGACGCAGCGACTGGGACACGCAGATTGCCAATGCCAACACGCGCCATGCGTGGACAACCCGCTTTTGGAACCACTACCGCACGCTCTATGGCGACTATCCGCGCGTGGACATCTGGAATATCCACCCCTATGCCCAATCGCTGGGCGAGGTGCCGTTCGATGCCCAGACCAAAGCCAACGCCACCATTCAGCGCATCCAAAACTTTCTCGACTTTCTGCCCAGCCTGTCCCCGCCCGCCGGTTCACCGCCCGAACAGAGCAAGCCGCTCTATCTCACCGAGCTGGGTGTATTGGGGCGCGAAGGTTCCATCGTGCGCGCCGCGCCCTGCGCCGAACGGGGCTGTCTGGGCCAGGCGGAATTTGAGCAGGAAGAACGCCACGCCATCGCCTATATGCACCTGTTGCTCGATTGGCTGGAACGCGAGCCGCGCATCTCCCGGTGGTATTGGTTCCACTGGAATTGGGACCCCAATCTGGCGCTGGATCACATGGGCAATCTCAACACCTTTGCCAACGGTCGCTATGGTTTTTTTGAAACGCTGGATGAGCCGAACATGGCCGCCATCACCTATGCCCAGCGCGCGGGTTCGCCGCGGCTATTCAACACCTCGTTCGAGACCCACTATGTGGATCAGACACCCTATGCCTGGGGCTTCTGGGCCGGGGGTCCGGGGGGCGATTATGGGCACCGGATCGATGGCGCATCGCCGCGGGCGGGCAACCTGAGTATACGTCTGAATCTGGGGCAACAAGCCGGGGAATTTGGGCATCTCGCCTCGGTGCGCCAGCCCATCTATTCCCAGCACTACAACGGCAAACTGGCGCGGGTCGAGGTCTGGTGTCGCACCGAAAACGGCGGTCGCGCCCGCGCCAAAGTCAACCATACCAACGCCGCGGGCAGCCGCAATACCAGCTGGTCACCCGGCATCGGCGCGGCCCAGTCCTGTGACGGCTGGCAAAAAATTCACACCGATTGGTTTATGCTGTCGGCAGATACGGTCAATTTTGAAGTGGAGTTGGTGGGGTTGGGCGCCAATGCTCAGGTGTGGTTTGACGATGTGGAACTGGTACTGGCGGGGGACCTGAACCGCAGTCTCGCTGTCACCCCGGCAGATCTCGCCGGGCCGACAGCTCGCGGCGCGCAGACAAACGCCGCCGGCCCTGTCACTCTAACCGGAGTCACGCTGGGCGCGGCGTCTGCCTATGTCCACGCCACACTGGACGATCTGCTGGGTCGCATGACCGCCCAGCCCTGATCACGGCAACAGATTCTGGGTCAGCGCGGTTTGGCGGGCGCGTTCCAGCGCCTGGG
>JBBDIO010000139.1:0-5138 GCA_040880365.1 Litorilinea sp.
GTCGCACCGCGGCGGGGTTGGGACAAACATTTGCCGGCGTCACCACCGCCGGACGGGGCATCTCGACCCTGGGGAATTTCACATCGCCCGCCGCGCAATTCATGGCTTCGGCCGTGGTGCCCGCCCAGGCCGCGCTCAGCGGCGTCGATCTGGTCCGCGGCACCTATGGCATGGGCAAGGCTTTCAAACGCCAAAAGAACCTGCGCGGCCTGCAACACAAGTTTGGCGATAACCAGGAACTCGCCGATATGGCGCGCATGGCAAAACAATATCAGTCCAAGCGCAAACGCGCCGCAGGGGTCAACATTGCCGCAGGGGTCATCGGTGGGCTGGGCGCAGGTCTCACCCTTTCGGGCGTCGGGGCCGTCGCCGGTTTGCCGCTCATGGCGCTGGCCGGGCTGATGAAAATGGGCGGCTCGCTCTATGGTACGGCGCGCGATAAAACCTGGGGCAAAGATGAGGCACAGACCAAATACCATAAAGAGCTGGCCTGGGCAGGCTATGCCGCCAAAAATTTCAAAGATGAAAACGTGAAATCCATCCTGAGCAGTATGGGCGCGGAGGATATTGCCCTGGATGAAGCCAAGCTGGAAAAGATGAGCCTGGAAGAACGTACACAGGTGATGAATAAGCAGCTTATGAAGCGTTGACCGTTGCATTGCCAACCGTTGCATTGCATATGTGCTGTGCCGCGCGCCCGTTTATCCCTGCGACGTTGCGCACCGGGCGCACGATACACCATCTTCAATCATCGGGCCTGAATCATCGGCCCCTCCCCCCACGAATTGCCCCCAGAGAATCGACCCTGCGAGTTCCCCACTAGACAAGTCAACAATCCTCAGTTAGGATCAACCCTGAATCCTGGATGGCTGACGGTAGCCCCGGCGCGCATATCAACCGCGCACATACAGGTAGCGTAGACAAACTGCGTCCATACAAACAACGCGCGTACAGAATGCGCATACATAAAGGAGAACCAGAGAAAATCACTCATGTTTAGCTCCAGACTTCGCGACAAATTACTTGGGACAGAAGGCTTCGTTTCGCTCTATGGCACCACCCCGCCGCGCGCCAATGCATCGCCCGCGCGCATTGCCGCGGCAACCGACAAACTGGCCGCGCGCCTGGCCCAGTTGCCTATCGATGGCGTGGTCGTTTATGATGTGCAGGACGAAGCCGGGCGCACAGTCGAACCGCGCCCCTTTCCCTTTTTACCCACATTAGATTCCCGGGCCTATGCCCAGCAACTGCAACAACAGACCGGGCACGCCACGATTGTCTATAAATGCGTGGCAGAGATGCCCGAAGCACCCTGGCGTAGCTGGCTCGACGATTCCCAGCATACCTATGGCGTGGAAAATCTGTCATTGGTGGGCAAACCCGCATCCCATGTAGATGATCACGGGCTTACCCTTTCCCAGGCGACGCGCATGGCCGCGGCCCATCCTGCCCAATTTGCGCTGGGAGGCGTGGTCATCGCCGAACGCCATCTGAACGGTGTGAGCGAGGCCAAGCGCATTGTGCGCAAGACGCAAAACGGCTGCCGCTATTTCATTTCGCAAGCCGTCTATCACGCGGCAACCAGCGCACGCCTGCTCGCCGACTATGCGCAGGTCTGTGCCCAGGAAAATCTGCCGCCTGCGCGCCTGGTCCTGACTTTTGTGCCGGTGGGGCGCGAAAAGACGATGGAATTTATGCGCTGGCTGGGCATTAAAATTACGCCGGAAACCACCCGCGCCATCTTGGGTTCGTCCACGCCGGTGAGTAAGTCTATCGAGATTTGCTGCGACAACCTGCGCCGCATCCTCGACCAACCCTGTGCAGAATCACTGGCATTGGGCATCAATGTCGAAAGCATCTCCATTCACAAAGATGAAATCGACGCATCGGTCGATCTCTTTCACGCACTGCAAGAAGTGATGCATGGCGAATACAAAGCCATGCACTAACAATCCCTACTCGCCTATCCGCCGCCCATTCCCACCCGGCTCCACCCAAACTCCATAAGGAGAGTTGCATGGCATCACACCATTCTGAACACCCACTGGATCCCCGGCTGGGCGCAGGCGCGGCCAACGTGGTCCAGCGCATGGGCGAAGCCGCCGAGGATTTTCTGGCGTCGCTGACCGCCGACCAAAAAGCCAAAACCGTCTTTGCCATCGACCAGGAAGCCAAACGTACCTTCTGGCACTACACGCCCATTGATCGCGACGGGTTGACGCTCAACGAGATGGAACCGCACCAGCGACAACTTGCACTGCGCCTGGTCGCGACCGGCCTGAGCCATCAGGGCTATGTTACCGCCTCCACCATCATGGGGCTGGAAACTACGCTGGATTTTCTGGAAGGCGGCAAATCCCCTTGGCAGCGCGATTCACGCCGCTATTACGTGCGCATCTTCGCTAGTCCCAGCGCAGATGCGCCGTGGGGCTGGAGCTTTGAAGGCCATCACATTTCGCTCAATTTCACCATTGCCGGCGGCAAGATTATCGCGCCCACACCCACCTTTTTTGGCGCAAATCCTGCCGAAGCCACGCTGGGCGGGGTGAGCACGCTGCGCCCGCTCCAGGGGATAGAAGACCTGGCGCGCGAATTCGTCCACCTGTTGAATACCGACCAGCGCGCCGGCGCAATTATTGCCCAGTCCGCCCCGCCCGATATCGTGATGACCAACCGGGCCTATATGGAAGATGGCGCGCTGTTGAACAGTGACGAAGAAGCTGCCCAATGGCAAGCCGCCCACAATGTGAGCGCAACCGAACTGGAAGCGCTGCGCTTCCACACGGCCCACCCCCAGGGTGTCTCCACTGCGACCCTGCAACCCGGACAGGAGGAGCTGTTGCTCCAGCTCATCGGCGAATACATCCACCGGATGCCCGATGAACTCGCCGAAATCGAACTGGCAAAATTGCAGCACAATGGCGAGGCCCCGATTCACTTTGCCTGGGCAGGCGGCATCGAACGCCACCAGCCGCACTACTATCGCATCCAGGCTGAGCATTTTCTGGTGGAATATGACAATACCCAGAACAACGCCAACCACATCCATTCGGTTTGGCGCAGCCCCCACGACGATTTTGGCGCAAATATCCTGGCGCGCCACTATGCGCACAGCCATTAACCGCCACCGTATCGACAGTCAAACTTGTGACGGCAAAACGATTGCCGCGCTAGCTGCTGCACGGCCCACGACAAGATTAAACGGTAACATAAAACGGTAACATCAAGATGCCAGAACTTTCTGCTCCGACAAGGCTGGATCCGGAAAAAGTAGCGTTAATCGCCCGCATCGCGAATCTGCCGGGCGAACTGCGCGCGCTCACCGCCAATCTCACCGCGCACCAGCTCACCACACCCTGGCTGGCGGGTGAATGGACCGTCGCGCAAAATGTGCACCATGTAGCAGATTCGCACCTCAACAG
The DNA here is from genome assembly GCA_040880365.1 of Litorilinea sp. GTDB lineage: Bacteria > Chloroflexota > Anaerolineae > Caldilineales > Caldilineaceae > JBBDIO01. Next base: position 3,423 of record JBBDIO010000139.1, read on the forward strand.
CTATATCCGCTGCAAGCTCATACTCACCGAAGACCACCCCACGCTGAAGTCCTATGACCAGGATATCTGGGCGGCGCTGCCCGATAGCCAAAGCGCAGATCTCGCGCCCTCGCTACACTTGCTGACCGGGCTGCACGCGCGCTGGGTACATTTCTGGCAAACGCTGCCCGCCGATGGCTGGGCGCGCACGGCCTATCACCCGGAAAACGGTACGGTGCGCCTGGTCGATCAACTGGCCTACTACGCCGACCACGGCGCGGGTCATCTCGATCAGATCACGCGTACACTGGCAGCCGGTGGCATTGCGCCCACCTAGGCGCGGTTGCCGCGTTTCATCCCAACCCTCAACTTTTTTAGATCCCGGAGTAGATTGTTGCCAACCGCAGTAGTATTAGGTGCAGGAATCCAGGGCATTTGCAGTGCCCTGGCCCTGGCTCACCAGGGCTATCATGTACAGCTGATCGATCAGGCCACCAACGGCATGTTGCGCACCAGTCTGGTGGGCGAAGGCAAGATTCACCTGGGCTTTGTCTATGCCAAAGATACCACCATGCGCACGCCCCGGCTCATGCTCCACGCGGCCATGCGCTTCGCACCGTTGCTGGAAAAATGGCTGGGCAGCCCGCTTGGCTGGGACCAACTGAAATCCCGCCCCTTTGCCTATGGCGTCATGCCCGACTCCATGGTGTCGCTCGACACGTTGCTAGCCAGCTATGCACGCCTGCAAACTGTCTGGGATGACCTACGCGGACACGCGCACTATGCCTATCTGGGCGAAAACCCTGCGCGGCTCTGGTCCGACCCCATCGGCGCGGGAACCCCGGAATTCCCCCCCGTCCACGGCATTGCCCACTGGATTGATACCACCGAAGTCGCACTACACATACCAAAATTTCGTCAGATATTGTTGCGCGCCATTGAAGCCCACTCTTGCATAATCACGCGCTACGCGCAGCGCGTAGAAAGCGTGGCGCGCACGGCACACGGCTTTTGCACCACCATCTGCGCGCCGTCTGGCGCACGCACCCATGTAGAATCGGAGATTGTGGTCAATTGTCTGTGGGCAGGACGCTTGCAACTCGACGCGCAATTGGGCCTGATGCCCACGCGCCCCTGGAGCTATCGCCTGAAATACAGTCTGCGCGGCACCATTGCCCCCAATACGCCGCCCCCGCCCACCGTGACCCTGGTATTGGGCCGCTATGGCGATGTGGTCTGGTGGCCGCAGGACAACAGCGTCTATGCCTCCTGGTATCCTGCCTGTTTACAGGGCTGGAGCCAGGAACTCGCACCCGATTCCGACCTATTGGCCGCGGCCGCAGGCGAGATCTCGCCCAGCACCAAACAACAGGTCATAGCCGACACGCTCAACGCACTCGGCGCGATTGTGCCGGGATTGGGGCGCATGGCAGTGACCTCGGTCGGCGCGGGCATCATCTTTGCCTGGGGGCAAAGCGATATCGACGATCCCGCCAGCGCGCTGCACCAGCGCGCCGATACGGGCGTATTGGCGCACGACGGCTACTTTTCCATCAATACCGGGAAGTTCACCACTGCGCCTCTCTTTGCCCAGCAACTCGTTGAGCATGTCCACGGCAAGATCCCGTCCCTGCTGGTATAACATTTCCAAAAAGGCACTGACCTCGCCCATGCTGCCACACAACACATCACAAACTACCTCCTCGAAAACCACCCCTCCCCCCCAAAAATGGCCGC
>JBBDIO010000140.1:0-31794 GCA_040880365.1 Litorilinea sp.
CTTTGACTTTGACCGATACCTGTTCAATTCCGCCGTCCAGCTGAATACTTGCCCAGCCAAATTGATCGGGTGTCAGGCCGGCTGTGCGCATTTGCGCCGCCATGTAATCGTTGTGGGTCTTTTCGCAGCCATGTTCCAGCAAGAGACTGTGGCGTACCAGCGGATGAACCAAATAGCCGAGCATGGTTCGGATGTAGAGATCTTCGGATGTGCCGCCCGATACACCACAGCCTTCGGTGTGGACCAGCGCCACGAAATGCGACAGCGCGTCGTTTGCCAGCGCGTTTTGGGGTCCATTGGTGCCGGTATTGATGCGACCCGCGATCATGCGCGCAATCTGTCCGGCGCACAGGCTGGTAGGCAGGATCAACCCCACGTTGCCGGCGACAGGCCGATCCCCGGTGGCAAAGGCGCGATAGGAGAAATTCTGAATGAGCGTCTGAAATTCATCTTCCACGACGGGCGTGACGGCGATGGGCTGGTCAATGTTTGTGATGGCCTGCGCGTGATCGCCATTCGTGGCCTGTACTAGGGGAGTATCGGTTGCGGCCTCTGCGGCGTGGAACCCTGTCTGCCGCCAGTCGCGCCAGATCTGGGTTTGCGCGTGTCCGGCCTTTTCGCCAACGGTGCGCGCCCCCGATACGGTATCCACGGTCAGGTCCAGCGTGGCGCGACCTAAATCGTCCATAGGGATGCCATCCAGATAGGCCCCGGCGTTGACATCCATATCGCGCGCCAACAGGCGATAGCGGCGCGAGGTGGTGACAATCTTGATGGTGGGCACAAACGGGAAATTGGTGATGGAACCATTGCCCGTGACAAAGAAGATGAGGTTGCAGCCCGCGGCAACCTGTCCCGCAATGCTTTCCAGGTCGTTGCCGGGGCTGTCCATGAAATAGTAACCCGGCTCGTGCATAAGCCGGCTGTAGTCGATTACGTAGTCTAGGCGCACTTCGGGGTCGCGTTTGCGCGCCGCGCCGATGGACTTGAGCACGATGTTATAGAGACCGCGATATTTATTGCCGCCCGACGGATTGCCCTCGGCGGTGTGTCCGTGCCAGGCGACGCGTTGCTTAAACCGTTCGACCATCGCCAGAAAAGTGCGAGCCGTATCCAGATCTCGCACTTTTTGGAGCACATAGGGTTCGGCGCCGATCAGTTCGTCGGTTTCGGCCAGATTTGCCGCACCGCCATAGCGGATTACTTCGCGCGCGACCCAGGCCGCGACGGGATTACCCGAAATGCCCGAAAACGAATCTGAGCCGCCACATTGCAGGGCAATCTTGAGATGTGCCAGCGATTGGGGCGTGCGCTCGGTGCGATTGACCTGGGGCAGCCAACCGCGCACAATGCTTTCGGCTTGATCCAGATTCTCCAAAAAGCCCTGATCCAGGCTCATAAAGTGATGGGGCGTTTCCTGAATGGGATAGTCGTTTTGTGTGAGATATTCCGCCAACATGGCGTTGGTTACTGGCTCCACACCATAGTCCACGGCGAGCACTGCGCCCACATTGGGATGGATCATGAAGCCTGCCAATGTGCGCAACAGCACTTCGCGGTTGTTGGGGTTGCCGCTGCCGCCTTCGGTGTGAGCAACTGCGATGATGCCATCTACGTTGGGGAATTCCTGGGCAAGATCGGAGAGATGGCGTTCCAGCTGCTTGACAAAGCTGCCCGTGCGCGAGGTTGTGCCCAGCAACACGATATAGTTGCGCGTGCCGACGCCGCGGCGCGCGCTGCGCCAGTAGCCCATAAAGGTGCGGTCTTCGGTATAGCGCTCCACCTGTTGGGCCGGTGCGAAGCGACTTTCATCCAGTTCATAAGGTGCAATGGAATCCGCGAAATTGGGCACGGTGGGCAGCGCAAAGTCGAGATTGCGCAGATTGAGCGCTTCGAGGATATCGGCGTTGCACACATATTCGCCGGGTGCGATGTCGCGCGTGGCAACACCAAAGGGCAGCTCCCATGACAGGAGTGGTTCGCCCTGGGCAATGGGGCGAATCGCAAAGCGATGCCCTTCGAGGATGCTATGGCTCAGGGGGAAAATGGCATCGTCGCCCTGGACGCGCGTGCCTGCTTCTACCCGTTGGGTGGTAATCGCCACGTTGTCGCCCGGCAAGGGCAAGCGGGCGAGATCTGATAGCTGGGCTGGTTGATTCATGATACGGTTACGCTTCTCTCTATACCTGGAATACCTAAAAAAAACGCTGCATAGGGGGCATACAGTGTAGGGATGACAATTTATGCGCCGCGCGCAGCCAAATCGCGGACACCTTGCACGGCCTGGCTCAAGGCTGCGGCATAGACGGAAAAATCTCCGCTATACGAGATCACATTATACCCGATTTCCATCCATTCCTGGGCCTGTTCCAGGCTGCCCGGCTGGATGCCGGCGGCCAGATTGTGGGCATTGGCAACTTCTACGACGCGGGCCATGTGATCCAGAAACTGGGGATGATGGAACTGGCCGGGGATGCCCATGGATTGGGTGAGATCGAAATGGCCGACCCACAATACGTCCACGCCCGGCGTGGTTGCGATGGCTTCCAGATTCTCCATGCCTTCCACGCTTTCAATCTGGCAGATGATGGTCGTATTCTGGTTGGATTCTTCCAGGAATTCGGCGGGGTTCACGCCCTTGAAGTCGGTGTTGGCATTGCCCAGCATGATGCCCCGATCTCCCAGCGGCGCATACTTGGCGGCGTCCACAATCGCTTTGGCCTGCGCGCCGGTTTTGACATTGGGCACCATGATGCCCAGCGCGCCGAAATCCAGCGTGCGCGCGACGAAATGATATTCAACCTGGGGTATGCGTACAAAAGGGGCGACCGTCGTGCCTTTGAACCACGCGATCAGATCGGCCACCTGGTGGGGAGAGTGGCCGGAATGTTCGGTGTCGATGATGGCGAAATCCACGCCCGTGCCTTCGACGATACGGGCGATACTGCGCGTCCCGAATTCGACAATCATATGCCCGACCGGCACTTCACCGGCTGCGCGTTTTTCGATAAAACGATTGGCTTGCATATCTGTTTTTCTTTCCGAATTTATTGAAATTCTACCAGCAATCCCAAATGGACTGTGGCTCTACTTGCTGGTCGAACTGCTGCTGGCAGTCGATTGTGTTCGCACGTGAACCTTGTGCCGGGCGTCGCTAACTTGGGATGGCAGCCGCCCAGCGGGCCTGATTTTGTGCCAGCCGCGCCTGGAAACCGGAGCGGTCGAGCACATCCCGATTGACGGGGTATTTTGGAGCATTGCCCTGGAAGACGCTGAGAATGCTTTCGCACGCGCCCATGCCATTATCGCGGTAGAGATCATCAGTCCACGCCAGGGAATGGGGGGAGAGAATGACATTTTCCATGCGGGTGAGGGGGTGATCGGCGGGCAAAGGTTCTTCTTCGAAGACATCCAGGCCCGCGCCGGCAAGGTGTCCGGCTTCCAGCGCGGCGACCAGATCGTTCTGATTCACAAGCGGGCCGCGCGATGTATTGATGAGATAGGCCGTGGGTTTCATGCGCGCCAATTGCGCGGCGTTGACCATGTGATGCGTATCTTCGGATAGAAATGCATTGATGGTGACAAAATCGGACTCGCGGAAGACGGTTTCCACATCGACCAGTTCGACGCCCAATTCGGCAGCGTGCGCCGCATCGGCATAAGGGTCGGCGGCCAGCAGACGCCCAAACCCAAAGGGCGCGGCCAGGCGAAAGACCTCGGAGCCGATATTGCCCAGGCCGATGGAACCCAGAACTTTGCCGCGCAAGCCCACCGCGGGGGCCGCGCCGCGCAGTTCCCAGCGTCCCGTGCGCACAACTTTGTCTTTGGCCGGCAGACATTTTGCCAGAGCCAGCAACAGGGTGATGACGGCTTCGGCGACGGGACGACGCACGGCATCGACGGTGATTGCCAGTACCACGTCATTGGCGGTGCAGGCGGGCACGTCGATCTTGTCGTAGCCGACGCCCCAGCGGGCGATGACCGAAAGCCGGTCGAGACCCGCGAAGGTAGCGGCCGTGATGCGCGAGTTGAGGACCAGCAGCGCGTCGTAATCTGCAATATCACCGGCGGTCAGGTAGGGACCCTGTTCGTCGGTGCCGGTTTGTTCATAGTAGCTGTATTCTACATTGGGCAGCGGGTCGATCAGTTGGGCCAATACGGGCGGAATCTGTCCGGCGGCATCAACCTTGAAATCGGAAGAAATCCCGATGCGAAAGATATGGGCCATAGATGAAATCCTTTTTCTGGTTCGGGCTTCTACGATTCAGGGTTCTGATTTGCGGCGATAACATCCAGCCGCGCGCTGGCATAGGGCAACAGGTCCAGCGTCACCGTCGCGTCGCGCACGGGCTGGCGCATGGGGGGCGCTTGGCGATATTGTTCCGGCTCCTGCATGGCCCAGATTGCGTTGGTTTCATCCAGGCGGCGCACGGCAACTTCGTTGCCCATAATCGCGCGCAGTTCTACCTGGCGGGGCTGTGCGGTGAGGTTTGCGACCAGGATCGAGGTTCTGCCATCGGCCGCGTGCAGGGCAAGCCCGTCGACAGCCAGGTTGTTGCGCGTGGCAAGGGGCGTACAGGTTCCGTCGCTGAATTCTGCGATATCCGCAAGGATATGGTATAGGGGAAATACGGCGCCGGGCAAGGAACGGAAGGCCGTGGGCAGGGGGGAGCCGCCGGCGCGTTCCATGACACCCTGCCAGCCTGTGGTTGCATAGTAGGTGACACTGGCCGCGCCGCCCTGGGCCAGATATTTGACGCTTCCCAGCGTCCAGGCTGCGCCAAAGAGCGACATTTGCCGGGGGTCAACGGCATCGGGCAGTGTATCGGGCGCAGGGTCGGGTTCGGAGCCGGTTGCATTGGGATTGAAGCGTGGGCGCAGGGTCACCGATGAGACATAGATGGGCAAATCGCCCGCGAAGTGGGCTGCACTCGTGACGGTGGTGGCCTGTGTTTCCAGCGTTTCTACCAGGGACTGATTGTCGAACGCGTGAACTTGGGGGTTAATGGTGAAGCTGATGCCATCGGCCACGGCAACCGGCGGACGATTGCGGTTCAGATCGGTGAAATAGGCGTTGGTGCCGGCGATGAAGCGGGCCTGGGGGGTGATTGTCTTGAGAATGTCGCGCGCCTGTTCCAGCCACGGGGCCGTGGTCGAGGCTTCTTCCTGGTGAAAGATGAGCCAATGGCTGATATCCGGGTTGAATTCGCCGACCGCGCGCGCCACATAGCCCAGCTGCTCGGCCGCGCGCGCGGCGTCTCCGCTGAGGAAGAGCGCCACTTCGAGCTGCGCGCCCAGGAATGCCGCTTCGCGCCACGCCGCCGCCAACACACCCACAAAAGCCCGGCTTTGGGGATATAGCTCGACTCGCAAGTGTGCGGGCGCGAGGGCGCGCAGGCGGCTGATTTCGGTCATGCTGAGTTCTTCGCCGTGATCCGCCCGGCACAGGCCCACGCGCGGCAGGTTGCCGGTTGGCTGTGACGCTAGCGACAGGATGTCGGGCGCGGTGCGTTCGCTGGGGTGCGCGTCGCCATTGGCGGTTGCGCCTCGGGCCGCGATGGCTTCCAGGCGCGCCGGGGACCCCAGTGCCTTGAGCGTAATTTCCTGGTGGATGATCTCCCCAACATTTGCCTGCACGGGATAGGGGATCGCCAGGGGCGTGGAATAGGTCTTGAAGGAAGCGTCGGTCCAGTTGCGCTGGTCTTCCATTTCAAAGATGTCCCCATCGAAACGGACTTCGGCTTCAATGGTTTCGTCGCCGTCTGTGGTGATTTCGTGCGTGATCGCACGGATGTTCATGAAGGGTTGGTGCGGTGAAATCTGCTGGGGGAAACAGCTTTCCTCACCGGATAGGGCATCCACAGCCTGTTCGTCGTCTTCTTCACCCCGGGCCACATGCTCTACGCGACAGGGCAAACCCGCGCAGCCGGCAGGGTGCAACACGCAGATGCCAATGCGATTGCGCAGGAAACGTGAAAGCACCTGTCCATGCATCGTGAAGGTGATTTCGCCGGCAGGCCGTCCGCGAATTTCCCCTTCCCAGGTAAAGTGAATGTCATCCTCGTGATGAATCATGGTGAAGGTGATTGCGAACGCCTCTTCACGCGTTTCGATAACCAGGTCCTGGATTCTGCCGGGGATGGTATTCCAGTTCTGGTCGCGGACCGCCACATAGACACGGCGCAGGAGTTCGTGCTCGCCCAGCCGAATGTAGCGCAGATCGCCCTCTGCGAATTGTAAGGAAAGCGGCCCGGCGCGCAGGGTGTGCGCCTCGGGTAGGGGCGCGGTGGTCCCGTAGTAGAGCACGCTGGTTGGGACCTGGTTGGGCGCATTGCCCGGTGAGGCCGATGGATTGGGTTGGGTCATGCTAGGCCGCCGGTGGATAGATGAGCCAGCCGCGCCGTTCGGTTGGTGTGCGCAACAGTTGGCCGTCGATGCTGGTGACATAGAGCGTGGTCAGATCGGGACCGCCAAAGGTGCAGTTGGTGGGGCGATCCAGCGGCACGGGGTGGGTTTCCAGCACGCGGCCATTGGGGGCGAATACGTAGATCATGCCGCCCGGCCCGCTCAGTTCCCAGCCCGCGGTGGCGACGATGTTGCCGTCTACATCAAAGCACATGCCGTCGATGCCCCGGTGGGGATAGAAGTTGTGCAGAACTGCATATTCGCCCAGCGTACCGTCGTCGAGAATGGGATAGGCGCGCAGCTCACGCTTCTGGTTGTCGCCATATTTGCTTTGGGCCACGTAGAGCGTTTTGATATCGGGCGCAACCAGCAGGCCATTGGGGGCCGTGGTGTCGAAGGTCATGCGCGTCACCGTCCAGCTGCCATCGGCCTGGGGATCGGCACGATAGACGGATTCGTGGTCCAGCTCCATATCGTCCCGATTATCACCATAGCGCGGGTCGGTGAACCAGATTCGACCCTGCGTATCTACGGCGAGATCATTGGGGCTGTTAAACCGCTTGCCTTCGAAATGGTCACAGATCACGGTGACGGTGTGATCGGCTTCGTAGCGCACGATACGCCGCGCGCCACCCTCGCAGGCATAGAGACGCCCGTCCTTGTCGAACATCAACCCATTGGCGGCGTTGGTCTCGGTCTGGAAGTCTTGAAAGGAATTATCGGCGGGGTCGAAGCGCACGATGCGATTGTTGGGCGTGTTGGTAAAGACCAGGCCGCGCCCATCCCAGGCTGGGCCTTCGGTTAGGCCGATGGGTTTTTCCGTAAGTCGTTCAAAGTGCCAGCTCATGTGTCTACCTCGTTGTATGGGGCTTGGTGATGGGTGGAATTGAACTCTGGCGGTGACGTGGCGCAGGCGACCTGCTCTGCGTGGATGTCGCCGCATGATTCTAAACGCTTCTGGCGCTGCTTTTATCCAATTGCATGTGTGGCGACGCGTGCTGTGACGGCGCAATTGTAAAGGTGATCCGGTTCGGCTGTATACTGCCAGAGTAGGCGTTCAGAATACTCGATTTTGGCCGGGCTGTGAAATTTTGTGAAAAGCCACCTAAACCCCGCGTGCCGCGCGTGCATTCAATGACATCCCATTCCGTCCGCCATACAAACCAACCTGCAACACAACCTGCAACGCAAGGTGCAATGCAAGGTGCCTACGCGCCGCGCGTCCAGCTGTTGGCGCTGACGCTATTGGCCGCGGGCCTGCGCTGGTTTGGGTTGGATGCGCGTGAGCTGTGGATCGATGAAGCCTTTAGCCTCTGGATGGCGCGCCTGCCGTGGCCCGAACTACTCTCTACCGCGGCGCAGCTGGATCACCACCCACCGCTGTACTACGCGCTCTTGCATATCTGGGTGGCGGGGGCAGGCGAATCGGAATATGGTCTGCGCCTGCTTTCTGCGGGGGTAAGCGTGGCGAGTGTACCGCTTGCCTATCAGTTTGCGGTGCGGCTGGTCGCCGGTCCACGCGCGCGGCTAACTGCTGCGCTGATCACCGTGGCCCCATTCCACATTGCCTATGCCCAGGAAGCGCGCATGTACGCGCTGCTGGCGTTTTTCGCGCTGTGGACAATGATTTGCGCCGCCGACGTGCTGGGCGTGGGGGCAAACACCGCGAAGCGTAGTACGCCGCCCGCGCGCAGGGTGCGCGCGGGTGTGTGGATGGGAGTGGGGCAGGCGCTGGTCATGTGGAGCCATAATAGCGCGGCCGTGCTCTTTCCGCTGGCGCTGAACGGAGCGGCAATCGGGTGGCTGGGCTACCAGTGGTTGCGCCAAACGCGCGCGGCCCCTACCGTGGACAAGCGTCGTTGCCTCGATGATTTTGCGCGTAGTCATACAATGCGCGATTGGCTGATGGGGCAAGCCATTGCCGCCTTGTTATGGGTCGCATGGCTGCCCGCGTTCTGGGGTCAGGTGCAGGCCGTGGATCAACGCTTCTGGGTGCCCGTGCCCACGCTGGAGACGCTCTGGCTGGCCTGGCAGGCGTGGAGCTATGGGCATCCGCCCGGTGGGTGGCTGGACGGTGGGTGGCTGATGGGGGCAATCTGGTTTGCGACTTTTGCCGGGGTTGCAGGGCGGGGCGGGCGCACGTTGCAGCGGCAGGGGGCAGTGTTGGGGTGGCTTCTCGGCCTGTGGTTGATTGCGCCCGCGATGGCGCTGGCGTTGAGCCTGCGGCGACCCGTCTTTCTGCCCTCCACGCTCATCTGGACGACGTGGGCCTATTGGGTCATCGTGGCGACGGGACTGGTCGAGCTGCTACGCGGTGCGTGGAGCAGTTCGCCGGGTAGGGTGGATTGGCGCGGCGCGGCGAAGTTTGTGCGCGCAATCGGGGCAGGCTGCGCGATAATGCTGATGAGCGCGGCATTGCTGGGCGGGCTGTGGGGACATTATCGCGCCCCGCCACGGGAAGCATGGCGTGAGGCCGCCGCTGTCGTCGCGGATGACGCAAAATCTGATGATCTGCTGCTGTTTCATGCGTCGTGGACCGAGCTACCGTTTCGTTATCACGCCCGCGCGCGTGGATGGGATCTGGACGAAGCGATGTCCGTGGCGGGTATTCCGGTAGATCTGTTTACCGGGGGTGAACTGGAACCGCCTATGACTGCGGCAGACGTGTCCGCATTGCGCGCGGCAATTGCCCCCTATCCACGAGTGTGGCTGGTGTACTCTCACGCCTGGTATACCGACCCCGATGGGCTGGTGCCTGCCACACTTGGCGCGGAGATGGTCATCGTGCAGCATCACGAATTGACGGGTGTAGACGTGTATTTGTTCGCGCGCGTGCCCGATTAGGCCGCGACGGATGCGCTGGATGCGCTGTAGGTGCATCTGCTATTGCGTATAGTTGCGGATAGTGAGGAGAATCGTATGTTACAGGTAAGTGTCTGTTCCTATAGCTTTCATCAGATGTTGAAGGCCGGACAAATGGATATTTTTCAGTATATCGCGTGGAACGATAAGCATGGCTTTTCGCAGTTGGAGCCGTGGATGGCGCATTTGGAGCCGGGCTATGCCGATGATGGCTTTGTGCAGAAGGTGAAGGACGCGGCAACGGCGTGTGGGCTGAAATTTGGCTGTTTGGCCGTGGATGGGGTGCATATCTACGAACCGGACGCAGCCGCGCGCGCCGCCAATCGGGAGCGCGCCAAACGCTGGATGGACATCGCCCAGATGTTGGGCGCGCAACAGGTGCGCATCGACGCGGGTGGGCCAGAAGAGCCGGATGCTGCGACTTTTGATGTGATTGTCGAAGGCTATGGCGATGTGCTGGATTATGCACGCCGGCGGGGTTTGGAAGTGCTGGTAGAAAATCACTGGGGACCCACCATCTATGCAGCCAATGTGGTGAAGTTGCTGGAGGCGGCGCCGGGGCTGGCGCTGCTGCTGGATAGCGACAATTGGGCACCCGGTGAGGCCGAAATCGGCGCGCGCGATTGCATACGTTTTGCGCGCCACACGCACATCAAGCGCTATCTCAACCAGGAACAGGACACGGAAGCACAGCGCATTGGCGATCTCACGCTGGAAGCGCTGTGGGCTGCGGGGTATCGGGGGCCGTGGGGCATTGAAAGCATTGCGCTACCGGGCGAGGAAGAAGTCGCCGTGTTGGAAACGTTGCGCTATCTGCAGACAAAGATCGGTGCGCTAGGCACAGGCTGAAACAGGCCAGCCGCGTGCGCGTATCCACGCGGCTAGCCTGCGGGAATTCTGGTGTGCACGGACAAGCCCAGCGATCAGGCTGCGGGCTGGCTGAACCGGGCTTTGAAATGGCTGTGATCTACGTCATAGGTCCACACGCCATATTGCACCAGCAGGGCTGCGATGCGTCCTAGCTCGTTGGACGATTTTGCCGATGAGCCGCTGCCGCCCGTGGCCACAAATATGCGGCCCGTGTCGGTAGATGGGCTGTCCACCACGTCGATATAGGGGTGGTCGTGGGCAGTGTAGGTCACCACGCAGGGTTTGGTGTCGAACGCCTCAACCTCGAGATCGGGGATCATCTCCAACAACACACCGCGCAGGGCGTCGGTTTCTTCGGGGTTGCCGGGGCCGTGAAACCATTCCGCCAGTTCCTGGTGCGAGTAGCGATGGACGCTTTGGCGCAGTGTGCCGCCGATTTTGATATAGATAAGCCCATCGGGATATTCCACAGGGGGCAGACAATAGATTGAGCTGAGCGTGGGGTTTTCCTGGAGCCGGTAGATGATGGACGGCATGGTGCTCAGGCGGTCGGCTTCGGTGGGGCGGATCTGGGCTTTGAGGATGGAAACGGCGCGCGGGGTCACATCCAGCACATGTTCGCCCAGAATGTGGTTGCTGTAGGCTCCGGCGGCGACCAGGACCTTGGCGGCGGTGTAGACATTGCCTTCCACCGTGTGCAGCGCAATCCCGTCTTCCAGCTTCTCCAGCCGCTGCACGGTTTCGCGCACAAGGGTTGCGCCTTGTTGCTGGGCGGCGGTCAACTGCGCCTGGACCAGCGAACGCGGGTTGACATAGCCTGCGCCGCCACGTTCCCACAAAATGGTAGAGCCGGGTGCAAATTGCAGAAACGGAAACGGCTCGCGCAGGGCCACATCGTCGCGCACAGTATACTCCGCGCCGTGGCGGTCGCCGTGGGCCGCGGCCTGGGCAAGCGTGTCGTCGGGCTGCTGATAGAATGGGCTGACGCGCAGACAGCCGACCGGATGGTGAAACTGGACGCCGCTGGTGGTTTCCAGTTCGCCATAGGCCGCAATCGAACGCGCGCCCAACAAAGACCAGACATCGTTGGGATCAATGATGCGCGTGATGCGCCCCTGGTCATAGTGGCTGGCAAATACACCCTCGTGGTTTTGCCAGTTGTCGGGTTCGCCGGGGCCGATGGCGAGTGTACTCAGGCCGGCAGCGCTGAGATAGCGACTCGCCGCAGCCCCAATCATGCCGTTGCCGATGACGGCTACGTCGAAGGTAATGCTCATTTGGGTTTCCGTTCTGATAGCGGCATGTTGCCCGCGAGGTACTCGATCTTTTCCCTCATCCTACCGATGCGGTTAAAATACAGCGATTGTACCACAACTGTCACTTGAACTGTCACTTGAACCCCGGCAGCCGCACCACCCGAATTGGCGTTTAGCTGCATACCGGGTTTTGCCTGCCATTACCGGCGATCCTGTGCTGCCGATCAGCGCCGGATCCCAGGGCATGAGACACAGCGCGCGCTTGCAGGGCGCACTGGCGCACTGGGGAGAACACACCTGAGCACCTATTTGGAGAATAACCGCCCGCCGCTAGCAGCGAATCTCTGCGCTTGCGGTATGCCGGTTCTGCAAAATTGAACATGCGACAATAGCAACTATGACCAATCACACAGCTGCAACACCAACTGACTCGCCAATCGGCCTGCCCAATCCGGCCTACGCGACATCCCCCCAACAAACCGCTACGAACTCGTTCGGGATGGGGCGCGACGCGGAACAGCTCTATCATTTGCGCGATTTGCTGCTGGCAAAAGCGCCCACTGTGGATCCCGAACAGATTCAATATGTGCGTTCTCCGCTGCGCATATGTCCGCTGGGTGCGCATATCGATCATCAGCTGGGCGTAGTGACGGGCATGACGATTGACCGCGCGATTACACTGGCCTTTGCGCCGGCGGCGGATAGCAACGTCAGCCTTTATAGCACCGACTTTGACACGCCGGTGACATTCGACCTGCACGCGCCGCCGCCCTTTGTGGCGGGCGACTGGGGCAATTATGCACGGGGCGCAGTGGTGGCCCTGTCGCAGAAGTTGCCTCTGACTCAGGGCATTGTCGGCGTAGTCGGGGGCAGTATGCCCATCGGCGGGCTAAGCTCCTCGGCGGCGGTGACCATCGCCTATCTGCTGGCGCTGGAAGCCATCCACGGGGGAATCCTGGACCCTGCCGACAATGTGCAACTCTGTCGCGCGACTGAAAACAGCTATATCGGGCTGAACAATGGGATTCTGGACCAGTCGGTAATTCTCTATAACCAGCATGAACGGCTGACGCGCATCGACTGTCTGACCATGCAAGTAGATCAGGTGATTGCGCCGTCCGCGATGCACGCCGATTATGAAATCATGGTGGTCTATTCGGGGGTGGGCAAAGCGTTGGTAGGCACCGACTATAACCGGCGTGTGGCAGAATGTCGCGAGGCGGCAGAAGGGCTTCTGACCGCCGCGGGCCACAGTCACCGCATTGAAGGGGCGACGCGCTTGCGACATGTGGAACCGGAAATTTTTGCAGAATTTGGCGAACAGCTCCCTGCGCCGCTCTATCGACGGGCACGCCACTTTTTTGGCGAAATGGCGCGCGTAGAGGCGGGCACAGCCGCCTGGCAAGCAGGCGATTTGCAGCAGTTTGGCGCGTTGATGACCGAATCGGGGGCCAGTTCTATCCAATGGTATGAAAGTGGCAGCCCGCCGTTGATTACACTTTACGATGCGCTGTGCAATGCGCCCGGCGTCTATGGCGCGCGTTTCAGCGGCGCAGGCTTTCGGGGCAATTGTATCGCCCTGGTAGATCCGCGACAGCGTGACGCGGCCGCCGAAGCCGTGGGCAGTCGCTATCGCCAAAATCACCCGGACTATGCCGACGCGTTTAGTGTGCACTTTTGTCGTCCGGGGGCGGGGGCGATGGTGCTGGATGGGGAGTTGCTGCCAATTGTCGTCTAATCCGTCGGTCAGTAGACCCGCCAATCTGCACGCGGCGTTGGCTGTGCCCGGTACGAATGTTGCCGCACAGCCAGAGGTTGCGCCCGGTGTCGTGGGGACGCGCGGCGCGTTGCAAGGCGTCATCCTGGCGGCTGGGCGCGGTTCACGGTTGCACCCGCTGACCCTGACGCGCAGCAAAGCCATGATTCCGGTCATGGGCAAGCCGATGGTGGCGCGCGTGCTGGATATGTTTGCGGAAAATGGTGTTCACGAGGTGGT
The DNA here is from genome assembly GCA_040880365.1 of Litorilinea sp. Taxonomy (GTDB): domain Bacteria; phylum Chloroflexota; class Anaerolineae; order Caldilineales; family Caldilineaceae; genus JBBDIO01. The sequence goes on from JBBDIO010000140.1 coordinate 13,390, forward strand.
GATGGTCGTGAGCCAGGAAGATGTGGAGATCCGTGAGTATTTTGCCCAGGGCGGCGACTTTGCCGGCACGATCCAGTTTGTTGTGCAGCCCGAACGTCTGGGCATGGCGAATGCGCTGGCCTTGACTGCGCCCTATCTGGATCGCCCCTTTGTGCTTTCGGCGTGTGATAATCTGATTCCTGCGGCCTATCTGGGCGCAATGTTGCAGGCATTTGCGGCTGAACAGGTGACCGCTGTGCTCAGTCTTATGCGCGTTGCGCCCGATGTGGTATCGCGCACAGGCATTGTCGCGTGGGATGGGCAGCGGGTGCGGCGCATTGTGGAGAAGCCCACACTGGAGGATGCGCCGTCGGACATCTCCAGTCTGCCCTTGTATGTCTTTGGGCCGGAAATCGTGCCCCTGCTGGACAAAGTGCCGCAGTCGCCGCGTGGCGAATATGAGTTGCAGGATGCGATTCAGATGCTTATCGACCACACGCAGGGAGTCACAGGCGTCTTTACCGATGAGCGCTTGCAGCTGACCAACGCGGCCGATCTGCTATCGCTGAATCGCCACTATCTCACTACCGGCGGCGACGCGCCCCAGCTTGCCCCGCGTGAAGTGGGACAGCACACGCATCTGATTACACCTTTGCGCATTGAAGAAGGCACGGTGATTGGACCGGGCTGTGTCATCGGGCCGCGGGTCTATATCGAACGCAACTGCCGCATCGGCGCTAACGTGCTGCTCAAAGACGCGGTGGTTTTGCGTGATACAGTCATCGAGGATGGCCGTCAGATCGTGGGCGAAGTCGTCTCCTGATGGTTCGCCCTCAACGGGTGCACACGCACGTCTGTGGAGTGCGCCCCGCAGTCATGAACTCAAATGCCATTTTCAGATTAATTTCAGATAGAACGGATTCAGAGGTAGCTAACATATGACAAAGCGAGTATTGTTAACCGGCGCTGCCGGGCGCGTTGGACAAGCCTTTTTAGAATTTGCGGGCGATCAATATAGCTTGCGGCTGGTGGATCGAGATGTGAGCCGGCTGGACGCCAGCGCCGGATACGAGATCGTCGAAGCGAATCTGGCGGATCTCGCAGTCTGTCAGGATTTATGCGCCGGGATCGATACGGTGATTCATCTGGCCGCGGATCCATCGCCCCGGGCCGATTTTTACGAATCTCTGTTGGATAACAATTTCAAGTCTGCCTACAATATGTTTCGCGCCGCCAAGGATCAGGGCTGTCGGCGGGTTGTTTTTGCCAGCTCTATCCAGGTGATCGAAGGCTATCCGCTGGATTCCCAGGCGTGGCCCGAATCGCCCATCAAGCCCATGAACATGTATGCCGTGAGCAAGGCCTATGGGGAGGCGATGGCGCACTACTTTGCCTATGCCGAAGGGCTTTCGAGCATTGCCGTGCGCATTGGCGCGTTCGAGCGCAACAGCCCCACGCCGCATGTCAACCCCGATGGACGGACCCTGAGTGCGTTTGTGAGTGCACGCGACCTGAGCCATCTTTTCGTCCGCTGTGTTGAGGCGGAGGATGTGCAGTTTGCGATTGTGCATGGCATCTCGGACAATCGTTTCAAGCGAATGAACCTGAATTCTACCCGCGCCACGGTGGGCTATGCACCCCAGGACGATTCGTTCCGGCTCTTTGGCCCGCAAATCCCCGACCGGGATCGCTGGTATGATGAAGCATCGGAAACGCGCCGGAGGCCCGAATGAGCGTCCAGCCCTCCATCCGTTTTGCTGCTATCGGCCTGAACCATGATCACATCAACGGCATGACCCAGTTGCTGATCGATGCCGGTGGCGAGTTGGTGTGGGTCTATGCCGAAGAGCCGGAACTGCTGGCTGACTATCGCAAACGCTTTCCCCAGGCGCAACCGGCGGTAAGCTGGGCGCAGGTCCTGGAGGATGAATCGATCCATCTGGTGATTTCGGCGGCGATTCCCAGTGACCGGGCGGCAGTGGGGGTGGCGGCACTGCGCCACGGCAAAGACTTTATGAGTGACAAGCCCGGTTTTACGACCGCCGCCCAGTTGGAAGACGCGCGACGCGTGCAGGCCGAAACCGGACGCATCTGGTCCATCAATTACAGCGAACGGTTTGAAAATCGCGCGACGGAAAAGGCGGGCGAGCTGGTGCGCAACGGCGCCATTGGCACAGTCATTCAGACGGTGGGTTTGGGGCCGCACCGGCGTCGCTTTCCCACGCGTGCGCCCTGGTTCTTCCAACGGGAACGCTTTGGCGGCATCCTCAACGATATAGCGTCGCACCAGATCGATCAGTTTATCCACTTCACACAGGCCGAGACGGTGGAAGTAGTCGCGTCACAGGTCGCCAATTTCCACCATCCCCAATATCCTGAATTCGAGGATTTTGGCGACGTGATGCTACGTGGACCGGCCTGCACGGGCTATATTCGGGTGGATTGGTTCACGCCCGATGGCATGTCGGCCTGGGGCGATACGCGCCTGGTGGTGATCGGCACCGAAGGCACGATTGAAGTGCGCAAGAATGTGGATGTCGCGGGGCGCGCAGGGGGCAATCACCTGTTCCTCATCGACAATCAGAGTGAACAATACATTGATTGTGCGCAGGTCGAATTGCCCTATGGGCCGCGTCTGATACACGATATTGTGAACCGCACCGAGACCGCGATGGACCAGGACCACTGCTTTTGGGTGACGGAACTGGCCTTGCAAGCCCAGGCCCAGGCCGCGCGTCTGGGCCATTTGGCAGACACTGAATAACAGATATTATATAGATTGAAACACCGGAAAACTTAAGGAGAAAATAATGGCTTTTACGGCACCTCAATTGCTGGATGCGTTATACTCGGTCACTACAATCCCGATTATTCCATTTCGCAATGGCGAGATCGATTATGATGCCCACGCCAAAAACGTGAGCTATCTCATGCGCAACAACTATCTGGATAACGACCGCCCGCGTGTAATTTCGGTCGCCGGCACCAGCCTGATTCACCATGTGGAGCCGGAAGAACAGACGCGCATCTTTGATGTGACGGGGCAGGTGATGGGCAATGACGGATTGCTCATGTCGGCGATTGCGCCCAATCCCATTGGGACGGCGGGCCGGCTGATTGCCGAGCAATCGCGGCTCCGGCGCGCGCCGGATGTCTTTCTGATTATGCCTCTGACAGGCACATTCAGCCCCGAAGGCATCTATGACTACTTCATGCCGTTTGCCGAACGCTATGGTTCAGAATATGGCGCGCGCTTCATTTACTATTTCCGCCAGGAGCGCGATATGGACGCAGTAGCGCAGCTGTTGCGCGATTCCGAGCACTTTGTGGGCGTGAAGATTGGCACGGGCGAGGATGCCGTGCAGCCTATGATCGACGCGGTGGGCGATTCGGCGATGGTCATTTGGGGCATCGGCGACCGCAGCACGGGCGCGGCAGAAAAGGGCGCGAAGGGACACACGTCGGGCACGGCGGTGTTGGCCGCCCGCGCTGCTGATGAGATTAACAATGCGCAACGCCGCGGCGACTATGCCGCCGCACGCGCAGTGGAAACCAAGCTCCATACGCTGGAAGAAATTCGCTTTGCCAACGGGCGCGCGTATAACTATTCGGCGGTTGTAGAGGCCATGAATCAGAGTGGCTTTGACGACATTGACGCCGGGGATGGCAGTGCGCCCTTCAACCCGCCCGTGCCGGCAGACGTTGCTGCGCAGATCGGTGAGGCGGTGCGCGATCTCCAGGCCTATCACTAATCAGATGCAGGGCCACGGCTCATGAAAATTGATTCGATTGATTTCTTTTATTTGTCTATGCCCGAAATTCTGGATATCGGCGACGGTAGCCAGGATGCATTGCTGGTGCGCGTCGAAGCCGGAGGGCAGGTAGGCTGGGGCGAGTGTGAGGCCGCGCCGCTGCCTTCTATCGCCGCGTTTATCTGCCCCATGTCGCACAGCGCGTGCAAGCCCGTACAGGCTTCGGTGTTGGGTGCGCGGCTCGACGGGCCAGAGGACATTCGCCGCATTGGCGATCGGGTGCGGGCGAATAGCATGGATCTGTTGCAGGCGGAACACACGCTTTCGGGCATTGATCTGGCGCTGTGGGATCTCCTGGGTCGTGTGCGCCAGGAGCCTGTCTATCGGCTTCTGGGCTATTCCGAATCCTATCCCAAGCTGCCCTATGCGTCGATGCTATTTGGAGATACGCCCCAGTCTACGCTGGAAAAGGGACGCGAAGCACGCGCCAAGGGCTTTCGCGCCGCCAAATTTGGCTGGGGACCGATTGGGCTTGGTTCGGTGCAGGATGATGCGGATCAGTTTATGGCCGCGCGCGAGGGTCTGGGCGATGACGGCGTATTACTGGTCGATGCGGGCACGGTGTGGAAGGCCGATTATGACGCGGCCGCCCGGCGCATGGATGCATTGCAGGCCGCGCGTGCCACCTGGCTGGAAGAACCCTTTGTTTCAGGCGCGCTGGAACTATATCGCCGGTTAGGTGAAACCAAAGACACTGTGAAAATGGCCGGCGGTGAAGGCGCGCACAATTTCTTCATGGCACAGCATATGATCGACTATGCGGGCGTTGGCTTTATCCAGATCGACGCGGGCCGCATTGGCGGGATTACGGTTGCCAAGGATGTGGCGGACTATGCGCACGCCCGTGGTGTAACCTATGTGAATCATACATTCACCTCGCACCTGGCGTTGAGCGCGTCGTTGCAACCCTTTGCCGGGCTGAAAGACGATGTCATCTGCGAATATCCGGTGGAACTCAAATCGCTGGGGTGGGAGATGACCCATGAGCACATTGAGTTGAACGCGGCCGGGATGGTGGCGGCCCCGGATGCACTGGGTTTGGGCATTACGCCCAATTTCGAGGCGCTGGCGCGCTATCTGGTCGATGTGCGGATTGAAGTGAACGGCAAGACGCTCTATGCCACGCCCGCGCTGGCGGATGCAAATTAGGCTTGGGCTGCGGGCACTGTGCGAAGTCTTCATAACCTTTGCTACCGTGAACACTGCCATATTGAAGAAAGTCACAGTGAAGAAAGGCGAACGCTATGTCGAGTAGTACCATTACCCTGACGGATCCGCTGCGCGATTATATGCTATCGGTCTCGCTGCGCGAACCGGACGTGCTGGCTCAATTGCGCCAGGAGACGCAGGACATGGAAGCGGCAGAGATGCAGCTTTCGCCCGAACAAGGCCAGTTTATGGCGTTGCTGGTGCAGGCAATCGGCGCCCGACGCTGTCTCGAAGTGGGCACGTTCACGGGTTACAGCAGTCTGGTGGTAGCGCTGGCCCTGCCCGAAGGTGGCGAGTTGGTGGCATGTGATGTCAGCGAAGAGTGGACATCTGTGGCGCGCCGCTATTGGGAAAAGGCCGGTGTGGCGCACAAGATTGATCTGCGGATTGGACCGGCAACCGACACCCTGGCCCACATGGTAGAAGATGCCGATGCGCTGGGCACGTTTGATTTTGCATTCATCGACGCCGACAAGGAGAACTACGCTGCCTACGTGGATTACGCGCTGCAATTGCTGCGTCCCGGCGGTTTAATCGCAATTGACAATGTGTTGTGGGGCGGGCGTCTGCTGGATGAAAACGCGACGGATTCCAGCACGGAAGCGATCCGCGCGCTGAACAAGAGCCTGCATCAGGATGAACGGGTAGATGTGAGCCTGGTGCCCATTGGCGATGGCGTCTATCTGGCCCGCAAACGATAAGATTTTTGGGCGTTAATTTACGCACGCAAGTTGTAACACTTGCACCCGATCAATTCGGGTGCAAGTGTAGGGTATTTATCTAGGAAGGTCTGGTTGGCTATGAGTTTTTCAATCGGCGGTGGCGGCGGAATGGGCGTGGGCCCAAAGGGTATGGTCGGCAATCTAAAAGATGAGGCCGAGGCGCGCGCGTTTGATCCCCATGTTGTGAGGCGCATGTTGGCCTACCTAGGACCCTATCGCGGGCGCATGGCGCTGGCCTTTGTGCTCATGTTGATAACGACGGGTCTTACCTTGCTTGCGCCCTATCTGATCAAAGTGGCGATTGACGACAATATTGCCACGGGGAATTCTGAAGGTTTGACGCGCACCGCGATTTATATTGGCCTGGCTTTCCTGGGGATCTATGTCGCCACGTCGGGCCAGACCTATCTGCTGGGGTGGGTTGGGCAGCGCGTGTTGGCGAATATGCGTACGCAGCTGCATGCCCATCTGCAACGGCTGCCGGTCAGCTATCACGACCGTAACATTATTGGGATCACCGTCTCGCGGGTGATCAGTGATGTAGGTGTGATCAACGAGCTGCTGAGTCAGGGGCTGATCACGCTGGTGGGCGATGCGCTGTTGCTGGTCGGCATTATTGCCGTGATGATCTCCATGTCACCCGAACTGGCGCTGCTCACATTTGCCGTGTTGCCCTTGATGATTCTGGCAACGTGGCTTTTTGCCCGCCACGCAAAATCGGCCTTTCGCCAGACGCGTTCGCGCGTGGGGGCGATGGTCGGCAATCTGGCAGAAAATATCGCGGGGATGCGGGTAATTCAGGCATTTGCCCAGGAAGATGCTACCCAGGAACGGTTCAATACTGTGAACCTGGCAAACCGCGATGCCCATATTCGCGCAATGTCCATGTCTTTCATTTTCTTGCCCACAGTCGAATTTCTGGGCATTGTGGCGACTGGGATTGTGCTGTGGTTTGGTGGGCGTGCCGTGGTGGGCGAAGAGTTAACCCTGGGGATTATCGTCGCCTTTTTGGCCTATGTCTCGCGCTTTTTTGTGCCGATTCAGGAATTGAGCCAACTCTATACCACCATGCAATCGGCGATGGCGGGCGGTGAGCGGGTGCTTCAGTTGCTGGATACGCCGGAAACGGTCGCCGACCCCGACGACGGCAAAGAGATGCCGCCGATCACAGGCCACATCGAGCTGCGCGATGTGCAGTTTTCCTACAATCCGACGGAGCCGGTGCTGCAGGATGTGAACCTTACCATTGAACCGGGACAGACTGTTGCCCTGGTTGGGCCGACCGGCGCAGGCAAGACTTCGATTGCCAATCTGGTGGCGCGCTTCTACGATGTCACGGGCGGCGAAGTGCTCATTGACAGCATTGATGTGCGCAGTGTGACGCAGCAGTCTCTGCGCCGACAAATGGGATTGGTCCCCCAGGATCCTTTCCTGTTTTCGGGAACAATTCGCGATAATATCCGCTTTGGCCTGCCCCATGTGGATCATGAGGATGTGGTGCAGGCGTCGAAGTTTGCCAATTGCCACGACTTTATTATGGCCCTGCCCGAGAACTATGATACTGAGATTCTGGAAGGTGGCGCCAACCTTTCGCTGGGGCAACGCCAGTTGATTTGTATTGCCCGGGCAGTTCTGGCCGATCCCAAGATTCTCATTATGGATGAAGCTACGGCCAGCGTGGATACCGTCACCGAGTCGCTGATTCAGGATGCGTTGGATCGTTTGCTGGCGGGGCGCACGTCGATAGTGATTGCCCACCGGTTGAGCACGATTCGCAATGCGGAAATGATCTGCGCAGTGCAGGCCGGGCGTATTGTGCAGCGGGGATCCCACAGCGAATTGCTGCAAGAGGGTGGTCTGTATGCCACGCTGTATGCCCGTCAATTTGTGCAGGTAGAATAGTCACACTCGGAAAGTTACGCGCACGCGCTTATGAGTGACCCCTATGTTCTCACATTGGATCTGGGCACATCTTCTGTACGCGCCATGCTGTTCGACGCGGCGGCGCGACCCGTGGCCAATAGTGTGGCCCAGCGCCAGGTGCGCCCCCATACCACCACGGATGGTGGGGCAACCTTTGACCCACATGAATTGCTCGCCGCAGTCGAAGATGTGATTGATCAGGTGCTCCACAGTGCCGGTCCCCAGGCGCAGCATATCGGCGCGGTGGCGATGGGCACGCTGGTAGGCAACATTATGGGCGTGGATGCCCAGGACGCACCGGTATCGCCGGTCTATATATATGCCGATACCCGCAACACAGACGATCCTCAGGCATTGCGCCGGGAATTGGGAGCAGAGGGCGTGGAGGCGGCCCACGACCGTACAGGCTGTCTCATCCACACGTCCTACCTTCCAGCTCGTCTGCGCTGGCTCCAGCGCGTCCAGACCGAAGAATTTCGCCAGGCCCAGCGCTGGGTCAGCGTGGGTGAGTATATCTATCATGCTTTTCTGGGCGAATGGTGCGCCAGCTATTCTGTCGCAGCCTGGACGGGTATGCTGGACCGGCGTGCGCTCACCTGGGATAGCGAATGGTTGGCCCATCTGGGGCTGGATGCGGGATTGCTTTCCCCGCTGGGCGACTTGTCGGAACCGTTGCAGGGGCTGCGCGCGCAATATGCCGAACGCTGGCCTGCGCTGGCAAATGCGCGCTGGTTGCCGGCAATCGGCGATGGCGCGGCCGCCAATGTGGGGAGTGGCTGTGTGGAACCAGATCGGATTGCCCTCACCGTGGGGACTACCGGCGCAATGCGTGTCGTGGTCGACCCGGATCTGGATCGTGTGCCGGATGGTCTGTGGCTCTATCGGGTAGATGCCCGCCGCGGGCTTTTGGGCGGCGCGACGACCGAAGGCGGCAATGTGTTCGCGTGGTTGCAGGATGCTTTGGTTCTGCCCGACGCGGGCACACTGGAAGCCCAGCTTTCCGAATTGGAGCCGGCTGCGCATGGTCTGGCAGTATTGCCGTTTTGGGGCGGTGAGCGCGCACCGGGCTGGCGCGAGGATGCGCGGGGCACCATCCACGGATTGCGCTTGAGCACTCGGCCTGTGGAAATTGTGCAGGCTTGCCTGGAAGCCATGAGTTATCGATTTGCCATGATTTATGACCGCATCGCGCCCCATCTGGCACGCGGACGTCCCACAGACGCGGCAGAGCGTGAGCCTGCAATTGTGGCAAGTGGGGGGGCGATCCTGAGTTCGCCGGTATGGTTGCAACTGACTGCGGATGTATTGGGGCGTCCACTGCACACGCTGGCCGAAAGCGAGGCAACCAGTCGCGGGTTGGCTGTGCTCGCGCTCGAACAGCTGGGCGTGGTGGAACATGCCGTCCAACTCGTGGCCGCGACGGGACGGGTCTATGTACCGCGCCCGGCCTACTACGCCGTCCATCGCGAGGCCCTGGCGCGCCAGCGCGAGCTTTATGCGGACCTTTTGACCTGATACGTACCCGCTATGCCGTTGGCACAATTACATTGATTGCCATGCGCCTGGCAACCAGCGTTGGCGGGATGCGTTTGACTTATCTGGATTCAGACGCGGATTCAGACGCGGTGGAAAGAGGAAACCATGTCGACCGAAACGGAATTGATTCTGCCCGAAGATCGCTATTTTGATCGCGATCCGGCCCAATTGGAGATTGCGCAGCATCTCTACGGCCAAGTGCGCGGTCTGCCGCTAATTTGCCCCCACGGTCACGTAGACCCCAAGGTCTTTGCCGATGCAGACTACTCATTTGGCTCGCCTGCCGACCTGCTGATCATCCCCGATCACTATATCTTCCGAATGCTTTATTCGCAGGGGATTCCGCTGGAGGCGCTGGGCATTGCGCCGCGCGCAGATGCGCCCGACGCAGACGCAGGGGCGGCGGGGAATGCTGTCGAAACCGATCACCGCAAGATTTGGCAACTGTTCGCAGATCACTATTACCTGTTTCGGGGCACGCCGACGGGGATGTGGCTCAATCACGAACTGTATGACGTTTTTGGCGTGCGCCAACGCTTGACCAGCGCGACCGCCCAGTCCATCTATGATCAGATAGCCGAAAAGCTGACCCAGCCCGAATTTCGCCCCCGCCGCCTGTACGAGCGTTTCAACATCGAGACGCTTTGCACCACCGATGCGGCAACTTCGACGCTGGCGGATCATCAGGCGATTCGCGATTCGGGCTGGCAAGGGCGCGTTCTGCCTACCTTCCGCCCCGATGCGCTCATCAATCTGACCAACCCCGACTGGGCGGCGGAAATGGACCGCCTGCGTGACGTGTGCGGGCGCGATATAGCCGATTATGCGGAATTTATTGTCGCGCTGGAAGAACGGCGCGCCCATTTCAAAGCGATGGGCGCCGTCGCGACGGATCATGCGGCGGCAACGCCTTTTACCCATGAGCTAAGCGAGCGCGAAGCCACCGAACTCTTTGACCGCGCCTTGCAGAAGGAACTGGATCCGGGCGACGCCGAACGCTTTACCGCGCACATGCTCATGGAGATGGCGCGCATGAGCGTGGATGATGGCTTGGTGATGCAACTACATCCCGGTTCGTATCGCAACCATAACCGCAGCCTGTTCAATCGCTTTGGCACAGACATGGGCGCGGATATTCCACTGGCGACAGAGTTTACCCGCAACTTACAGCCTCTGCTCAATAAATATGGCAACAATCCTCGTTTTCATATGGTGCTCTTTATGCTCGACGAATCTACGCTGGGCCGGGAACTTGCGCCCCTGGCCGGCCATTATCCGGCCCTGCGCCTGGGACCGCCGTGGTGGTTCTTCGATAGCTGGAACGGCATGAAACGCTATCGGGAGCTGGTGAGCGAAACGGCGGGGCTATACAATACCGCGGGATTCAACGATGATACCCGCGCCTACCCATCGATTCCGGCGCGCCACGATTTGGCGCGGCGCGTTGATGCCAACTGGTTGGCCGATTTGGCAGTGCGCCACTTGATTACGGTAGATGAAGCGGAGTAAATGGCCCACGCGGCCGCGTATGGGCTGGTGAAGCAGGCCTATAACCTGTAATCAATCGTCGATGAGGTGCCGCCGGGGCTGGGGGCTTATTCGTAGACAGCCTGGCGCGTCTATTCGGTGAAAAAACAGAGTAGAAAAGAGCAAATTGCCATAAACAAAGGGGGCTGCGTCACGAACCGGACGCAGCCCCCTTTGTTTATGGCAATTGCCAAACTATCTGCCGTAGCAAGGAAGGAGGCGCTAGACCTTCTTCTTCAACACGGGCAAACCGTTCTTGCTCTCGGATACTTCGTATCCGGCGGGCACAGCATCCAGCGCGCCGTCTTTGGCTTCTTTGGCGAAGAAGTAAATGGTCTGTTTGGTCCCATTCTTCAACGTCGTCTGCCGGGAATGCAAGATATAGGAATTGCCCTTGGAATTCGTGTAGCTGAAAGCCATGTTCTGCCTCCTTTGTTGTTCTCACAACTAAATCTCATACAACCTGAATCGAAATACACCGGGGCGGCTGACCGTCAGTCGGTCAATTTGTATGATGCCAGAGCCGAAACCGGTTTCTCTGTGAGCATACCCTGGGGGATTGGGTACAAATGGGTTGCAAAGGTTACTTCCCCAGAGAGCTTCAGATTTGGTCGCGTATTGTACCACTAAAGTGCAACATTGTGGCAAAGCGGTCTACTCGTGTATGGAAAAGTCGCCCCAGTGTGGTCCATTGCTGCCAGTATCTGCCAATTTTGGGCAAGATTCGGCATGGAATACCCCATTTGTGCGCAAAATGGATACAGGGCAAGGCGCAGGGCAAGGTATAAGTAAGGTTGCTCGTGCTTGCAGGATACGGTAGAGTGTACATATAGAAACTACGCAAGTAGTATGAGAAAGGAACAATTTATATGGGTTTAGGTAGTTTGCAGCTGGGCAGGGCCTTTGGGGTATTGCTGAAAACGACGCCGTTGCTCCTGGTGCGGCTGGGCGTGTATCTGGCATTCTGGGTAGTGCTGCTGATCTATTTGGGAATCGTCTTTGGCGTGGGCTTTTTGTTGAGCCAGCTTTGGGCGCCGTTGGGTGTCATCCTGGGATTGATCGCTTTCGGAAGTACGTTCTTTCTCTATCGGTTGGCCTACCGCTATGTGTTCTATCTGCTCAAAGCCGCGCATCTTGCCATCGTTGCCGAAATTCTGCACAACGGAACATTGCCGGCCGGTGTCAGTCAACTGGCCTGGGGTCGTCAACAGGTGACCGAACGCTTCGGACAAGTCAGTGTCATGTTTGTGGTGGATGAAATGGTCGATGCGATTGTGCGCACGGTGACGAACGCGGTGGTTTCGATTGCCAACATGCTGCCGGGCGATACAATGCGCAGTCTGGCGCGCGTGGCGCAACGGATTATTCAATTTGCCACGAGCTATGTGGATGAGGCGATCATGGCGCGTGCGTTTTGGCGGCGCGATGAGAATATCTGGCAATCTGCCGAACAGGGGATCGTGCTCTATGGCATGGTATGGAAGCCACTACTCATAAACGCAGTCGCGCTCATGGTTTTGAGCTATGTGCCGTTTCTGTTTGCCGTGTTGATTCTGGCCGCGCCGATTGGTTTTCTGGTGGCAACCATTAGCCAGACGCTGGCAGCCTGGAGCATCATTTTGGTGTTTATCCTCTCCTATTTCGTCAAGGTTGCCGTGGGTGATTCGTTTGCCATGATTGCCATGGTGGCGGCCTTTCAAAAAGAAACTGCCGGCTTGCAGCCCGATCCTGCGATGGAAGCGCGGATTACAGGCATGAGCGACAAGTTTGGCGAATTGAAGAATCGGGCCATGCAAGCCATGCCTTTTGGACAATCGGGTGGACAACCAGACGGACGACCAGACGGACGACCAGACGGACAACCGGGTGGGCAAGCTCCTGGGCAGGGGAACCGCGCGTCTCGTGCATTTAACCGCATGGGGCCGTCCGCAAGTGGGACTTCCCGTGCGCCCAATGCGGGGGATGCGCCGCCAGAGATATCGCCATCAGAGCCACCGCCACCTGCCGCGCGCCCGCGTCCCAACCGGTCGTTTGAATCTCCGCCCGAGGCTTCGCCCACCAGCGATTCGTCCGCGAGCGATACACCTCCAAATGAATTTCCGCCCCGCCGTTCATCTACAGAGTAGCAGTGTTTTGACCACAATGGCGTGGGAAAAATAAAGGTGTGAGAAAAATAAATTTGTGAGGAAAAATTGCATAGCAAAACGAATCGCCGAGTGTCGCGCCGACACTCGGCGATTCGTTTGTGGGGTGGGCTGAAATCCGTTGCGCTATCAGGATTTGAGGAATAGCTCGATGACAGGTACTAGCACATCGGGGCGCTGCACGGGCAATTCCAGTGTGAGCGTATTGGGCGTGAGTCTGCCCAGGGTGGTGTTCTGGGCGGCCTGGTGGGGCTGAATGACGCGCATTGTGACTTCCGATGCGTCGTTGAGCAATTGCGCATAGGCGACGCGGTCGCCCAGACCCGGCAGATGAACATGGCGGAAGGGCCAGTTGAACAGGTGAAGATAGAGGCGGTCGCCGCGCTGAGTATAGCGACAGTCGGGTGGGGGCGTGAACTGGCTGGCACCACAGCCATAGATGGCGCGGTCGTGCCGGCGCATCCACGCGCCGATGGCCTGCAAACGTTCCAGCGCGCGCGGTTCAAATTCGCCGCGGGCATTGGGACCCACATTCAGCAGCATGTTGCCGTCTTTGGCGACCGCATCCACCAGCATCTGCACCAGCATCTGCGCGGGCTTCCAATCCAGATTGTCGCGGTGATAGCCCCAGCTGCCGTTGAGCGTCTGGCACGCTTCCCAGCGCACAGGCACGCCGTCAACTTCAAGCGGGCCTGCCGGTTGATATTGTTCGGGTGTTTTGAAGTCGCCGCCCATGCCCAGCCGGTCATTGAGCAACACATTGGGCTGCAATTCGCGCACCATTTCGATGAGGGCCGCCGAATCCCATTCCGCAGCACCTTTGCCTTTGGCCCATCCCCAGTCGCGGTCGGCATAGGAAAAATCGAACCACATGATATCCAGTTGTCCAAAGCGGGTGAGCAATTCGCGGGTCTGCGCGTGGAGATAGGCGCGGTATTTCCCCAGATCGCGATGGGCGTTGGTGGCGCGTGCGTCGGCGTCTTCGCGCAGAGGGTGCAAGCCATCCAGCGGAAAATCGGGGTGGTGCCAGTCGATGACCGAATGATAGAAGCCGACCTTTAGCCCTTCGGCCCGAAACGCCTGGACCATAGGCGCCAGCAAATCGCGCTGGGCGGGTGTATTCGTGGCTTTGTAGTCGGTATGGTCGGAATCCCACAGACAGAAGCCATCGTGGTGTTTGGAGGTGACGACGAAATACTTCATGCCCGCGGCCTTGGCGGCCTGTGCCCACGCCGAGGGATTATAGAGATCCGGGTCAAAATAGTCGAAATATTTCTGATAGTCGCGGTCGTGGATGCTCTCGCGGCTCTTCACCCATTCGTGGCGGGCCGCCGCGGCATAGATGCCCCAATGGATAAACAGGCCAAAGCGGTCGTGGGTAAACCATTGGTGGGCTGCTGGTGTGTGCGCAGACATGGACGGGATACGCTCCTATTCGATTGATTGGGCTTCAAATCATTCGCCCAGCACAGCCAGCGCGCGCTGCTTGAGATCTGCGGGCAGGGCGGGATCCTGGGCTATGGCCTGGGTCAGCTGGGGGAGGGAAATGGTGGTCTGTTCTCCTTGCCAACAGCGATGTGCCAGGGGCAGAATGCTGTCGCGTATCTGCAACACTTCGGCGCGCGTCAGCGCCTGACGCAGCGCGAAAATGGGGCCGGTCAGTTCGTCGGACAGGATGGTTGTGCTGAAGCGTTTGCCATTGGCAAGAAAACCTGCCGCGGGTTCGGTTGCGGGATCATAGGGTTGGTGGGGGGCGGCAAGGTCGATGTGAACCAGGTGTGGCTGGTTTGCGGCGGTCAGAAAGAGTATGCCCGCAGTTTGGCGCAGTTGCCGCGTCAGTTCATTGCCCGAAGCCAGCGCACCGGGATTGAAGACGGTGACACCGTGATTCTGGGCGTGACTCTGGTTGTTACTCTGATAGACCAGCGGAATATGCCAATGGCCGAAAATGACCAGTTTGCAGCCATAGCGCGCGCCTTGCTGGGCAATGCGCGCCAGTTTGGGTTCCATAGCATCGTCCTGGCGCGAGGCCAATTCTTCGTCCCAGTTGGGAAAATGGCTGTGCCAGAGCAGAATTCGCAAGCCTTGAATCGTCACAATCTGCGTATAGGGCAGAATGGCCGACGCATTTTCGCTTTCGTCGTTGCCGTGCACGGCGATGACCGGCGCGACGGCGGAAAGCTGATCCAGCACCCACAGTTCGCCCACATCGCCGGCGTGAAGGATGAGATCGACACCCTCAAATGCGGTCGCGAGTGTGGCGGGCAAGCGGGGCAGGCGTTGGGGGGCGTGGGTGTCGGACACGATGCCGACGCGGGCGACGATGCTGGCCGGATCGATATCGGGCGGCAGCAGTTGATCAACCGGGACGCGTGTGGACATGGCTCAACCTTCCTGGGTCGGATTGGGAGCATCTGCATCTGGCGGCAGGGACGTAGCCGGACTTGCAGGATCGCCCGCAGGCTGGTTCAGCGTACTGTCCGCAGTCTGGCTATAGACAGACATATATTGCAGCAACGGCAGATATTCCGTGGTGGCTTTGGTATAGATGCGATGCAGTTCGTCGACCGGGTCAGGATGATCGTCGATGCGCAGATCGATGGGCAGGCCCTGGGCCGGCACAATATAGAGCGCGGCCGACTGGCGTCCACGTTTATCACCGCCCGCAGCCTGACCTGCGGCCAGCGCGGCAACCAGGCGCGCGGGAAAGTCGGCACTTTCCGCCTGGGCCAGATAGGCTTGTGCCATGCCGTGGATGGTGCGGTGATCGACCAGCATATTGCCCGCCACTGAAAAGCCCGGATAGGTCTTGTGGCCCGCCCAGCCCGCCGCCTCGGTCCCCGTATAGGCGGCGCTGTTGCCCTGGCGGTCTACAATGTGCAATTGGCGATGCGACTGGCCTGGGTCGTTTTCCAGCAATACCTGTAGCACCATTTCGGCGGGCACATCCAGCGCGAGGAGTTCCAGCGCGCGCGGGCCAAACGCGGGATTGACAAACGCCTGGGCGGCCAATGCACCGACGCCGGCGCGGGCAAAGGGACACAACGCGCCCACGGCCATAAACTTGGTGGCGGCGGCAACCCCGGCTGCGCCGGTGGCTGGGTCCCAGGCGACGATGGAGAAGGTCATGGGCGTGTACCTTGTCCGGCGTGGGTCTGGGGCAGGTGAGATTCTGGCGTGCCGGTCGGCGCGGGCATCCGCAGGGGCAGCCCCGCCTGGCGATAGATAGCATCGATGACGCGCATGTTTGCCAGGCCATCGCGGGCGTCGGTAGGTGGGGGCGTGCCGGTTTCCAGCGCGTGGACCAGGGCGCGCATCTGCCAGGTATAGGTGGTGTCGCCGGTGAATTGTGCGCCGGGGTATTTTTCTGTACGCCAGGTTGTGCCGGTGCGCACGCGCAGACGATGGAAGCGGTGCGGCAGGATTGGGTTGAGCAGACGCAGTTCGCCCGTTGCGCCCTGGGCAAGCAATAGCACGCGGAAGGGGGTAGATGAGAGCATGGAGACGCTCATATGGGCTGCAATGGACGTTTCCCTTGTCGCCCCAGTCGTCGCTGTGTGGTGCGCGCCGCCCCTGGGAAACAGGAGGTCGGCCTCCATCCGGCGATCTATGCCGCGCACCTGTTCGCCCAAGCCTGTCCACAGACGACGGGCGCGGGCGTGGATCACCTGCGGTTCTGTGCCGGCCAGCGTGCGCAACATATGCACGGTGTAGCTGCCCATGTCCATTGTTGCCCCGCCTGCCAGGTCATAGCGATAGCGTATATCGCCCAGCCGCAACAGGGGCACGCAGAAATGCGCTTCCAGGCGCTGGAGTGGGCCAATTTCACCGGCGGCAAGGAGTTCCAGCACGCGCAGAAAGACCGGATGATAGCGGTAGTGAAAGGCTTCCATCACCAGACGGTTGGCGGTCTGGGCGGCTGCGACAATGGCTTGGGCTTCGGCGGCGTTGGCGGCGAGTGGCTTTTCGCACAGCACATGCTTGCCCGCGTGCAGGGCGGCCAGCGTCCACCGGCCATGCAGATGGTTGGGCAAGGGATTGTAGACCAGATCGACCTGGGGGTCGTGGATCAGGTCGGCATAGGTGTTGTGGACTATGGGAATGGCATAGCGGCGGGCGAACCAGCGCGCACGCACGGCATCGCGCGCGGCAATTGCCACGACTTCTACCTGGGGGAGCTGCTGTGCCGGTGCAATCACCGCCGCGGGGGCGATGCGCGCTGTGCCCAGAATCCCAATGCGAATCGTCATGGTTTATCCCGTTTCACACATGTCAGGATCGGCGCCTGGCGTGGCGGCGAATCAGGCCGCGAGGATGCCGGGCGCAGCATCGGGTATCAGGGGCGCCGGACGGCTGCATGTGGATGCGAGCTGAATATGGCGGTCGTCATCGGATGCGCGATGAATCGCTTCCATAATTTCGAGTACGTGAAAGGCTAGTTCGCCCGAGGCGCGGTGCACGCGCCCATCGACCAGGGCGTGCGCCATATCTGCCAGACCCAGACCGCGGCTGTTGGTAGTATAGGGAAAGCGCAGGGGCACATCGATCCATTCGGCCTCGCGATGGCGACGAATCCGCACCGGCCCCCCAAACGTGTTGGGATCGGGCACGCTCATGGTGCCTTCGGTGCCGTAGATTTCAATCCGCGGCAGGTCCGATGTCCACACGTCGAAGGTTGTAATAATCGTGGCGACCGGGCCTGCGGCAAAGTCTAGCAAGCCTACGACATGCGTGGGCACTTCGACATCAATGACCGCGCCCGCAAGGGGTTCGCTGCTGATGGTGCGCTGGGCAAAGGTTGTGCGTGTGGCGCCGGTGACGCGGCGCACAGGCCCCAGCAGGTGCACCAGGGCGGTGAGATAGTAGGGACCCATATCGAACATAGGCCCGCCTCCCGGTTTGTAATAAAATTCCGGGCTGGGGTGCCAGTGTTCGTGGCCGTGGGACATCATGAAGGCAGTGGCGGCGACCGGTTCGCCAATCGCGCCCGCGTCGATGAGTTGACGACAGGTTTGCAGACCGCCGCCCAGAAACGTGTCGGGCGCACAGCCCACGCGCAGGCCCGCGCGCGTCGCTTGCTCCAAGAGGGGAGTCGCTTCGGCGGTGGAGAGGGCGAGCGGTTTTTCGCTGTAGACCGATTTCCCATTGCCTACCGCGGCCAGCCCGACCTGGGCATGGGCGCCGGGTATGGTCAGGTTGAGCACAATTTCGATTTCGGGATCGCGCAACAACTCTTCGACTGCCAGCGCGCGCAGGCCATGTTCATCGGCTTTGGCCTGCGCCTTGGCAGGATCGAGATCGGCGCAGGCGACGATATTGAGGATGGGAAAGGTCTTGGGCGACTGCAAATAGATGCCGCTGATGGCACCACAACCGATGATCCCCACGTTTACCATGTCTGTTTCCTGTATTTTTGTGCGTTGCCTACAGTGCAGCTTCCGCTTCGGGGTCGAATTCGGCGTGGAATTCTTCCTTGGTCACAATGTCACCATCGCGCAGATGCAAGACTTCGTCCACATAATCATCAACCAGGTTGTCATGGGTTGCCATGAG
>JBBDIO010000140.1:31804-32346 GCA_040880365.1 Litorilinea sp.
TCGCGGACGATTGTCTGGAATAAAGTGAGGATTTCGCGCCCGGTCTTGGTATCCAGTTCTCCGGTCGGTTCATCGGCCAGAATAATCTGGGGATCGTTGGCAAGCGAGCGCGCAATCGCGACGCGCTGTTGCTGACCGCCCGAAAGCTCGTAGGGGCGATGATCCATCCAGCGCACCAATCCCACCTGTTCCAGGCGTTTCATGGTGCGCTTGTGGCGTTCGTTGCCCTTCACGCCGATCATGCGCAACATGAGTTCCACATTTTCATAGGCCGAAAGCGCGGGCAGCAGACCCAGCGACTGAAAAATGAAGCCTACATGATGTCGCCGCCAGGTGGTGAGCTTGCCTTCGTTCCATTTTTCGATGGATTCGTCAAAGATACTAATCGTGCCCTTGGTGGGTTTGTCCAATCCGCCCAAACAATTGAGCAAGGTCGTTTTGCCGCTGCCGGATCGACCTTTGAGCGCGATATAGGCACCCTGGCCGATGCGCAGGTTTAGGCCACGCAGGGCGGGAATTTCGATATCTCCGGTGCGGTAGAC
>JBBDIO010000141.1:0-5054 GCA_040880365.1 Litorilinea sp.
GTCTTTCGTCATTCGCTGTTGCCGGCGGCGTCGATTGTGCTTTCGGGGGTGGGCTTCTGGGCGCTTTCCATGCGCGGCATGATGGTGACGGTCGAAGGTGAGGACTATGTGACGCTGGCCGAGGCCAAAGGCTTGCCGCCCCATCGCATCTTTCTCTGGTATGCCATGCGCAATGGCCTTTTGCCCCAAACCACGTCCCTCGCGCTTTCGTTGGGCACAGTGCTTTCGGGCGCGCTGTTGGTGGAGATCATCTTCCGCTATCCGGGCATTGGTTCGCTGCTCTTTCGCGCGATTACCGGCTTCGATTATTTCACTATCTACGGTGTGGTTTTCTTCATTATTGTCACGATTGCCGTCGCCACGCTGATTCTCGATCTTATCTACCCTCTGCTCGATCCCAGAATCCAATATCAGCGCTCATAATCTACACCAGAAGGGACGCACACTCATGCGAGTCTTTCTACGTTCTATGCGCCGCAATCCCCAGCTTGTACTCGGCGGCGGCTTGTTGCTTGCCATGCTCATCGTTTGGCTTATCGGCTATTTTATGGTCGATGTGAACATGGCGCGCCCGCTGTCGGCGCTGCCCGATATGCCACCTTCGGAGCAATATCTGCTGGGCACCGACAGCGCGGGGCGCCAGATGCTCGCGGTCATCATTGCGGGCGCGCCGCTTACGCTGCGCATCGGTCTTTTGGCGGGTGCGGTGGGGCTGCTCATTGGTATTATTCTGGGCTTTTCGGCAGGCTATTTTGGCGGTGTCGTCGATTTGATTATCCGTGGGGCCGCAGATGTGGCGTTGACCATCCCCGCGCTGGCGGTGCTGGTGGTGATCGCATCGGTGATCAAGGATGTTCTGAGCGTTCAGGTCATGGGTCTGATCATTGCCTCGTTGGCGTGGATGTGGCCGACGCGTACCATCCGTTCGCAGGTGTTGAGTATGCGTGAACGGGCCCATGTGGAGGTTGCCCGGCTTTCGGGGCTGAATGGCCTGGAGATCAACTTCAAAGAACTAATGCCCAATCTGTTGCCCTATCTGGCCGCCAGCTTTGTGGGCGCGGTGGCGGCTTCGGTGTTGGCCGCTATCGGGCTGGAAGCATTGGGGCTGGGACCGCAGGCGGAACCGACACTGGGCATGACAATTTTCTGGTCGATTTATCATGGGGCTATGTTGCGGGGCATGTGGTGGTGGTGGGGGCCGCCCATGATCATCATCGTTTTGCTCTTTATCGGCCTCTTTCTGCTGGCTTCGGGCCTCGACCGCATTGCTAATCCTAGAGTACGGAGAACTGCATGAGCGTTGTACTAGAGGTGGAAGACCTCCACGTTTACTATGAAACCGATGCGGGGTTGGTGCGCGCGGTGCAGGGCATCGACTTTGCGCTGCGTCGAGGCGAACGATTGGGTCTGGTCGGCGAATCGGGGTCGGGCAAATCGACAACCGTGCTGGCCCTGTTGCGCATGATTAAGCCGCCGGGCAGGATTACGGGCGGAACTGTGAAACTGGATGGCGAAAATCTGTTGGACCTGAGCGACAAGCAAATGCGCGCGCGCCGGTTTGCGGATATTGCGCTCATCCCCCAGGGTGCCATGAATTCACTCAATCCGGTTATGCGCATTCGCCAGCAGTTGCAGGATACGATCCAGTATCACGACCGCTATTTTCCGGCGCGCAACTATCCCGAACGTATCCGCCAATTGCTGGATTCGGTGGGCCTGGAGCCTGAGGTGGCGAATGTCTATCCCCACGAGTTGAGCGGCGGCATGAAGCAACGTGTCTGCATTGCCATGGGGATTGCGCTGGAGCCTAAGGTGATCATCGCCGATGAGCCGACAAGCGCGCTGGATGTGGTGGTGCAGCGGCAGGTGATGGAGACGCTGGGCGCGGTGCAGCAAAAGATCGATGCCGGTCTGATTCTGGTCGGGCACGATATGGGGCTGATGGCGCAGTTTGTAAACACGATCGGCGTCATGTATGCCGGGCGGCTGGTAGAGTTGCGCCCGGTAGAGGAGATTTTCGAAAATCCGTTGCATCCCTATACGCAGATGCTGATTTCCAGCCTGCCTTCGCTGGAAGGCAAGGGTATTTTTAAGGGAATTCCCGGTATCACGCCTTCGCTGTTGAAACCGCCGCCGGGCTGCGCATTTCACCCGCGCTGTCCCAAGATGTTGACCCATTGTGACGAGGACGCGCCGCCGTTGCAGACCATTGCCGCCCACCAACAGGTGGCCTGTCATCTCTATTCGGAGACGGGCGAACGCGTGGAGTGGGCAAACGGAAACTCATCGCACACGCCGGCGACGCAGACAACAGCGCAGACTACGGCACCGGCGAAACGGCGTCAGTTAGACGCTACCGACTAAACGGCGTCAGTTAGACGCTACTGACTAAACGGTGTCAATTAGACGCCACTGACTAAACGGCGCAGCCCATCAACCATTCTCGCCTATCACGCAGCCACGCATGAGGGAACTATGTCTCTACTACTTGAAGCCCGCAATGTAGGCAAGATCTACAGCGGCGGTCTTTTCAGCAAAAAGAAAACCGTCGCCCTGCGCTCCACTTCGCTACAAATTCCCGATAGCCCGCCTACGATTACGGCGATTGCGGGCGAAAGCGGCAGCGGCAAGACGACGCTCGCGCGTTTGTTGCTGGGCATTGTCAAGCCCACCGAAGGCGATATTTTTTATCAGGGCAAGTCGTTGAGCCGGCTGAATGATGAAGAGCGACGTCATTTTCGGCGCGAGGTGCAGGCGGTCTTTCAGGATCCGTTTGAAGTCTACAATCCCTTTTACAAAGTAGATCATGCGTTGGTGCAGCCGGTGGAGAAATTTTACCCCAAGTTGGACAAGCGTGAATCTACGCAAGTGATCGAGGAAGCGCTGCGCGCGGTCGGGCTGCGCCCCGAAGAGACGCTGGGACGCTATCCACATCAGCTAAGCGGGGGCCAGCGCCAGCGCATTATGGCCGCCCGCGCGCTGGTGCTGCGCCCGCGCATCATCGTCGCGGATGAGCCGGTCTCGATGGTCGATGCTTCACTGCGGGCTACAATTCTGGAGAGCCTGCTCAAGGTGCATGTGGAGTATGGGATTTCGCTCATCTACATCACCCACGATCTGACGACTGCATATCAGTTGTGCGAGACCATTATGATGATGTATCAGGGAATGGTGGTAGAATCGGGGAGTGTGGATCTTGTCATCAAAGAGCCGCAACATCCCTACACGCAGCTTCTGGTAGATTCGATTCCCCTGCCCAATCCGAAGCAAAAGTGGGGACAACTGGACTTTGGCGTGCGCGCGCTGCGTGATGGCGGCGCGGTGAATGGGGGATGCCCCTTTGCCGGGCGCTGTCCACATGTGATGGACATTTGTCGCGAGGCCGTGCCGCCCCATTATCGCACCCATGCCCAACGCAGCGTCGCCTGTTATCTCTATCAGGATGCGCCAGTCGCCCTACCCGAAGAAGTGGCGGCGCGCGCGGGGTAATCGCGCAAGGGTTGGCAGGTTAAATTTATCTTATGACGCTTTCAGATTGGGCCGCGGCGCTGATTGTATTGGCGGCGGCATTGTTGACGGTCATCACCGGCTTCGGTTTTGTGGTATTGAGCGCTCCTCTCCTCGCCTATCTCTACGATCCCTTGCACACAGTCTATCTGTCGGTTTTGTTGAGTACGCTGCTGTTGGGCATTTTGCTGGCAGGGCGGGAGATTCGGCGCGTTATGCGCTGGGGATTGGTGCTGCGCCTGTCGCTGTGGGGCGTGCTGGGGTTGCCGCTGGGGTTGCTCGTTGTGCCCCACCTGGACAAAAATCAATTTCGGCTGGCGTTGGGCGTGATCACGTTGGCCTATGTGGCGTTCCGGCTGTGGGGTGGGCATTTGCGCCTGGGCCATCCCCGGTTGAGCGTGGCGCTGGCGGGTATTCTGGGCGGCGCATTCAGCACCAGCAGTGGCATGAGCGCGCTGCCGGTGATTTTTCTGGCGGGCGATATGCAGTTGGATGCGTTTGAGCATCGCGCCACGCTGGCAGGCTATGTGTTCTTCACAGGGATAACCAGCCTGGCCGCGTTTCATCTGGCAGGCACGGCGCAGACACTCCAGTTGCAGGAAGCGGCTGTGCTGGGTCCGGCGCTGCTGGTGGGTATGCTGGGGGGCACGGCGTTGATTCGGCGTCTTTCCGAGCGGCAATTGGCGGTGGGCGTGCTCATCTATCTCGCCGTAAACGGTGTGATCGCCCTTTTGCCGGTGTAGGGTATTGACATTGCGTACGGAATTGCGTACTATTTGTGTGTCAGGTGATAAATCTAGGCGGGTCTGATTTAATCCTTGGAGTTGGTCAGAAGGGGGCGAGAAAGCAAAATGTCTACACTGTCGGTGACCGAAGCGCGTAGTTCACTCTACAATCTGGTGGATCAGGTTGCGGAATCACACGAGCCGGTGCTGATCACCGGCAAACGCAACAATGCGGTGTTGATTTCTGAAGAAGACTGGCGTGCAATTAACGAAACGCTCTACTTATTGAGCATTCCTGGTATGCGTGAATCGATCCGTGAAGGCTTAGCAGCGTCCGTCGAGGAGTGCGACGAAGAGGTTGAGTGGTGACCGTGTCGGGTGGTGAAGCGTGGAGAATCGTCTTCACCAGACAGGCCAAACGCGATGCCAAGCGATTATCTGCATCGAATTTGCGCGCCAAGGCCGAGGAACTATTGGCAATCTTGCGTGCTGACCCGTTTCAATCACCACCAACGTATGAGAAGCTGGTGGGTGATTTGGAAGGAGCTTATTCGCGGCGCATCAATATTCAACACCGGCTCGTATACCAGGTCTTGCCCGAACTCCGCACCGTCAAAGTAATCCGCATGTGGACTCACTACGAATAATCCATCAATACATAGACAGAGGCCCGTCGAGATGAATTCGACCGGCCTCTGTTGTGTTTGTTCTGTCCAGTGACGCCCCGTGCTTTAGAAAATACAACGCTGACTCACGCGCCTCTACAAAGCCTCCTGCACGCCTGTCTTTGACAATGACGCCTCAGTCGCTATCGTCTGCTGG
>JBBDIO010000142.1:0-5053 GCA_040880365.1 Litorilinea sp.
CTGACTGTCTGGGTTTGGCCCAGGATTTGCTCAAATGTATCTACCAGCGCGCCGTCGATGGTAATTTCATAGGTCGTCTGGCCCTGGGTCACACCGCTAATCATGATGGTTCGGTCGAAGGCTTCTACACTCAATCCCGGAATTTCGGGTGTAACGGTGATCCAGTCGGGATTGAACTGTGCCGAATCAACCGGGTTGGTAAAGCGCAGATAGAAGGGTTGCAGCGGCGGGCAATTGCCACCCCAGCCACATTCGGCGGCTTCGAGCCGGAAGGGGCCGTAGGTCTGAAACGAGAAAGACTGCACTTCGGTGGTGGTCAACGGCCCTTCGGCAGAGGGCGTATTGGGGCCGATATTGACGGCGACCGTGGTATTGGCGGGCAGTTCCTGGGTCGGGCGGAAAGCCAGCCAGCGGTCGTCACCGGCGCTGGCTATCTGATAGCGCAGGCGGTCTGTAGCCGAAATTTCTTCGCGGGTCGCCAACTGTACGGCATAGTCTTGCCCGCCCGCGGTGAGGGTGACTGTTTCCAGCACGGCGTCGGGGTCAATCGCCTGGTCGAACGCTGCGAAGATGATGGGGTTGCGCGGCTGGGGGCCAAAGGTGGGATAGCGGTCGCGCAGGATGGGCGGCGGTGTGCGGAACGTCCAGCGCACGGTTTCGCTCAATTCGCCCCCCGTAGCCGATGTGGTCCCCGCGGGCACCTCTACTGTAAATTCGGTCGCCATAGGAAAGCGGCGCGGGGCCTGACTTTGATCCATGCCGGAAGGAGCGTCTACGCTGTCATCGGCCTGGAAGACCAATGAGCGCGTGCCAATCCACTTCCACACGCCGGGAATTTCGGGCGTCAGGCGCACCGGAATATCCTGGGCCGATAGTTGTTCGATGGTGCCCAGGGGGACCATAGGCTGATTAAAGGTGACATTGACAAAGGGCGCGAGGGGCACTTCGCCTTCGGGGGCAAAGCGCAACACCTCCAGCGGGCCTGCTTCGTCAAAGACGGGGTCTAGCGGCTCACCCGCGGGGGGAAAGGTTTCGGTGATTACATCGCCTGTGCGTGGGCGGGGCAGGGTTTCGGCGGGCAGGCGGAAATCTACCACGTCGCCGGTATCCTGGGGTAGCGGCGGCAGACGGTCGTAAATGGCCTCGATTTCGGCGGCGGTCAACGACTCTGCCGGCGCGACAGGCACCGATTCGACCTGTGCGGGAATCTCGCGCCCGCTGGTCAATACCAGATCCAGCCCGCTCGATCCTTCAGTCGGACCAAATGGCATGAAGTCACTGCTTTGGTTGCGATTTTGCATAGTATTCAGGGATGTATTCAGAGATCGGCTGCTAATGGTGGCATTGCCCACCGTGGGCCAAAATGTGGATAGTAGGACGGATACAATTAACAGAACGGGCAGGCCAAAGTGCAGGGCATGGCGAAATGTTCGTGGGCGCATGGTTTATTCTCCCAACCGGACGGATATGTACGGATCTATGAGGTAGAGTGGTGCCGAACTGCCGGGCGTGCCGGCTGCTAGATGTGCCGGCTGCTAGATATGCGGCAGAGTCACGCGTGTAGGTGATTGCTCATGAGACGGGAGCGGACGGTTAATTGTTCCGGTGTATTTGAGATGGAAGTTAGCAAATTGGTGACTTGCTGCGCATCCGACTCAAAACATGGGCGGAGCCTGGAAAAATTGCTGCATCCATTGAATAAAACCGGCGCCCACCAGCACCAGGATGACATACTTAATGCTTTTGCCTACGCTCACCGCCAGCAAAAAGAGAAACGGATTCATGCGCAACATGCCGGCGATGACGCCTGCAAAGTCAAATAATGGAAAGGGGATGGCGGCCAGCCCAAAGAGCAGGAGCGCGCCATAGCGGTTGGTGAGGTCGTGGAGGCGTTCGAATTGGATGCGCTGTTTTTCGGGGACAAACGTGCGCCCCGATGCGCCTGCTACATACCCGGTCAACTCACCGAGCGCGCTGCCAATGCCCGCGACAATGCCCAGCGTGATGGGGTCGAGGGCTTCGCCCATAGCAATGATCACCGCGATGCCAGGCGCGGGCAGGATGATGGTCGCACTGGCGACGGCGCTGATGATGAATGCGCCCACATAGCCCCAGCGTCCAAAGCGCATCACCCATTCGGGATTCAGGGCAAACCAGAAACTCACCGCACAGATGCCCAGAATGAGCAGCACACTGACCCAGATGGGGAGTTTGCGCTGGGCGTCTGCGCGGGGCGTCGCGGTTTTGGTATGGCCCATATCCTCGTCTGCGCGCGCACCCACATTCTCAGCTGTACTCTCTTCTGTGATCAGTGCAAGCAGATTCTGTTTTGGCGATGCTGAGGCCGCGCGCGGGGTAGGCAGCGCGGCGTCAGGCGCCATACGATCCAGTTTACTCACTTTGAGATTTTTCCTGCCGATACATATCGGCTACTCGCCTTCCTCGATAACTTCGGTGCTGAACTTCTGCGCTAATCTTCAGATTCTTCAGATGGTTCGGCGGTGGGATTGGCCGTCGGGGTGGCGGTAGGCTCTGTGCTGCCCTCTTCTACGTTGTCCTCGTCTGTGTCTGTATCCACTGGCGGCGCGCCGGGGCCGCGCATTTCACCGTCGGCATCGTCGATGCGCACAGCCAGAATCGTATCCTGCATACTCAGGTCGTTGAGAATCTGCTGACCTTCTACAATTTTACCAAAGAAACTCAATTGCGATTTGAATTCGGGCGCAGGCTGAATCAGGGCAATCAGAATCTGACTGCTGCTGCTGAGCGTGCTGCCGTCGGCCAGCACTTCAAAGGGGATATAGGCAATCGACCCAAATTCGGGGTCATCGCCCACGCCCATTTCGGCAGAGAATTTGTAGCCCGCATCGTTGAGCGGGTTGTCATCGGGCACGCCAAAGATGATGGAATCATTGGGGCGCACCAGCGAGATGGGCGTGTTGTCGTAATAGCCCAGACGCGCCAGGACGATAAAGTTGTTCACCGCCTGGAGATGGGTGTCGGTTGCCAGCGCGACGGTCAAATCGCCCTGGGATGTGACAATAGTCGCGGTATATTGACCATCGCTTTGGATGACCAGTTCGGGCGGCTGGTTAAAGTAGTTGACCCGGCTGATAGGGGTCAATTCGGCCAATGGTCGCGCATCCAGATCCAATGCCGTGGGCGCGAAGGGGGTCGGTGTGGTCGTGGGGGTGGGCGTGGGTGGCATGGGCGTGGGCGTGGGCAAAACACTGGCCTCGCCCTCCTCAATGAGCACAGTATAGAGTGTATCGCCGGGCGTGGTGGGCTGGTGGGACGGGTCGCGCAGCGAAAGGCGCGCCAGCACATCTTCGCCCTCGATCACTTTGCCGAAGATAGTGTGGCGGAAATCCAGCCAGTCGGCAGGGCCATAGGTGAGGAAGAATTGGCTGCCATTGGTGTTAATGCCGCTGTTTGCCATTGCCAGCAAGCCTGCCTGGTCAAATTGCAGACCTGGGTGAAATTCATCTTCAAAGGCATAGCCGGGGCCGCCGCTGCCGGTGCCGGTGGGATCGCCCGCCTGGGCCATGAAACCATCGAGCACGCGGTGGAAAGCGGTGTCGTTGTAGAAGCCTTCATTCGCCAAGAACACAAAATTGTTCACCGTGAGCGGCGCCCGGTCGGCAAAAAGCTGAATGCGGATATCGCCCTGCGCGGTTTTAAGCGTGGCATAGTAATAGCGTTCGGGATCGATGGTCATGGGCGGCGGCGCGTCGTACATGTCATCGCGGGCTTCGGGTTCCAGGGCAGCCGCGCCACCGTCGGCATACATTTCTGGTGGGCCAACGGTGGCGATTTCGCCATTCTCTGCCGCCGGCGCGACTGGTGTGCTCGCCGCCTCTGCTCCATTGTCTTCTTCCAAATCGGCGGATGCATCGGCTGTGTCATCAGCATCGGTTGCGAACGCCGCCGTGTCGTCAGTAGTCTCGGATTCCGGGTCGGAGGTGGCCGCGGAACCGCAGCCGCTCAGGGTGATCAGAATGAGTGCAAAGCCAATGATCAGGGCAGTATGGCGAATAGTTTGGAAAATTGGTTGAAGATGAGTCGAAAACAAGGAAGTACTCCTGCTAGATGAACACATACACACATGCGGATAGAGCGCTACAGGCGAGCCTGGCTGTAAGCCTGGCTGCGGGCTTGTCTATGGGCCTGGCTGCGGGAAAAGCTGCGGTGTTAGCCTGCGGCCTTTTGGGGAATAGGGGGCGCTTCGCGGATGCCGCCATTGCGAAATTCGAGCCACCACACGCCATAGAGCGCAATCCCAATCAGGGCAAGGCCCCCAAAGGCGGCTTCCCACAGTGTGGCCTGGGTCAGAAAAATGGCAACCAGACCAAACGCGCCGGCAATCAGATAACAGATGAGCACGGCTTCGCGGCGGCTACCCGTCATCATGGCGAGCCGGTGGCTGAGATGGTCTTTGCCGGGCGTGGTTAAGGGATTTTTGCCGCGCCGCAGCCGGCTGAGAAAGACCAGACCCGTATCGAAAATGGGCACGGCCATGACCAGAATGGGAATCAGCCATGTGATGGTATTGCTATTGGTGGGAAAACGCAACTTGATGGCGACCGCGGCCAGTAGGAAGCCCAAAAACAGGCTGCCCGCATCGCCCATGAAAATATGCGCAGGATTCCAGTTGTAGATCAAGAATCCCAGACAGGCGCCGGCCAGCGCGGCGGCCAGCGCGCCCACCAGATATTGACGGCTGAGTGCAGCCAGCAGGGTGAAAAAGACCGCGGCGATCATGGCAATGCCGCCGGCGAGGCCGTCCATATTGTCGATGAGGTTGAGCGCGTTGGTAATGCCGACGACCCAGAAAATGGTGATGGCAATATCCAGCCAGCCGCCAAAGAGCTGGACCTGGACCCCGCTGAGCACCAGGACCGCCCCGGCCACCAGTTGGCCGACGAGCTTCGCATAGCTGCCCAGACCCCATCGATCGTCGATTACGCCCATGAAGCTCATGAGGGTCGCGCCGATGAAAATGCCGACGACTTCGTTGATATAGGCGCGATCGCCCAGGAAGAAAAGCACCAAC
>JBBDIO010000143.1:0-6607 GCA_040880365.1 Litorilinea sp.
ATTGTCGGGATCATCCAGATAAACATCGCAAACCGCATCGGCAATATAGCCCTGCACCGCGGTTTGCGCCTGCCCCGGTTGACGCGGCGGCACCTCGCCCAGCTTTTCGCGCAGATCTGTGAGATCTGCCAGCCCATAGGTGCTGTTGGCATTGATCACCCGATGCATGTGATTGTGGGTCCACAGCATGGCCGCGCCGGGCGTGCTGCTGGCCGCGACCGCCACCCGCTGGCCCTGCGCCGCCAGAATATCCCCAATGCTCGCCGTCAGCAGCGCGTTTCCTCCCGAAAACGTATTGAGCGCGTTCAGGTGCCGATAATCGCCTGTGTTGATCACATGATCCTCGGTCGCGTTGGGCACCAGCATGGTGTTCGCCACAATCCCATGTCGCCCCGGCATGTTTCCCGTCGCCAGCGCGCTCATATTCACGCGCGTATGCGTGGGAAACACCGCATGGTGATCCAGCCCGCGCACGCCGCTTTGCGCCAATTCCCACACCGTGGGCATCAAATCCGGGGTCAGCGCGTCGGGGCGCAGCCCATCTGCGCCAAAAATCAGAACACGGCGCGCTTTTGCAGGGTCAGTCATACAAATTTCTCCTCTACCGCTATCAGCGGGAACAAATTGTGGTTAAGCCGCAGTGCGCCGTGGGCGCTCCAACGCCAGACGCAAGACTCGTCGCAATTGTTATTGTCCCATATACGGATGATTAGCGTTATAGCCCAGAACACGAACATTTACCAAGGATACTGATAACGTGCTATATATGGCAACTTGTCTCATTGGGTAGAACAATCAACTTGTCACCGCACGAGCCATGATCAACTTTTCTTCTTTGCCCACCAACCCGGCTACAATAATCTCCTAGCAAGCCACACAAACCCATGAAATGTACTATAAAAAGAGGTTTCCGACTCATGCGCCTGCCCATCACCGTGCCATCCGACTTTTGCATCATCGCCCACCGCGGCGCCTCGGCCTATGCGCCCGAAAACTCAATTCTCGCCTTCGATCTCGCCTTGCGCATGGCGCGCCCACATGTAGAGCTGGATGCCCAGCTCACCACCGATGGGCGCGTGGCGTTGTGCCACGATAGCACGCTGGCGCGCTATGGACACGGCGATCAGACGATAGAATCGCTGGACTGGGCGACGCTGGCGGGCCTGGATATGGGCGCGTGGTTTTCGCCCTATCTCTACGCCCACACCCCCATGATCACGCTGGATCAGCTCTTCGCCTACTTTGGCGACCGACTCTTCTATCATGTGGAAATCAAAGGCAAGGCTCCGGGATTGCCCGCCGCCGTCCACAAACTCATCCGCGATGCCGGGCTGGAAGATTCCTGTAACATCACCTCATTTGCCTACGACGCGCTGGTTGCCATGCGCCGCGTCGCGCCTGCGGCCCGCCTGGGCTGGTTGATCCCCGAAATCACCGACGCGGCCGTTGCGCAAGCAGATGCGCTGGGTCTGCACCAACTCTGCCCGCGCGCGGCCCAGGTCGACGCCGCCGCCGTCAAACTGGCGCGCACCGTGGCGCCCGAAGTGCGCGCCTGGGGTCTCATGGGCACAAACCCGGCCAACCCGCAACACGAAGTCGCCGATCTCATCGAACGCGTTGTCGACGCCGGCTGTGATGGCATGACCATCAATTGGCCCGACTGGGCGGTCAACGCATGAGCGACGCGTGTGAGTTATCGAGTTCGTGTCTGTAGAATTCGCGTCTGTGGAGTTCGATTACGGAAGGGAATAAAAATCGGGGGTATAGTTTCTGAAAATTGTCCATATTTTTGCAAGGATTTGCACAATGCCAACCGCGGGGTCACCCAGCGAGAGATTCGAGTACACCGGCGGGGCGTATGTTGCATCTGCTCGCAATCAGAAAAGAGTACACACCCATGACCAGCCCAGTTTCGCCCAAACCAGTTCGTGCCATGCCCATTTATGCCGAAGGCAACCCTTTCTTTTCGGTTGTGATCTGCACCTTCAACCGCGCGCCGCTTTTGCCCCGTGCCCTCGATTCGCTGCTCGCCCAGGTAGAGCGCGACTGGGAAGCCATTGTGGTAGACGACGGCAGCCAGGACAACACGGCGCAGATCATGCGCGACTACACGGCGCGCCATGCCCAAATCCGCTATATGTATCACAGCAACCGGGGGCTTTCCATTTCGCGCAACGTGGGCATCTTCGCGGCCGGTGGGCGCTATGTCACCTTCCTGGATTCGGATGACGCGTTCGCGCCCGAACACCTGCACATTCGCCGGGAAATTCTAGAAGCCGACCCCAGCATCGACCTGCTCCACGGCGGCTGCAAACTCATCGGCAATCCCTATGTGCCCGACAAACATGACCCCACGCGTATGCTTCATCTCGCCGACCTCATCGTCGGGGGCACATTTGTCATGCCCACCGAAAAACTGATTGCCGTGGGCGGCTTTCCGCTGGATGCCTATAGCCAGGACAGCTATCTCTACGAAAACGTGGAGGCCCGCGGCATGAAAATCGTCAAAACCGACGCCCCCACCTACATCTACGACCGCACCTCGCCCGATTCCATGTGCAACATCGTCGCCGCCGGGGGCATGGATGCGCTGGAAGCCTATCAGCGCACGGGCCAAGTGGGCACGCCAGCATCGGCCTGACCCCGCACCCGACAGGGATAGTCCCCACGGGTCATGCGGTCTCACTGTCCAGCATAGTCTGCCTGCGTTGATTCGAGATCAGGGTTCGCACTCTGATAGACGGGCAATTGCGCCATATAACTATCCCAATAGACAGGCACACCCTGGCGCAGCGTGCCCCGCACCCGCGGGCGCGCCCCCAACCCCAGACCAGAGCCACCCGCGTTTGCGCCGTAATATTCCACAAAGACCAAATCGGCCTGGCGTCCTACCGCCAGCGCGCCCCGGTCGTGCAGGTGCAGCCCGTCGGCAGGATTTGTGGTCACCAGTTTCACAGCTTCGTGCAGGGGCAGGATACCCTGCTCTGCAAATGCAAAGACGGTGTGCAACATGGCGGCGGGATAGTAATCTGCCGCCAACGTATCCACCAGCCCGGCGGCTATCGCGTCCAGCGCGCTCAGATTGTTGGAAGTAGAAAAGCCTTGCAGCGCATTGGGCGCGCCCATCGCCACATGCAGACCCAGATCTCGGGCCGTCTGCGCCGCCTCGACCGTCACCGGAAATTCGCTGATGCCCACGCCCAACTGGTGCATGAGTTCGACTTTTTGCACCGTATCATCATCGTGCGAGGCCAGAATCACCCCATGTTGCCGGGCATGGTCCGCAATCGCGCGCACAGCCGCCCAGCCTTTGGGCTGTTCCAGCCGCATACCGATACGGGAGCGCACTTCTTCCTCGCTCAGATTTTCGCCCGTGCGCTGGCTCCACTCCACCGAATACTGGACATAGCCTTCAATGTCCCGATATTGTCCCTGCCCCGGCGTGTGATCCATGATGGAAATCAGATGCACCTGATCGCGCTGCAATAGCTCTTCCAACACCTGCCCCGCATCGGGATTGGTGATCTCGAAACGCGCGTGCACCCGATGATCCGCCAGCAGCGTGGGGCGCATGAGATTGACCGTCTCCATAATTTCACGGGCGCGCGCTTCCGAGCGAAGCGAATCTTCCTTGTGCCAGGCAAAAGAGATGGCCGCATAGGCAGTGGTGACGCCGGTCGCCACCATGCGCTTGTCCAGTTCGTAGAGGGCCAGGTCAATCGGCACAGTCGAACGGGGGCGCGGGTTGATTTCCCGCTCCAGCATATCGCCGTGAATATCGATCAGGCCCGGCAACACCAGCAGCCCCTGCCCATCCAGACGCGTGCCCGCGCCCTGTTCCGGCCCCGGCCCTTCCACAATCTCCACAATGTGCCCATCTTCCACACACAGCGACCCACTTTCCAACACATGGTCGGGCAAAACCACCTGTACATTACTCAACCACATCCCGCCACCTCGTTCGTTATCCTGTCAGTTATCCTGCCAGTCACAGGGTTATCAGTCATAGATCCATTCGCGACAGTTTCTGTGGCAGAAACTGTCGCAGCATCTGCCACACTCAATTGCAGTTCGGCATCTACCAGCCCCATCACATCTTCGGGGTGATGCAAAACGCCGATCATCGCTACGCCCGCGGCCTTCAGCTCGCCCAACCGCACCGCCAGCGCGCCCCGGGTTTCCTTGTCCAGCGACGCGGTCGGCTCATCCAGCAACAACAGCCGCCGCGGGCGGATCAACGCGCGCGCCAGGTTCACTTTTTGCTGTTCACCCCCCGAAAAAGTCGCAGGATAGGCCGACCACAGCGCCGATTTCAGCCCAAAGATGTTCAGCAGACGGCCTGCCTCGGCTTCTGCTGCTTCCAGGCTGGTGCCGCCCGCCTCGCCCACGCCCGTCAACAGCGGTTCTGCCACCATTTCCAGCGCGGTGACCCGGGGGCGCGCCCGCAAAAACTGGGTCACAAAGCCGATTTCCTCCCGGCGCAGCAACGCCATATCCACATCGGCGGCGGTCGCCAGGTCGATAGGCCCGCGCCGGGAATAGTAGCGCGCGCGGCCTGCGGTGGGGCGATAGCTGCGATAGAGACAGCGCAACAAGGTTGATTTACCCACCCCGTTGGGACCGCGCACCAACAAAAATTGCCCTGCCGCCAACCGAAACGATAGCCCCGCAAACGCAGGCACGCTGCGCCCCAGGTGGTGAATCGTGAACGCCTTGGCGTAATTGTCTACTTCCAGAAGTGTCATTCGTTTTCTGCCTCTTTGCCGGTCACAACTTTGCATGGACCAGCTGTTGCGTATACGCCTCTAGCGGGTCTTCCAGAATCTGGTCGGTGAGACCCGTCTCCACCACCGCGCCGTGGCGCATCACCATCACCCGGTCGGCCAGCGTGCGGATCACGCCCAGGTCGTGGGAGACCAGCACCATAGTCACATGCGTATCGCGCTGCAATCGCTTCAGCGTATCCAGCACCGCGGCCTGCACCGAAACATCCAGCCCGCTGGTCGGTTCATCCAACAAGAGCAGGCGCGGGGCCAATGCAATGGCTTTGGCAAGTTGCACCCGCTGTTGCATACCCCCCGAAAGCCGGATGGGCAAATCATCCATGCGCGCGCGTGGAAACTCCGAAGCCTGCAACGCCTGGCCCGCGGCCGCGCGCAGATGGGCATAGTTGCGCGCCCCCGCCATAATCAACCGCTCCGCCACATTGCCGCTGCTGGTATTGCGCATGCGCAGCCCCAGATGCGGGTGCTGATAGACAATGCCGATGTGTTCAATCCGCACCGCACGCCGCGCCAGCCGCGGCAAAGCAAAGAGATCGCGCTGGGCATAGCCCGGCACATCCAGCAGATAGCTACCCGCATCGGGCAGTTCTTCCAGATTCAACATGCGCAGCAGTGTGGATTTGCCCGATCCCGATTCGCCCACGATTCCCAGAATTTCACCGGGATAGACGGCAAGTTCCACATTGCGCAGCGCCTGAATCTCGCCATACTGCTTGGCGATGCCCTGCGCAGCCAGAATCGGCGGCGTCTGCACCAGTTGCGGCGCGGCCAACGGCGGCAGCATCGACACTACGGGCTGCGCTACGGGCTGCCCATCAACGCTTGAGGTAGCCGGCATGATAAAACGCACCCTTCTCGTCAAAATAGGTATTGCCAATTGTCACCGGCTGCCCGGCCTGGGCGGCAGCCAGCTTGGCCCCATAGCCCGTATCGCCCAGCTCATACACCGCGCCGCCATCGGGCTGGGGAATCTCGTTCATAAATTTGTGCACCGCGCCCGTCTGCCGGCACACCCACTCGCCCTGATTTTCCACCTGGAAGAACACGTCTTCAAATTCCAGCGGGCGCACCTCGGTATAGGGCGGCACAGCATAGAGCCGCTTTTCGCGCCCCGCCGAAAGCAGAGTCAGATGCGCGGCCCGATGCAGCTTGGGCGTATCCCAGCGGGGGATGGGGCTGGGCGACATGACATAGCGCCCATGCACCAGCGACGGATAGCTCGCGCCCTGCATAAATCGGCCAAAATGCACCAACTGTTCATAGAGCTTCAGCCACAGGCGGCTATAGTCGGCGTCGGCGTGCATGACGCGCGCCTGCGAGATGTTCGATTCCACCCCGCGCAAAGGCTCGGGATCGGGCACCTGGAGCACCAGGACCTGCCCCCGCGCCATCCGCTCTTCGGGGATGCGATGGCGGCTCTGCAAAATCGTCGCCGCCAGCGTATCGGTGGTGACGCCCGCGCCGGTCATACGCGCCAGAAAGCGCCGCAAATTGGCCGCGTTCACCGAATCGTCCGCGCCCTGGTCAATCACCTTGATCACATCGCGCGGCCCCGCCAGGCTCAGCGTAACCTGCAACCCGCCTGTGCCCCAACCCCGGGCAATGGGCAGTTCGCGGCTGGCATAGGGAACCTGATAGCCGGGAATCGCAATCGCCTTGAGCATACTGCGCCGCAGCTCGCGCTTGGCAAATTCATCCAAAAAGCCATAGGAATATCCCTGCTTGTGGCGCAATTTGTGCGGTGCCGCCAGTTCGGTCAGCTTACCCATGCGTGCCTGCCTTCACTTTTCATGTATATCATTTTCCACAGGTTCTTCAACCGC
>JBBDIO010000143.1:6707-23156 GCA_040880365.1 Litorilinea sp.
CCTGCGTCGCCCCCCGCATAGAGCGTCTGCACATACTGGCCTTCTACCATGCGCCGGGTCGCGTTTTCGCGTGCCCCGCGCAGATTGTCCAGGCTGCTGGTAAATGTCACATAGTGGGGCAGCTTGAAATGGATGCAGAAGCCCGATGCCTCGACCGCTTCGGTGTGATAGAGCACAAACTCCTCGGCATGGGCCGGATGATTGCCGGCTTTGCTCATGGCTAAATCCAGCGTAGAGCCGGCAATCGTCTTGACTTCGTTCCAGCCCAGCGTGGCACAAAAGCCGACTTCCAGCCCGGGGTCCTCGCTACTGCCGCCGGTGGTCACAATTTCGGCCTGGCTCACCCGCACCCGCCCCGCGCTAAAAGCCACACCGCTGACCGGATGGCGCAGGCGCACCGGCGCATAGGCCAGGCGCAGCTCGTTCACCGTAGGATGCACCAGCCCATAGCCGCGCATACTGGAATAGGCCAGACTCAGCGCGCCGCCCGTATCGGCCCGCGCCAACATCTGCAAACGATGCGCGCGCGGCGCAGGAAAGACCAGCGGCTCGCGCGTTACATCAGGAATTTCCTGGGGCGGGATTTCTGCCTCCGCAGGTTCATTCTGCCTGTTGCCCAGCCAGCCTTGCGCGCGCTGCCAATCTGCCACCGCCGGATAGTGGCGCGGCGCGGGGTGCGCAGCAGGGTCGACTGCGCCCGTATCATCATCACCCATACCGCTATCCCCCGAATTGCCATCACGCGTATCGTCATGGCTTGCATTGTCGAGAATCGACAGATCCAGCAAACGGTGACTATAGTCCAGCGTCGGCCCCAATACCTGCCCGCCCGGAATATCCTTGAACGCCGCAGAAATCCGCCGCACAGTCAACAGCTCGGCGGCGCGCACAGTAGTGGCATAGGCCAGCCGCGGCTGGGTCGAACGATAGGCGCGCAAGAGCAGCACACTCTCATACAGGTCGCCGCCCGTCTGCGCCAAAGCCAGCGCGGCCAATTCGGGCGCATAGAGCGAACTTTCGCCCATCACCCGATCTACCAACAGCGGCATGTGTGCCAGAATCTGCTGCACAAAATCGGCAGTAATCGGCCCGCGCAACTCCTGGAAAAACCGTTCTGCTTGCTGAATAGCGTCTTCGCCGCCGCGGGTTGCTACATAGGCCATACGCTCATCTCCAAATCTATCACACCAGTTCGATCATAGTTGTGCGCGGCAGCCCCACCACACGTGAGCCATCTATGTGTTGCCCATCCACCAGAAAAAGATCCCAGCCCAGAGGATAGTGAATGGATTCGGCGCGCAGTTGCCAAAATTCGGGCGGCAGCCCATCGACCGCCAGCAGAGTCGCGCGCGCAATGCCCGGCCCCTGCAATCGCAAACGGGTACCCTGTCCCAACCGGCAGCCTACCACCAGCGTGGCCGATTGATCGGGATAGAGCATATCGCCCACTTTGGCCGCGCCCATATCTGCCAGCACCTTTGCCCACGGCGAGCTATCGCAAGCCGGATAAAAATGATAGTCCGCAGTAGTCGGGGGCAAGGTCCGCGCCGTCGTCGCCGCCAGTTGGGCAGCCAGCGCCGCGTCGGGCGTATAATAGCTGGTCTCCAGATCCAACAGCGCGCGGCCAATCGACAGACACGCATCCTGGTGCGTTGCAGCCTGGTTCATGGGCAAAGCCGGCAACGCATAGACAGTGCCGGGATAGCTGAGCGACCACATGAGCGCAGTAAACGTCGCCCGCGCCGCGTGTTCATCCGCGCCCGCGTGCGGCACATTACTCTGCGGCACATCGCTCTGCGGCACATCGCTCTGCGGCACGTAGCCATGCGGTAAGTCGGCATAAAGCATGGCATCTTCCGGGACATGCGCTGCCATCAGAAAGTCTCCAATTCGATGCGGGTGGCTTCCACCTTGCGCAAGAGCGTGTCATCGGCTTGAGCGTGGGCCGCGTGCTGCGTCTGCACGACCTGAATCACCGCGGCGCGCAGCGCAGGCGAAAAGGCCGCATCCTGACCTTGCATGACCGCATCGACAATCGCAATCGCCAACGTCTGTTCCAGATCGCGCCCCAAACACGCGGCATACCCCTCTTGCCCGTGAACGCGCACCCGCGCCTCGGCCACCAGCACCTCGCCCAAATGAAAAGACTGCCCCGCCACGCTTTCCACATAGGGCAACATAACCAGGCCCGTCCGATTTTCCAGCACCTCCACCTGGGGCAACTCTGCCAGGAGCAGCTCTGCCAGCTCTTTCACAGGCGCGGGCGACGCCGCCGCCAACACCTCCAGATAGGTACGCTGGTCGGTTGGATCAAATGGGGCACGATCCGATTGGGTGGGGTCAACAGATTTTTGGTCAGCAGACTTCGGATTGGCAGATGGTGGATTGCCTGAAGCAGCAGGGTCTCCTGGGGCAGAAGCAGTAGATTCCGACAATATCATTTCTCCCTCTCACTCGGGTTTGGGTTCCTCTGTTCGAGGATACTCGATCTGGCGTAGGGGAACAATATCGGCATCCGCGTAAACCGCGCCGGGCAGCTGCCAACAGATAACCGGCGCAAACCATACCAGATGTCACAGCCTTGAGGAGGAGAATAGCAGCAGGAAGTTTCCAACATGTTAAACGGAAGTTAGCAATCACGGCGCAAGTGCTAACTTCCGTTTAACAGCTGCGCCTATTGGCGCGCTTGATGCGGCACAAAAAGGGTATGGATCACGGGCACCACAAAACGCACAGAACTTTCGCCCACCCCCACCGGATTCTGCACAATGATGAATGCACTGCTTGCGCCCGCGGGTGTTTCCACCAGAATCCGGGTATCCGACAGGATCGAAAACGCCGCGGGCACATCGCCAAACAAAACGGCGGTCACCTGGGCAAAGCCGCGTCCCTCCACCGTCACCAATGTACCGGGCGCGCCCGTGGGCGGCGCAAATGTCTCCACGATGGGCAAGGGCGGCGCGGTCTGGGCAATGCTGCCAATGCCGATCCCCATGCCGATTTCGGCATTGACAGGGTTGGTCAGCGCCAGCGTAAAGGTGATGTACGGCTGCGTCGTATGATTGCCCACGACTTGCACCGCCACGGTTTGAGTCACCACCCCCGGCGCAAACGTGAGCACGCCACTGGCAGCCAGATAATTCTCCGGCGCGCGCGCGCCGCCATCGGCCGTATAATATTCCACAGCCACCGTGATTTCCGACGTGGTCGAAAGACTCACCTCAAAGAGCATCGGCAGCTGGGTAAGCGGGTCATCCTCGTCCCCGGAATCGCTGGAATCATCGGGGTCGGGCGCGACCACGCCATCACTCACCACTAACAACGGCAACACCGGCGGCAAATCGTCATCCAGAATTGTGCCCGTGGCCTGATCCTGTGCCAGAGTTGCGTGCTCCGGATTGGTCAGGGTCACGGTAAAGGCGCGATCCCCATCGACGGCCACATTGCCCACAATCGGCACGCCAATCGTCTGGCTAATCACCCCCGGCGTGAAGACCAGCGTCCCCGTGATCGCGCCATAATCCTGGGGCGCAAGCGCGGTCCCGTCCTGTGTAGCATAGTCCACCGTCACCGTCTGCGCCGCTCCCGCCGATAACCAGACGGGGAACTCGGCGAACACGTTTTCGGCCTCGCCGCCATTGCCCTCCAGCACAGCCACGTCGGCAATCGCGATCCGGGGCGGTTCCGGCTCCGGCGGTTCCGTGCCCAGAATAGTCACCTGTCCGCTGGCCTTGCCCAATAGTGCGACCTGGGGATTGCTCAACTCCACGCGAAAAGTCGTCTCGGCCTCGGGTCCGGGATTGCCCACAATCTGCACCGCCAGATAGACATTGGATTCACCGGCGGCAAAGATCAATGTACCCGTGCGCGCAATATAATCCTCGCCCGGCTGCGCGGTTTCGGGCACAGTGGCAAAATCCACCGCCACAGGCACACTCACCGGACCATCCAAAGCCACAGTCAACACCGCCAGGGTGGTGATTTCGCGCCGCCCCTGCACCATTACATCCCCAATCGACACCACAGGCGGCGGTTCCGGTTCCCGATAGAGCTTCACTGCATCCACAAAAAAGCTACTGGGCGAATTCTCATCGGTAAACAGATGAAAGGTGAGGGGCACAGTCTGGCCGCGCAGCCCGCGCACATCCAGACGCGCTTCGCGCCAGCCGCCCGTATTCTCGGCCAGACAGAGCGCATATTCCCGGAGTATGATATCCCCCGCCTCCACCCAGACCCAGTCATTGCCACACGCATCGCCCGAATCCAGCCAGTATTGAAAACGCAGTTCGGTGACCGTTGCGCCAAATGTTACCGTTTGCGAAAGCCGGCTAATCTCCTGATTCGCCCCCCCCAACCACGCCGCATAGATCCCGTTGTGGGGCAGAAAGGGCAGAAATTGCACAGAGAGAATCAGCGCATCGGCAAAAATGGCCGACTCCTGCTGCCAATCGCTATTGCCCCCGTCGGCAAAATTGCCATTCCGAATCGTGGTCGTTGCCACATTGCCGAGGTCCGGCGCGTTGGACTCCTCTGCCAGCACCTCCGTGATCCATTCCGCATAAGTCGAAACGCGCGTATAAACGCCATAAAAACCGGGCAGCGCACAATCAAATCCATAACTCACCACGCCCGCCTGCAACCACTCGCCCTGTGCATCGGGCACCAACAAAGGGCCGCCACTATCGCCCTGGCACGCGTCTTTGCCGCCTGTCTCCAGTCCCGCGCAGATCATGCCATCGTCGATTTCGTCGCCATAGGTGCTGCGGCACTCTGCCGCCGAAACAATCGGCACCTGCACCTCGTGCAACACACTCAGCGTAGACCCCTGAAACGTATCTGCGCCCCAGCCAATCACAGTGGACAGCGTGCCCGGATCCTGGCGTGTGGCCTGGGTTACCGGCTGGATCAACGCGACCGACGCCACCCGCGCGCTGATCTCCGCCGGCGCAGCCAGTCGCAGCAAGGCAATATCAAAACTCTGGGCGCTGGGCCGATAGTCGGGATGCACAACGATTTTATCGATCCTGCGCACCTGTTGAGATGGTTCGCCGACTGCGCGATCATGTTTGCCCAGAAAGGCCGTAAAAGCTTCCGGCCCGAAGGGAACGCCCCCCTGGTCAAATGCACAATGGGCCGCGGTCAGGATCCACTCCGCATCGATCAACGTGCCGCCACACAAATATTGGTTGATGTGCAGATAAACCTGAAATGGATAAGCACCGGGAGTAGCGGGTTGTCCACCCACAATCTGGGCATAGACCCAACCGTCTTCATTCGATTCCGTGCTGTTTTCTGTATCAATTTCCGGGTTGTTCTCTGTGCTGGCAGAGGAGGTGGAGAGAAATTGGGATTTTTCGACTCCGATGGGTACGCTGTCCACCGCCGTCACATCCGGATCAGAAGCCGCATCACCTGAAATATGGGTAGACAGCGCACCAGGCAACGCAGCCGCGTAGACCATTCGTTGCCCGTGCGCAGGGGAATCGGTGGAAAGCACCATATTGCTCACAGGCCCAACCATCTGCCACAGCAGAACAGCCAGCCCCAGCGATAGAACTCTGGATACATTCGCAAAACGAAATTTCACAGATGAACCTCGTAGAACCCACTTGAGGATTCCCTTTGATCAGGTGCACAGGGCACGAATCCCCCCGCAGAAGGAGATATGCCAGGAGCGATTAAACTGCGTGCAGCACCTCAGATAGACAATAAATGTTTACCAGGCAATGGAATACGGCTTGCTAGGCTGTCTCCCCCGTTATAGAATACCAAATCTACATTCGCATGGATACAGTCAATTGTCGGGCATGTTTCCATCCATTATCTAACCTATTTATCCGGTTATCCGGCTGGCAGTCGCAGCGATTGCAGGCGTGAACCTGTCTGATGAGTACCTGGTCGTATGAACCGATTGCTAACTTATTGTCACTGTGAACTTATTCGATTCGTGAAGATATGACAGATGAAGAACTGATTGAAGCCGCGGCGGAGCTACTCCAACGGGGTGATCGGCGTCCATTTACCATGGAACGGCTGGCAGCAGCTACCGGCGTTTCGCGCGCGACGCTCTATCGGCGCTTTGGCAGCCGCACAGGACTCATGCAAAAGCTGACCGAAGCCGGCGTCATGACTCCCGAAACCGAAGCCATTACCGATATGCCCCGGCGCATACTCCACGCCGCGCGCCATGTATTTGCGCGGGTGGGCTTTGCCGCGGCCACCGTCGAACAAATCGCGCAAGAAGCCAGCGTGGGGCCGGCCACCGTCTATCGCTATTTCGGGACCAAAGACGGGGTCATTCGCGCCTTTACCAAAGCCAACGAACCGCGCCGAATTCTGCTTGCCATGCCCAAACAGCCCACCGGCGATGTGGAAATGGACCTCAACGAATTTGCGGGCGCTGCCTTGCGCTATTTTCACGAAAATCGCGACCTGGTACGATTGGGCTTTGTGGAAATGGGCGACGGAAACCAGTTTCTCGAACAGATGCGCGCCGCCCAGGAACGCACCGCGATTCTGCTGGCGCGCTATCTGCACAACCGCATGGAAGCCGGACGCCTGGCTGTGTGCGATCCCGCAGAGCTGGCCCTGGCGTTTGTGGGCATGATCTTCAGCTTTGCCGTCGCCGGTCCCGATTTCTATTCGCGCCCCATGGGCGATCCCACCCACACCGCCGCCGCCATCACACGCATTTTTCTCCACGGCAACCTGCCCGGCAATGGCGCCGCGCCCCCGCGCAACGGCACAAATCAAGAAAACTAACCCGCGCCCCATTGCGCGTCTTAATGCCTGCACCCAACTTAATTCCTATACCGCCACGCGCAACTTCTCGGCGTTCTGCCTGTCCCACACCTGGCGATAGTCCAGATATTCCTCAATGATGCCCACCGCCTCGTCCAGGCTGGAAGTCTGGAGCAGCGTGCGCCGCAGGTGGCTGGCGCCGGGCAAATGGCGCACATACCAGCCCAGGTGTTTGCGCATGGGCAAAAACATATAGCGATCCAGGTGCGAAAAGCTCGCCTCATACAGACGGGCATGTTCCAGCGCAATGTGCAGAACATCATAGCGCCCCGCGTCCAGCGCGTGTGTCGGGTCACTGTGCATTTGACTGTGCATTTGACTGTCCACCTGATCTGCCCCCGCCTGTGGCAGATCGGCCCGAAACACATAGGGATTGCCATAACTGGCGCGGCCAATCAGCGCGCCATCCACGCCATAATCGCCGATGCGCGCATGGGCGTCGTCCAGCGTCCGCAGATCGCCATTGCCCAGCAGAGGCGTATCGCTGCCGTGCGCAATCTCGGCGGCGCGCCCAATCACATCCCAATCCGCATCGCCCGCATAGCCCTGGGTCAGGGTGCGCCCGTGCAGCGAAATCGCGGCCGGTTCGGTCTCCAGCAAGCGGGGAATCCATTCCTCCACTTGCGATTCGGCATAGCCAATGCGCGTCTTCACGCTCACGGGCACAGGCCGCGGTTTTTGAAAA
Organism: Litorilinea sp.; assembly: GCA_040880365.1. Lineage (GTDB taxonomy): Bacteria > Chloroflexota > Anaerolineae > Caldilineales > Caldilineaceae > JBBDIO01. The sequence goes on from JBBDIO010000143.1 coordinate 14,194, forward strand.
GCCACCGGCAGCCGAACATGTCGCGAAATCACCTCTTGCGCCAACGATGCGGGCACATCCACACAATCGTGTACCGTTGCGCCGTTTTGCCAGTCGGACACCGCCTGTTTGGTGGCGCGCACAATTTCCTGGGCCAGTTCGGGCGTGCGGATCAACCCTGCACCCGCGCCCGAACTGGCTACGCTCTTGCTGGGACAGCCCATGTTGATGTCGATGCCGTCGAACCCCAATTGGCAGAGTACCAGCGCAGTCTGATAAAAATTGCCCGGCACCCGCCCATAAATCTGCCCGATGATGGGGCGCTGGCTTTCATCATAGAGAAAATCTTTGAGCAACGCCCGCGCGCCCGCGCAGATGCCATCCACACTGGTGAATTCTGTAAAGAGTAACATGGGGTTGCCATGCTTTTTCTGAATGTGCCGAAACGCGTGGTCGGTCACGCCGTTCATGGGCGAAAGCCCGATAATGGGACGCGGCAACGTATCCCAGAAAGTGGTAATGTTGGACATATTTTCAACAAATTTCATGAATACAGGGGCTTCCAGGCCAAAAGTCTGTGCGGTCGGGCGTGCAATACCTTCTTGCAGCCTATATTACAGCCTATGCTTGCAACCCATTCAATAGGCTGGGCGTTCACGCTGTGCGCAACGCTTTGTAATGGTTGATCAACCCGTTGGTCGAAGCGTCGTGGGTGTCAACCGGCGCAGCGTCTGCCAGTTCGGGCAGGATGGCCTTTGCCAGCACCTTGCCCAGCTCCACGCCCATCTGATCAAACGAATTGATATCCCAGATCACACCCTGGGTAAAAATCTTGTGTTCGTAAAGCGCGATGAGCGCGCCCAGCGTGGTGGGCGTCAATTGCCGAAACAGGAACGAATTGGTCGGTCGATTGCCGGGGAAAGTCTTGGCGGCGGCCAACGGCGCATCCGCGTCCAGACCCGCGTCAGCCAATTCCACAGCCAATTCCGCCATCACCGTGGCGGTGGACTTGCCCTGCATCAGGGCTTCGGTCTGGGCAAAGAAATTGGAAAGCAGAATAGGATGATGGTCGCCGATGGGGTTATGACTCTGCGCGGGGGCCAGAAAATCACAGGGAATCAGCTTGGTGCCCTGGTGAATCAACTGATAAAACGCGTGTTGACCGTTGGTGCCCGGCTGTCCCCAGATCACCGGCCCCGTACTATAGTCCACCGGCGTCCCGGCGTGGGTGACTTGTTTGCCGTTGCTTTCCATATCGCCTTGCTGAAAATAGTCGGCAAAGTGGCGCAGATATTGATCATAGGGCAGAATCGCATGGGTTTCCGCGCCCCAGAAATTGTTATACCACACGCCCAACAGTCCCATAATCAGGGGGATATTTTCGTGGGGCGGCGCGCTCTGAAAATGCTGATCCACCCCATGCGCGCCCGCCAACAGTTCCTCGAAACGATCCATGCCCACATAGAGCGCAATCGAAAGCCCAATTGCCGACCACAGCGAATAGCGTCCACCCACCCAATCCCAGAATTCAAAGATATTGGCGGGGTCAATGCCAAAGCTGGTTACGCCGTCGCGGTGGGTAGAAAGCGCGGCAAAGTGTTTGGCAATCGCGGCCTCGTCGTGGGCAGCATCCAAAAACCATGCCCGCGCGGTCTGGGCATTGGTCATGGTCTCCTGGGTGGTAAAGGTCTTGGACGCGACCAGAAAGAGCGTGGTCGCCGGCTGCACCCGCTTGAGCGTTTCAGCCATATCGGTGCCATCCACATTCGAGACAAAATGCACCCGCAAATCGGCCCGGCTATAGGGCTGCAACGCAGCGCAGACCATCTTTGGCCCCAAATCTGACCCGCCAATGCCGATATTCACCACATCGGTAATCGCCGCGCCGGTATAGCCGCGCCATTCGCCATTGCGCACGGCCTCGCTAAAGCGCCGCATCTGTGCCAACACCCGATTGACCGCGGGCATCACATTCTCGCCATCGACCAGAATGGGCGTATTGGCGCGATTGCGCAACGCCACATGCAACACGGCCCGATCTTCCGTGGTGTTGATCTTTTCGCCGCGCATCATGGCATCGCGCCGCGCGGCCACGCCGGTTTTCGCGGCCAGGTCGAGCAACAATTGCAGCGTCTCCCCGGTGATCCGGTTTTTGGAATAATCGAAAAGCAGGTCATCCAGTTGCAGAGAAAACCGATCAAAGCGCGCCGCATCCTGGGCAAACAAATCGCGCATATGCACAGTTTCCATAGCGGCCCGATGCTGCGCCAGCGCGCGCCACGCGGGCAACGCCGTCAAACCAGGTCTGTCTTGCGATTGAGTCATGCGGGTTGATCTCCAGATTGGGGCAGGGTCACAGAGCCAGTTCCATATACAACAGCCGCACCCACTTGCTGCCCACTTCGATACGATTGGTTTCGCCGGTGAGGGCAAAGCCCAGCGACTGAAAGAAGTGCAGTGCGGTCGGGTTAAATTGTTCCACGCCCAGGCGCGCGGTTTTGACCTTGGCGGTCTCGGCCAACCAGGGGCGCAGCAACGTCCACGCCTGCGTGCCGATGCCCTCGCGCTGGAAAGGTTCGGCCACCATCACCATGCCAATATAGGCCTGATCCGCGCCGGGCCAATAGAGCCGCAAATCGACCGCGCCCACCAGTTCCAGTTCAGGCCCTGCGTCAGTTTCAGTTTTTGTGTCAGTTGCCGTTTCAGTTGATGTGTCGGGTGCAGCCTCTGCGCCATCCGCGTCTGCTGCTTCGGCGTGTATTTCTGTGCTGGGCACATGGCGCACAATGCCCAGCATGTGGCGGCCCGCAGTCGTTTCTGCCGCTTCCAGATCCCGGCGCGCCTGTCCGCCGGGGCTGGCAGGCAGATTATACATGGCCCAATATTGGGGTGTCGCCCGATAGACCTGTTGCAACGCATCGGCGTGCGTTGCGGGCGTGAGGGGGGCCAGCGAAATAATATGCACTAGCGCGCCCCCGTTTTATCCGTTTTCTTGTCGGTTTTGTTGTCTGCGGTCTTGCCTGCAATCTTGTCCGTGGTCTTGTCGTGGGTTGTGCCTGTTGGCGCGTCTGTTGCCGCATCTGTGGGCAGGCCACCGGCGCGCGTGGACGATCCCACCCCCGTCGATGCCGGGGCAGGCCGCGCAGCAGATGCATCGCCGCCCAGGCCGCGCACTCCGCGCCGCAATTCGGCCAGCTCCAGGCGCGCCTGTTGCAGATCGGCTTCCAACTGTTCCAGCTTTTCCCGTTCCACCCGCACAAAGCGGGTATAGGGCGCAATCGCCTCGCGGATGCGCTGTGTGCTGCGCCCCAGCTCGGTTTCAAACTGACGTTCCAGCGCGACGGCCAACTGCTGGCGCAATTCGCCCACGCGCACGCGCAGGTCGGCCTTGATCTTGGCGCGCCGATAGGGCAGCACATAGAACCCCAGCGCCGCCACCGCACCCGCGCCCAAAAAGCCCGTCACATCCAGCAACGAAGTCTGGAGCAGCGCAATCATCAGCGCACCCAGGCCCAGCGCGCCTGCTTCCACCGCCGCCGTCTGGATAATCGCATTCTGCACCTGTTTCGCCATCTTCAGCGATTCGGCTTCCCGATCATAGCTGTTGACCACCTTGTGCGCCTCGCGCCCCACACTCTTGAGCATGTTCTGTCGGTTCAGCTCAAAATCGGCCCCCACCTGGCCCACAATGCGGTCGGCGTGCTGGGTGGCGCGGCGGTTCATAAACTCCATCACCGCTTTCCACTGGCGAAAATCCTTGTCCACCATCCAGTCGATGAGACTGCTCACATTGGCTTCAATCTCGCGGCTGGTATCGCCCACCACCTGGCGCTCGAACTCGGCACGCAGCTTCTCAGCGTTCACCAGGTCAAAAATGCGCCCGATGCGCAACGTTTCATCAAAGTAGGTATCGCCGCGCTCGATCATCGAATAGAGCACGTTGTCCACGTGGCTGCGCTGATAGACAAAATCGCGGCGCATGTCGGTCTGATAGGCTTCCAGGTCGCTTTCGATGGAATCCAACGCCTGAAAATCACCGCGCAGCAACGCCTGGCGGTCGCCAATCACGGCTTCATATTGATCCAGCAAGCGCGCCGCCACCCCCAGCGGGTTTTCCAGCTTCAGGCGGATGCGCTCGGCCGCGTCCAGCGTGCGCAGAATATACGATTCCAGCGCGCCAAAGCCGCTGGCTTCCCAGGTCGCGCCCGTGGGCGTGCCGTCCTGCCCCGCCGCTTTGGCCTCCTGTTTGGCCTGCAACGCCAGGCGCGCGCTCACCGGGAAAATTTCGGGCTGGGTGTCCAGCAACTGCCGGGCGTTCTCACGCACATAGTCCAGCACCTCGGCCTGTTCCGCCGCATTCTGAAACAGGTCGATCTTGTTTACAATGATGACAATCTTCTTGCCCCATTCGCGAATACGTTCCAGAAACAGCCGCTCGCTTTCGCTGAACGGACGGTCGGCGCTGGTGATAAAGAGCACCAGATCGCTGCGCGGCACAAAGTGTTCGGTAATCTGCTGATGGCGCTGAATCACCGCATTCGCGCCCGGTGTATCTACCAGATTGATCTCGCGCAGCCAATCCACCGGCACATGAATCAGCAACACATCGTCTTCCAGATTCTTCTGATCCAGCTCCTCGCCATAGCGCAGCAGATGAATGTGGCTGGTTGTGGGCGTCACGCCTTCTTTCAGCAGCTTGTTGCCCAGCAGCGCGTTCAAAAAGGCAGTCTTGCCCGCGTTAAACTCGCCCACCACCACCAGCAAAAACAGCTCATCCAATTGTTGCAGGCTGCGTTTCAGCAGGTCGATATCCTCGGTGGGCGCGTCCAGCCGGCCCAGGGGCGCGTGCAAATGTTCCAGCAACGCGCGCACCCGGCGCAACATCTGTTCATATTCTCGGGTAATTAAACGATGCAACATTCCCCCTACAGCGTTCTCTACTATGCCTGCTATATCCCTGCAACGCCCCACTGAACGCCGCGAATTTTCATATCCTATCATCCACACTACGCAGTCGCAGACTGTTTGGTTCCCCGGCTTGGTTCCCCGGCGAACTGGTAGCCGCCTGTGCGTGCAAAGGAGCCGACCACCCTGAACCCATCCGCGACATCCGCGACAGTGGTACAATTGTAGCATAGACAGAACCGGAATCCCTTGGCTGACGCATGACCGACAGCTACCCGCTACCGTCTCGTCAGACAGACGAGCGAACAGAGCCGACAAGCACACATCCCACAAGCAGGACACAAGGAGCAACACCCATGAGTTTTGAATATGTGCCGGGCGCACAGGTAGAGACGCCCGAAATCCCCTGGGAGGCCGAAATCGTGCTGCCCGCGGCGCAGAGCGCCGTGGTGGTGGTGGATATGCAAAACGACTTTGTGACCGAAGGCGGCACGCTGGTGGTGCCCGCGGCCACAGACACCCTGCCCACCATCGCCGGCCTGCTGCAAAAAGCGCGCCACGCCGGCGCGCGCGTCACCTATACCCAGGATACGCATAGGGAAGGCGACCCCGAATGGGAGATTTGGCCCGAACATTGCCGCAAGGATAGCTGGGGCTGGCAGATTGTAGACGCACTCGCGCCCCAGCCCGGCGAAATGGTCTTCCAGAAAAGCCGCTACGATGGCTTTTACGATACGGGGCTGGATCACTACCTCAGCCGCGTGTGGGGCGTGCGCCATCTGGTCGTGGTGGGCACCATCGCCAGCATCTGCGTGCTGCACACCGCCGGGTCGGCAGGGCTGCGCTGGTTCCATGTGGTCGCCGCGGCCGATACCATGTCGGCCCTCACTACCTTCGATCAGGCCCTGGCCCTGCGCCAGATTTCCTGGCTCTACGCCGGAAAGGTGGCAAAATCGGCAGACGCCATTCGCTTTGAATAGCTAACGCGCAATCGCGCAATCTGTATAAATCTGCATAAAAAAAATCCCGGAAGCAGGCTGCCTCCGGGACTCTGTAATTCGTCTAAACCTTGTAGGCGCGAAAACTGGCCTTAGGCCACAGTCCAGGCCACAGCCTAAGCTGTAGTCTTGGCCGGCTTGGCCCGGAACTTGGCATACTCCGGGCTGTTGAGCAGGTCCTTCACATAGACGCGCTTGCCATCCAGCTCGTCAGAGACATTGCCGGCAATCACCGCCACCAGGCTGCCCATCGCCTCGTCGAACGGCGAGCGGATCAGTTCGGGGTTCTCTTCGGCGACAGCCTGCACAAACGCCTGAGAGATCGTAAACGTGCCGCCGCCGGGCACCACTTCGGGCTGGGGCAACTGGGTGCGCAACGAATCCACCGCGGGTTTCTGCGCGGGCGGATAGGGGCCGTCGTAGTGATAGGCGGTCACCGCATTCTGCTCTACTTCCAGCTGACCTTCGTTCCACAGCACCAGATGATTTCCAAAGCCGCGGAAGACCCGGCGCAGGCGCGACATATTCATGCTGCCCAGCACCCCATTGGCAAACGCAAACGTTGCCACATAGGCATAGGGATTGTCCGCGCCGTCGATGATCTCTGCGGGCGGGCGATGCACATAGCTGGCCTGCACCCATTCCACCTCGCCAAACCAATAGCGCCACAGATCCAGCAAGTGGATACCCGCCTCCACCAGCGTGCCACCCGACCAGGCGCGGCTTGCCGTCCAGACGCGGTTGACCGGCCCTCCCACGGCTTCGGTCTGCATATGCTTCACGCTGTGACCTTCCAGCGCGTCGTGGCGCGTATATTCGGCCATGACCGGGCGTTTGTCCTGCAAAAAGCTATGTACGGCTTCGTGCCCGGCGTCGTAACGCTGGTTGAAGCCCACCGTGGAAATAATGCCCGATTTGGCAATCACCCGATCCATCTCCACCGCTTCATCCAGAAAGAGGCTGACCGGCTTTTCTACAAAGAGATGAACCCCGGCTTCTGCCGCCTGGTTCACCTGCCCGGTATGCACATTGGGCGGGATGCAGATATAGAGGGCGTCGGGTTTGCTTTCCAGCACCTGATTAAAATCGGTGGTGAGCAGAATATCGTTGGTATCGATGCCCGGCACATACTCTTGCAGCTTGGCAGGGGCAATATTGGCGTCAAACGCATCGCCCATCGCCACAATTTCGGCCGCGCCTGCTTGCTGAAGTTGCAGAACATTTCGGACATGCTGAAGACCGCGCTGACCCAACCCCAAAAAGGCGACGCGCACACGCTTACCCATATACTGGACTCCTGACTAGAAAATGAAAAGTGGTTTCAATTCGGTGAAAGCTACTGTGATGATGTGGGAGCAGGGAGCGCTTCCCCCTGATTTTCCTCTCCCTAGTTTACCCGATATTGGGAACAGGTGGAAAAGGTCTCAACCCGCATCATCTTCTGCGTCGCATATCTCGCGCCCTGGCGCGCGCTGCATATTTCGCCCGCCATGAGGACGGATGATGCGCGCGGCCTGTGTTACAATATCCGCACATGTAATCGGAAAGAAATGCAGGAATACCTATGCTCCTAAAACGTACCGCGCCCTTTCTTTTTGGCCGTTTCACGCCCGAACAAACCAAACGGATTTTTGCCGCCTCGTTCGGCCATTTTTCCATCGACGTTCTCAATTCGTCGATTGCCATGATCCTGGTCGCCCTCACCGGGACTTTTGATCTCAGCGTCAGCCAAATCGGTTTCGCGGCCATGATCTACCAGTTCGGCGCAGCCCTGTCGCAACCGTTCTTCGGCATTCTGGCCGACCACTGGCGCGGGCGCTGGCTGGGCGCGCTGGGTCTGCTCTGGACGGCGATCTTCTATGCCGCGATTCCCTTCATGCCCAGCTATGTCGCGCTGGTCATCTGCATGTCGCTGGGGTCCTTTGGTTCAGGTGCGCTGCATCCCGCGGGCATGGTCAATGCCTCGGCAGCCGGGGGACGCTTCCCCACCACCTCCACCTCGATCTTTTTTCTCTTTGGGCAGACGGGCCTATCGCTGGGGCCATTCCTTGCCGGTCTGATCATCCAGACCATGGGCATCACAGGCTTGCCCTATCTCACCCTGGCAATGATCCCCGCCGTCTATTTCATGTTCGTCTATCTGCGTCAGCCTTTGGAAGAAGAAGATGCTGCGGTCGCGTCGCCCCTTGTCAAACCCGCTTTGGCAGATGCGACAGATACGGCAGATACAGCGGTGAACAGCAACGGCAGGCGCGGAGTAATGCGCCAAAGCATTATCATGATTACCGCGTTCATCCTGTTGATCGTCTTGCGGTCGGGCACGCTTCAGGGCTTTGTGACCCTGTTGCCCAAGCTGTTCGATGATATGGGTATCCAGCCCGCCACCTATGGCGCGATGATTGCCACCTTCACCTTTGCCGGCGCGCTGGGAACCTATGGCGGCGGCTTTTTGGGCGACCGCTATAACCGGCGGGTAGTTATCTGCCTCTCTACGCTGGGGGGTGTGCCCTTTGCCTATATCATGCTCAACAACCAGACCTGGGTCTTTTTCCTGGTTGCGGCGGCGGCGGGCGCGCTCTTCAATGTGCCCCACAGCATTTTGCTGGTGATGGCGCAAAAGCTGTTGCCCAAGCGCAAAGGTCTGATCGGCGGTGCGGTGCTGGGCCTCATGTTTGCCAGCGGCGCGGTCATGACCTGGGCCGCCAGCATTGCCGCCGACTATGCGGGCTTGCCCCTGGTGCTCACGGTGCTGGTGTTGCTGCCCATCGGCGCCGCGCTGAGCGCGCTGGTGCTGCCCTCTACGCGCGGGGTCGAACCCCAGCTCGCGCCGGTTGCCGCCGAACCGACCTCAGAATCGACCAGCGAATCGACCCCCGCATCTACCCCGGCAGGTGATTGAAGCGCTACCCAGAACCACCAGATATGTCCCAAATCTTCCCCACGCCGCGCCTACGCAAACAATTCCACAATTAAAACATAAAAATTTGACAAAACCCCCGTGCCCGTGTTAGCCTGTTCACAGCGAATGCAACAGGCGGGCCTGTGTTGAAGGAGTCATGTGTCTAGAGCGTAAAGACTCAA
>JBBDIO010000143.1:23256-29466 GCA_040880365.1 Litorilinea sp.
TGCTATGTTTAGCCGCGACTGTTACACACGCCTGTATTTTATTAAACTGCATTTCACAAGCCTGCATTTGGCAGCACGAGTTCGGTAACACTGGGCAGTACAGCGAGCGTGAGTTGGAAAGCAAGCAAATGGTAAGTACCAGCCACAATCCGGAAAGTTCTACCTGGCAGATCCTGGAATATCTCAAACGGCGTGGCTCTGCCAGTATCAAAGAATTGGAAGACCTGTTGGGGGTCACAACCACAGCAGTCCGCCAGCATCTCAGTACACTGTTGGCAGAAGGCTATGTAGAGCGGCGGCGCGTGAGCGCGGGCGTGGGACGGCCCCATCATGCCTATATTCCCACAGTAAAGGTAAACGAGTTATTTGCCTGCCACTGTGACGATCTGGCGCTGACCCTGCTGGAAGAAGTATTTGACCAGGAAGGCCCCGAACGCGCGGCAAAGCTGCTGGATCGAGTAGGTGACCGGCTTGCCAAACGCTATTCAGACTCGGTGCGCTCCACCGTATTACACGAACGGGTGCAGGAAATGGCGGGCGCGCTCAACAAGCTGGGTGTGCTCACCGATGTGGCGATGGAAGATGAAAACACTTTCGTCCTTAAGACCTACAACTGCCCCTATCATGAACTGGCGCAGGAATATCGGGACGTGTGCGACATGGACGAAAATCTCATGCGCAAGGTGTTGGGTGCCGACGTGAACCTGAGTTCGTGCATTATGGATGGGCACGGCGGCTGTTCATTTGTGGTTGAAGCCAACCCGGCAAACCGGGTCAGCAGCGCAACAATATAGAGTTTCATAACAGCAAGTTCGATAAGTAATTTCAATAAATCGTAAAAAACCGGAACTACATTTCGCAGCAAACTATCGTTGCCCACGGCACGTTGTCCAGGATGCCCAGCACCCGATTAACAGGCCAGTGGCACAGTACTTGCACAAACAATTTAGGAGTCTACAGAACATGAGCGTATTGGAAATTCGAAATCTTCATGCCTCAGTCGAAGGTACTGAAATCCTGAAGGGCGTCAATCTGACCCTGCATAGCGGTGAAATTCACGCCCTCATGGGTCCCAATGGTTCGGGCAAATCGACCCTGGCCTATGTCATCGCCGGGCACCCGCACTACGAAGTCACCGAGGGCGATATTCTGGTCGATGGCGAAAGCATCATCGACATGGAAGCCGACGAGCGCAGCCGCGCCGGCATTTTCCTGGCCTTCCAATATCCCGTGGCGGTGCCGGGGGTCAGCGTTGCCAACTTCCTGCGCACCGCGGTTTCCAACGTGCGCGGCTATACCGAAAAAGCCGCCGCCAAAGAAAAGACCGGCGTCATCGGCAGCAATCTCATGCCCATGCGCGAATTTCGCCGCGAGCTGAACGACAAGATGAAGGAATACAACGTCGATTCCAGCTTTGCCCGCCGCTATCTCAACGATGGCTTTTCGGGCGGCGAAAAGAAGCGCACCGAAGTGTTGCAGATGGCAATGCTGGAACCCAAGTTCGCCATTCTCGATGAATCGGATTCGGGCCTGGATATCGATGCCCTGCGCATCGTCTCCGACGGCATCAACAAGCTGGCGACCGAAGATCGGGGCTTCCTGCTCATCACCCACTACCAGCGCATTCTGAACTATGTGAAGCCCAAATATGTGAGCATCTTCCACGGTGGGCGCATTGTGAAGACCGGCGGCCCCGAAGTGGCGGCCATGCTGGAAGAACGCGGCTACACCTGGGTGGAAGAGGAATTCGCCGCCGCAGAACCCGTGCAAGCTTAACCCGTGCAGGCCTAAGTTGCGCGTCGCCTCTATGCAGGGGCATAGGTTGTCAGGGGCATAGGTTGCCCACAGCGAGCGTCTCGCGACACCGTCTGCAGACCGCCTGCAACCCGGGCAACATACGACGCAAAAACGAGAAAGAGAAAAGGAATTACGCATGGCTACAAAATCCGACCGCGAACATCTGACCGGCGTCAAGGATGAATATCAATACGGTTTTCATGATGAGGAAACCGCATTTTTCAAGGCCGAACGTGGCCTCAATCACGGCGTGGTCGACCAGATTTCCGACCACAAAAAAGAACCCGAATGGATGCGCAAGTTCCGCCACGAAGCCTTGGACATTTTCATCTCCAAAGCCATGCCCACCTGGGGCGCGGATCTCAGCGGCATCGATTTCGAAGAGATCTTCTACTATCTGCGACCTTCGGAAAACCAGGGCAAGAGCTGGGACGATGTGCCCGAAAGCATCAAGAACACCTTCGAACGCCTGGGCATTCCCGAAGCCGAACGCAAGTTTTTGGCAGGCGTCGGCGCACAATATGATTCCGAAGTGGTCTATCACAGCCTCAAGGAAGAATGGGAAAAGCTGGGCGTCGTCTTTTTGGATATGGATAGCGGGCTGCGCGAGCACGAAGACATTGTGCGCGAATATTTCGCCACCGTGATTCCTGCCGCCGACAACAAATTCGCCGCGCTCAACAGCGCGGTGTGGAGTGGTGGCAGCTTCGTCTATGTGCCCAAGGGCATCCATGTGGATATCCCGCTCCAGGCCTATTTCCGCATCAACGCCGAAAACATGGGCCAGTTCGAGCGCACGCTCATCATTGTGGAAGAAGGCGCAAGCGTCCACTATGTAGAAGGCTGCACCGCGCCCATCTATAGCAGCAACAGCCTGCACAGCGCAGTGGTGGAAATCATCGTGAAGAAGGGCGGACGTTGTCGCTATACCACGATTCAAAACTGGAGCACCGACGTATACAATCTGGTGACTAAGCGCGCCATTGCCGAAGAAGCTGCCACCATGGAGTGGATCGACGGCAACCTGGGCAGCAAGGTAACCATGAAATACCCGGCAGTCTATATGATGGGCCCCAAGGCGCACGGCGAGATTTTGTCCATCGCCTTCGCCGGGCGCGGCCAGCATCAGGACGCCGGCGGCAAGGTGGTGCATGGCGCGCCCTATACCAGCTCGAAGATCGTTTCCAAGTCCATCAGCAAAGACGGGGGACGCGCCAGCTATCGCGGCCTGCTCAAGGTTGCCAAGGGCGCGCACCACAGCAAGAGCAATGTTGTCTGCGACGCGCTCCTGCTCGACGAAGCCAGCCGCTCCGACACCTATCCCTACATCGAGATCGAAGAGGATAACGTGAGCATCGGGCACGAGGCATCGGTGAGCAAGATCGGCGAAGAGCAGCTTTTCTATCTCATGAGCCGCGGCATCGGCGAAGACGAAGCCGCCGCCATGATCGTAGGCGGCTTTATCGAGCCACTGGTCAAAGAGCTACCCATGGAATATGCAGTCGAGATGAATCGCCTTATCCAACTGCAAATGGAAGGCTCCATCGGCTAATACAAGGTTACAGGATGCAGGGTCTGCGCCCACGCGCGGCCCTGGCATCCTGCAACCTTTCAAATACTGGAGGACTTGCGGACGTGAGCGTATTAATTAAAGAATCGAACCAGGAAAAAATTGTAAATGCCGTGGCCGGCTTTAATGCCGATACGGTACGCGCGCTTTCCCAGGCGCGCAACGAACCCGAATGGATGCTGGACTTCCGGCTGGCCGCGTGGCAGACGTTCGAAGCCATGCCCTGGCCCCAGCCCACCGACGAATCGTGGCGACGCACCCGGCTCACCGGCTTCAAGCTGGATAAATTCCAGCCCCATGCCCAGGCCGCCGGGGGTACACCCAAGCTAAGCCCCGCGATTCAGAATGAACTGGACGAGATGGACAGCGCCGCCAGCATCGTGTTCGAAGATGGCGCGGTCACCTATCGCGACAGCGCCGATGCACTGACCCAACAGGGCGTGATCTTCACCGACCTGCAACAGGCTTTGCACGAGCACACCGAGCTGGTGCAGCGCTACTTCATGACCGAAGTGGTGAAACCCGACCACAACAAATTCACCGCGCTGCACGCCGCGCTGTGGGATTCCGGCGCGCTCATCTATGTGCCCGCCGGGGTCAAGGTCGAACTGCCGCTCCAGGTCATTCTCAACCAGAAGACCGACGGCGCGGGCAGCTATCACCACACCCTGTTGATTGCCGAAGAAGGGGCAGAAATTACCCTGGTCGAAGATCTGGTGGGCGGCACAAACGGCCTGCAATCGTCGGTCGTAGAGCTAAAAGCGGGCAACAATACTGTCGTCCGCTATATGAACCTCCAGGATTTTGACCATTCGGCATGGAACTTCATGACCGGGCGCGTCGCCATGCAGCGCGATACCGACTTCCGCTGGATTCAGGTCAGCTGGGGCAGCCGTCTGACCAAAGCCTTCCTGGATCTGGATATGCAGGGCCAGGGTGGACACGGTGAACTGTTGGGCATTTATTTCCCCAACGGCGACCAGCACATCGACCACGAAACGCTCCAGATTCACCAGGCGCCCAACTGTTTCAGCGATCTGCTCTTCAACGGCGCGCTGAAAGGCAAGGGGCGCAGTGTCTATATGGGCATCATCAAAGTCTTAAAGGGCGCACAGAAAACCGACGCCTACCAGCGCAACGGCAATCTGATTCTCGACAGCACCGCACGCGCCGACAGTATTCCAGGGCTGGAGATCGAAGCCGACGATGTACGCTGTACCCATGCCGCCACCGCCTCCCAGGTCGAAGAAGAATATATCTTCTATCTCATGGCGCGTGGGCTGACCCGTCCCCAGGCCGAACGCATGATCGTACAGGGCTTCTTCCAGGCTGTACTGGATCGCGTGCCGGTGGAGACTGTGGTCACCAAGCTGGAACGCGTCATCGAACGCAAAATTGGCGGGTAGCAATTGACGCGACACGGCGACAGATAATAAGCCTGTCGCCGTGTCGTCTGCGCACACTGTGGAGCGTCGTAACGAGAGTAGCGAGACCGATATGATCACACAACCCGCCGCGCCGGCAGTCGATCACCTGGCGACCATTCGGGCCGATTTTCCGATTTTGCAGCGGCGCATTGGCGATAAACCGTTGATCTACATGGATAGCGGGGCCAGCAGCCAAAAGCCCGAAGTGGTACTGCGCACGCTCGACGATTACTATCGCAACACCAATGCCAATGTGCATCGAGGCGTGCATACGCTCAGCGAAGAAGCCACAGCCGCCTTTGAACAGGCACGCCTGAAGGTGGCGCGCTTTATCAACGCGCCCAGCGACAAGCAAATCATCTTCACCCGCGGCACTACCGAAGCCATCAATCTGGTGGCCCACAGCTGGGGACGCGCCACTCTGAAACCCGGCGACGAAGTCCTCATCACCGAAATGGAACACCACAGCAACATTGTGCCGTGGCAGATCCTGCGCGATGAACTTGGCTTTACCCTGCGCTATATTCCCATCACCGACACCGGCCTGCTGGACCTCGGCAATCTGGACGAACTGGTCAACCCCAACACCAAACTGGTGAGCTTCATCCATGTGAGCAATGTGCTGGGGACAATCAACCCCGTCGCCACGCTGGTCGAAGCGGCCCACAGTGTGGGCGCAAAGGTGTTGCTCGACGGCGCGCAGAGTGTGCCCCACATGCCCATGGATGTACAATCACTGGATGTGGACTTTCTGGCCTTTAGCGGGCACAAGATGTGCGGTCCTACCGGTGTGGGCGTGCTCTATGGCAAGCGCGACGTGCTGGAATCTATGCCTCCGTGGATGGGCGGCGGCGACATGATCCGCGAAGTGAAGATGACGGGCAGCAAATGGAACACACTGCCCTATAAATTTGAAGCGGGCACGCCGGCGATTGCCGAAGTCATTGGGCTGGGCGCGGCCGTCGATTATCTGAATGCGGTCGGTATGCCGTGGATTCAGAGCCACGGGCAAGCGTTGGTCCGCTATGCCTATACGCGCCTGTCCGCCATCGAGGGGCTGCATATTCTAGGCCCCGACGCCGACGCGCGCAGTGGGCTAGTCGCCTTCACCCTGGCAGATATTCACCCCCACGATCTTTCTGCCCTGTTAGATCGCGATGGCGTGGCCGTGCGCGCCGGGCATCACTGTGCCCAGCCCGTCCACGACCGCTTTGGGCTGGCCGCCAGCACGCGCGCCAGTTTCTATCTCTATAATACGCCTGCCGAAATCGACCAACTGGCGGCAAGCCTGGAAAAGGCTGCCGAAATTTTCGCCGGTTTCTAGGGCACAATGCTGGAACAGAGTTCCAGACCTGCTAAACGCTGGAACAGAGTTCCAGACCTGCTAAACGCTGGAACAGAGTTCCAGACCTGCTA
>JBBDIO010000143.1:29566-31755 GCA_040880365.1 Litorilinea sp.
AACGCTGGAACAGGGTTCCAGACAGAAACGGATAGCTCATGGAAGCGCTCTATCGCGAAGCCATCCTGGATCACTATCGCCATCCGCGCCGCAAAGGTCAGCTCGACGCGCCCGACATTCACTATCACGATACCAATCCCTTTTGTGGCGATGAGATTACCATCGACCTCAAAGTGGAAGACGGCAAAGTGGTGGATGCCGCGTTCGACGGGCGCGGATGCGCCATTTCTCAAGCTACCGCCAGCATGATTATGGAAGAAATTGTGGGCATGGACGTCGAAGAACTCAAACAGTGGGACCGGGAATATATCCTGGAAATGCTGGGCATCGAGATCGGCCCGGTACGCCTCAAATGCGCCATGCTGCCCCTCAAAGTGCTAAAGGCCGGTCTGTGGGGACTAGAAGAGTGGGAAGAGTAAATGTCCGAAGATTCTGAATATATCGCGGTTGCCCGTGTCGATGAAGTGCCGTTGAATGGCAGCAAGTTGGTCGAAGTCGATGATGAGCGCGTGGCCCTCTTTAATCTGGATGGCGAAATTTATGCCATCGCAGATGTTTGCACCCACGATGGTGGCCCGCTGGTCGAAGGCACCATTGTCAACGGCTGCGAGGTACGTTGCCCGCGCCACGGCGCGCGGTTCGATATCCGCACCGGCGCCGCACTCAGCTTTCCCGCCTTCGAACCCACCACGTCTTATGCCGTGCAGATCGAAGATGGTACGATTCTGATTGAGACGCCCGCCTAGCGGCTTCCGCAGTATGAATGGGTCGCCAACCCAAGCCAGAATAGAACGCTACAGAAAAGATCGACCGGAAATATACGCAAAGTACAACGTTGTTGAACTGATAGAGCAGTAAAGGAGCCTGCAATGAGTATGCCTACCCCAGAAGAAGTACGTGAGATCATTCGCGCCCGCGTCAAAGACCCCGAACTGATGATGAATATCGTCGATCTGGGCCTGATCTACGAAGTGGATGTGACCGAAGAAAAAAGCGCCGAAATCACCATGACGCTCACCAGTCCCGGCTGTCCTGCCGGACCGGAGATCATCAGCAATGTGCAGCGCGAAACGCACACGGCTTTCCCCGACCTGGACGAGGTGAACATCCACCTGACATGGACGCCCTTCTGGAATCCCGACATGATGTCGGACGACGCCAAAGACGAACTGGGCATTTTCTAGCCCGGTTGATGGGCGGCATCAAGCCGACAAAAAGGCCCTGGTCTGCGCGCGCAGACCAGGGCCTTTTTCTAGTCCCATTTTTATGCGCCACACGCGCGGGTCAGCTATCTGTGTGAATGCTGGCGGCAATCATGCGCGCCAACAGCGGATTTTCATCTGGGCCTAGCCCCGGCAACGCCTGCGCCAACGTGTGGGCATGATTGGCCGCAGTGGTATCGCCTGCCAGTTGCAACCAGGCCGCCTGCGCCTGCAAGCCGGTGACAATGGCGTGCGTAATTTCTGCCGTTTCGGGGCGCGCCGCCAGTTCGCCCAACACTAGCCCAATCAGCGCGGCCGTCGAGGCCGCCGCCGGCACGCCTGACGGTTCCGCGCCCGCATCCTCCCCAGCATTCCCTGTGCCTGCCGCAGCTGGGGGTTGTGCCCGCGCCCGGCGCAACAACTGTTGTAACATACGGTTTTGCACACGCCAATGCGCCATGGCCGGATGCTGCAACAACTGTGCCGCGTGATGATCCAGTTGTTCGGCAGTCAGACGCGTCTCGTCTATTGACGATGGGCCTTCTGCCGCTTCGCCTTTTACCGCCTGTGCATCGGCGTCCGCCGCCGCTTCAAAAAACTTTGCCAGCGTCTTGTCGGATTGAGGCGGGGCAAACTGCCAGATCAGGTCATTGTAGAGTTGATATTCGGCCGGCAAATCGCGTTTAGGCTCCACTTGCCAGCCTGCCGCCAGCGCCACCCGAATGCGCGCCCGGCAAAAATCAAAGGGCGCTTCCAGCAACACCGCGTCTTCGCCGCTATCGGTTTTGACCAGCGTCATCTGTCCCACCGCCTGGGTTTGCGGCAGATGTTCGGGCGCAATGCTTTCGCTGCCAAACGCCTGCACAATCCCCCGACGCGGATTGATCACCAGCCCCAGCAATTGCCCGACTTCCTGATCTGTCCCCTCGTCTGCTTCCTGGTCTGTCTCCTGGTGTGTGGGGCGGCGAAAACACCACACCGTCTGAT
>JBBDIO010000144.1:0-31502 GCA_040880365.1 Litorilinea sp.
AGCCTATACTGCGTTGGTTGCCGAGACAGCCACGCTGATCAACGAAGCCAATGGGCGCTAATATTTTCGCAACACCACACCATGCAATTTAAGACGGAGCTTTTTCCCCGTTTCAACATCACCAGCATGTCCGGGGTCTATGCCGGTGTGCGCGCCGATCTGTACTATCGCCTGCGCCTGTGGCGGATGGATCAGAACACGAACGCAAGCTCGGAGCAAAGCACGCCGACCTTGCGCTGGTATCAACTGAACATTCCCGACACTGTGCCTACCGTGCCCGACACCCCCGAACCTGCATGGCAGCTGCGTCGTTATGCGCCCGCCGACGCCACAACACCCGCTGACGTTGAGGAAGACATACTGCTCACGCTGCCGCCCCAGGCCCTGGAACCTGGTCACGAATCCGACGCGGACATGCGCAGCGCGCTACCGCGCGCGCTGGCAACTGCCGGGCTAGCGCTCCACGCCTGCGGCACCTGCCACTTCTGGCGTGCGACTGGCGACTCGTCCGCGCCGATCGGCTCCCATTCCGGTCGTTGCACATGGCACACCGTCGGGAACCTGCCGGAAGCGCCCGCGCAGTTAGCCGCCGACCTGGCCGCGCAATCCGGCCTGGCGTTGGGCTGTATACACTGGCAGCCCGGCGACCCGGAAGCCGCACCTGCACCCGACTCACCCCAGCAGGCAGAGCCACCTCCAGCAGCGCCGCCACCCGCAGCCAAACCCGGTTTCTGGGCGCGCCTGCGTGGAAAACGGCCTGCATCGCCCGCCAAACCCGGCCCCGACCTGGCTGTAGGCGAACGCAGTGGCATCAGCGCCGGCACCGAACCTTGCTTCGCCTGTCCCGGACGTCTGGCAAATCTGGGCGCGCTTGTTGTAGAATCAGAGCAAGGCGATCCGCTCACCTATAGCGTGTGGCGCTGCCGCAACTGTCACGCGACCTATCTCAATCGGTGGGCCGACCGCTGGGTGCGCACCGAAACCCTGGAAACCGACGAGAGCCACTATCGGATTGCACCCTGGGAAGCTGCGCAAACGCTGACACTGATCCGCGGCGCGCGCGCCGGTGACCATCCCCAGGGCCGCACCCAGCGCGGAGAATTGGGCGCGCACCTAGCCGCGTTTGCCCAGAGTGCCGATCTCATCAGTCGCCAGATCAAACAGGGCCGCTAGAATTGCCCCACACGATGGCACAACGATTTGGCGCAAACAGCATCGCGCGCCAGGTTTGTGTCGCAAATCCGTATCGAAATGACAGCGTCGCGACCCCTTTTGGGCGCGTGCGCCGACCAGCCTAGACAAACGAGTACACGCAGGCGTATGTCCCACTCGAACCAGCAACACCCGGAAAATAACCCCATGCCCGGTCTCGCCCAGGTTCCCACCGGCGAAACCGCCAACGCGCCGCACCTGCGGCTGGAAACCCGCCCCGCACTGTTGATTGGCGCAATCAACGACACGCTGCCCTTTCCCAATCTGGGGCCGACGCAAGAGCTTTGTTTCGACCTGGGCATCACCGCCTATCATGCGCCCATCGAACTCACCGGCCTGGTCTTCAAAGGCTACAGTGGTCATCAGCTTCTATTCGAGCAACGCTGGCCTGCCCGCCTGATTCTTCAAAAAACCGGAGAGTCCAGCCTCACCATCGGCGCGGGGACGGGCCTGGCCGTGCGCGGTCTCTATTTTCTGTTGCACGCCTACGAACCGCTAGGCTTCATCGAAGTCACCGCGGTCGGCAAGATACGCCCATCTGCCGAAAATGCCGGCGCTGAAGTTTCTGAAGAAGGCGCAGAGGAGAACGCCACTTCCGCGTCCTCCGATTCCGCGTCCTCCGATTCCGCGTCCTCCGATTCTGCGTCCTCCGATTCTGCGTCCTCCGATTCTGCGGCCACCACTTCCGCGACCACCACGCAGGCCGTGCTGCAAATACCCATCACCTATCACACCCAGAAGACCGAAATCCACTTTCCGCTGGAAGGCGCGTGGTGGGCTATCCAGGCCGGCGACTGGAGCGATCACCACAAACGCGAACCCTATAGCCAGAGCTATGCGCTGGATTTTGTGCGCCTGGGCACCGACAACGAATTTTTCTACGACCGGGGCCTGGCGCTGGAAGATCACTACAGCTGGGATGCGCCGGTCTATGCCGCGGCCGGGGGCAAGGTTGCCTACCTCTGTTACGACATGCCCGATATGCAGCCCGGCGAAATGCCCGATCCGCGCATGTTCCGCGATGACTCGCGCCGTGTGCTGGGCAATGCCGTCGCCGTAAGCCATGCCAACGGCGAATTCAGCTACTATGCCCATCTGCAACAGGCGTCGCTCGAAGTGAACGATGGACAGATGATTCGGCGCGGGCAACGGCTAGGGTGCGTTGGCAATAGCGGTCAATCGCCCGGACCCCATCTGCATTTTCATCTGATGGAAGGTCCCAATCTGTTTATCGACCGGGGCTTACCCGTCAAGTTCACCCAATTTTGGGCGGGCGGACAATACTTTGATACGCCCACCCAGATCCCAACCCGCATGATTGTTCACGGTCCGGCCCGCGAAACGCCGCCCACTCCCTAGGAACCCAAGCCCGCACATGCCCAACAACAACTCTCGACCCGCCCCTGGCGACGAACTCTATACGACCGTAGACCAGGATCAGTTTGACGATTTAATGGATTTGACCGGTCAGCAGGTCGCCCAGGTCGTGCTCTGGGATGATTCGATGGCGGCTGCGCTGGAATCGACCGCCGCGCCCAACGCGGATGATCTCGCCGATGACCCAGCCAATACCAGCGAGGCCGGTGGTGCCGTTGCAGACACCATTTTCGACCTGGATCTCTATCTCAAGGATGGCGTCTATTTTGAACTCTATGGCGTCCAGTTTTATCCTTCGCTCGACAGTGAGCCACTCACCGGGTATGATACTGTCCAGGCCCACCTGCGCGCCCTCATCCAGGAGGGCCTCTGGCTGGATGACCTGGGAGTTGACGAAGAGGACGGTTTAGTGCTTATATTATGTAGACGGCGTACACCGTTGCTCTATGTACCGGCTGGCGCCTGGTATCTGGATGAATGGGACGAACTGCCCGACGACTCGCCCGATTCGCAGCAAGACGAAGACCAGGACGACGACCAGGACAACGACTAGAACGACGAGGACTCGAACGAGAAATCTATCAGAGGCACGTCGCTCGCCATTTTCATTACCTTATTTTCATCATCCGACGTTTGAAATCAATTCCAATATCCGTGGAGGAAATGCAATGCTTCCGCTCACCACCATGACCGCGACGCGCACAGCGCCCAATATGTGGCTGACATCAATCTATTCCGGCGTCATCACCGCGATTGCCGGGCTGGCGTTTGTGCTGTTGTTCAAGGCCGAAATGCCGGTGCTGTATATCCCCGCATTCCTCTTGCTGGGCGCGGGTCCTGTCTTGGGCTACGGCTTTGCCACCGGACGGCTCGGCTCCGACTGGAAATCGCTGATCGGCGGCATTCTGGGTTTTCTGCTGCTTATCCTGGGGCCGATTCTGTGGGCAATCCTCGTGGGCGCGCTGGATAAAACCCAGAACGTGGGCAGATTGCTGTTGGGCAGCGTCATTGGCCTGATTCTGGGCATCGTCGTCTTTCTTTCGCTTGGTTCGCTCATGGGTCAGGACCCGGCCTGGTTTGGCTTTGGCTTCATCATGGGCTGGGCAGTATGGGGCGGCACCGCAGGCGCAACCATGATCGCATGGGGCAACCCCGAAGGTTAAACCGGCTCCGGGCAAACTGAATCTAATCACAAATAACAAAGGGCCGACGGTCGGGTAAGCTTACGACCGTCGGCTTCTTTATGCCCCTCTTTATACCCCCGGTTTCCCCAGTTTACGCGCCGGTTCACTACACGATCAGATTTTTGTGCAGATAGCTCAAATTGCACGAACGCTGTTTTTTTTGTACAATCCGCCGGATTCGATGCTAAACGGATGTCGCAAACCCTTGGCTACGCTACAGATGGCACGTGTCTCGTCCGTGTTCAACCCGACATCGCCCAGCCACAAGCCTTGGGCACCGCATAACGCGGCTTGCGCCTGATTCTAGATATTTGTGCAAAATGTACAAGAGTTCCGCAACAATCGAGGATGTGTACCGGCTGGCGTTGCCGGCGGATTCCCAGCTATTGGCCGGTGAAGAGCTCCTGGGCCGTCCGGTCAGTTGGGCATGTAGTCTGCGCCCCAGCCCACCGGCTTTCCCCAAGCTGGATGGCAACGAGCTTGCCCTCATCGACATGAACGACTTGCGCAAACTGGATCCCAAGATGCAACTGGATCGCGTGGTGCGCAGTCTCGAAGGGGCGCGCATTGCCGCAGTTGCCGTACAGGGGCCTTTTGCCCCCAGTGCCGTTGACGCCGCGCGCGCCAGCCACCTCGCGTTCTTTCACCTGCCCGACACAGTGCCTCTGGTCCAGGTCGAGCGTGCCGTGATCCGGCTCATCGTTGACCGCGCCGGTTATATTGCCCAACGTTCCAGCGAACTCCAGCGTGAGCTGAATCAGATCGCCCTCGACGGGGGCGGCATCGAGAAGATCGCGAGCCGACTCCATCAATTTGCCCAGCAGCCCATCGTCATTCTCAAAGAGGACGGCAGCCTGGCCGGCAGTGCCGGGCTTTCTAATGTGGGCGAAAAAGGCTGGAACCAGATATTGGCCGCGCTACCCAATATCATGTCCCTGCGTAGTTGGGCAGTCACTCGACCCGCGGCGGCCGCGGGGCAGGAAGCCGGTGTCATGCCGCTGGCCTCGGCGGTGACCATCGAAGCCCAGCCCTTCCGCGAAGCCGTAATTGTACCCATCGCCGCCAACGACGGCATCCGCGGCTACTGTCTGCTGCTCCGCCCGGGGTTGCCGGGCAGCCAGAAAGGCAATTCGGTGCAGGAAATTTCGGCAGTCGAGGAGATATCCGTTCTCCAGGGGGCAGGCGCCGCGGCCCTCGAATGGGCCAAGCAAAATGCCATTGGCATTGCCGAAGACCGGATGCGCGCCACCTTTGTCGACGAGTTGCTCGCTTCCGAAGTGGCCGATGAACAGGCCTGGATTCAACGCGGCACATCGCTCAACTACGATCTCACCCGCCCGCATGTGGCATGGGTGATCGACGCGCGCAACGTTCCTAATTGGCCCACGCCGCTCATCCGTTTTCTGGATAGTCTGAACGTACATGCGCCCTACAGCCGCCGCGAGGAAGGCTTGCTCCTCTTTTGGCCGATAGACAACGCCAAGAGCGGGCGCGAGCTGAAAGTCGTAGCCAACGACCTGGTCTCGCATCTCCAGGAACGCAATCCCCAGGCCCAATTGGTGATTGGCATTGGACGACCTGCCGCCGGGCCTGCCGAATGGCTCCACAGTCGCCAGCAGGCGCGCGAAAGCTGGCGTCTGGGCAAAGAGTGGAAAGGTGCGCCTGTCACCTATTTTGGCGATCTGGGCCTCTATCAGCTCCTCACCGCGCTGGGTGCCAATCCCGAAGCCGCCCGCTTCTTTCGCAAGACCCTGGGGCGGCTCATCAGCCACGACGACAACAAAAACGCAGAGCTGGTGGAAACGCTCGAAGCCTTTTTCGCCTGCCACGGCAACCTGAGCCAGACCGCCAATCGCCTCCACATCCACCGCAACACGCTCACCTATCGTCTGGAGCGCATCGCAACCATCACGCAGCTGGATCTCGACGACGCAGATGCACGATTTTCACTGCAACTCGCGCTCAAGCTGCGTCCTGTGATGAAATAGGCGGCCGCCACCACGGCGAGCACACTGCAAAAGAAAACCCTGTAGCAGTACGCAAGCCATTGCAACATCGCGCACCGCTACAGGGTTTGTTTTTGTTCACTAAACAGGTAGGCTACGCTTCCAACAGCTGTGCCAGTTCCTCATCCGAAACCACGCGCTTGGCCTGCACCGCCCGCCGTTTGGCGAGCACAGGCGCCAGCCCTGCCAGCCCATCGAACATGCCGCGCAACGTTGCCTGCGCTTCCTTGCCTTCCACAGCTTTCAGGGCGGCGGTTGCCCGCCCCAATTGCGCCCCCAGAATAGCCCCAGCATTGCGCAACAGCAGGCCGGTTGGCATATTCTTCGCCAGCGTCCACAGCGTATTCCGGCCTACATAATAGCTCGCCATACTCCCACCGCCGGTCGCGCTCAGACGATGATAGACCCGTGCGGTCGGCACGAAGACGGTGCGCAGTCCCAACAGGCGACTGCGAAATGCCAGGTCTACATCTTCCATATACATCCACATGGCTTCGTCAAAGCCGCCCAGCAGATTCCAGACATCCCGGCGAATCGCCGCCGCACCGCCACACGCGCCGAAAACCTCCAGCTCCTGTTCAAAGCGCGGCCCATCCTGTTCCCACACGCCCCGATTACGCGGAATGCCATCGCGCCCCAGCGCATCGCCTGCCGCGTGGATTGTGTCGCGCCGGTCGAAGAGCAGCAACTTGCTGGCAAACAGGGCCGCTTCGGGGTGACGGCAGATGGCCTGCGCCAACTCGGCCAACCAGGTAGGTTCGGGTTCCGTATCCGAATTGAGCAGCACCACAAACCGCCCGCGCGCGGCCGCCGCGCCCAGATTGCACGCCACGGCGAAGCCAACATTTTGTCGGTTTACGATGAGCCGCGCGGTCGGATAATGTTCCTCCAGCCATGCCAGAGATTGATCCACGCTGGCATCGTCGACCACAATCTGCTCAAAATCCTGGAAAGTTTGCCCCGCCAGAGCCGCCATCACCGTGGGCAAATGGTCCATTCCATTGAAGTTTGGGATGATCACAGTAAAGAATGGTGGAGCAACCGGCTGCAATGCGGCATATTCACGCGTGGGGCGCGGCTCAAATTCCGCATTCGACGCCCGAAACGTCTCCAGATTCAACGCAATCTGATGCCGCATCACCACCCGATTGTCGCTCTGCAACTCGCTATAGGTGGGATCGGCCATGATTGGGCTGGATTCGCGCTTCTCCGATTCACCTGAGCCAGCGGAATCCGTCGCCGCGCTTTTCGGCGTACGCCTGGGGTGGGGGCGGCGCGCAGGGATTTTGGCATCACCCGCGCCATCTGGCGTATGCCCATCACCATTTTCAGGGGTAGCCCGTTTATTGGTACTGCGCTTGGGGTTCGCGCCATTGGCATCCTGCGCCGGAGAAGTCTCGCCCGCGCCTTTCTCTTCTTCACTCATCAGTCCACTTTTTCTTTCAGATATCTGCGCATCAGATTTATGTGCAGTCCTGCGGATTACTTTCCACCCGTGCGTGTTAGCACACCGGATTCAACATATTCCCGCACAGCAGCTTGCCATGTAGGCAATCGAATGTCGAGCGCGGCCGCAGCCTGATTCACCAGCACCGCATGTGGTGGCGGCGTGACCGCCCGCGGCCATTCGGCGGCCGTTATTGCTTCCAAACGTGTAGAACAGGCTATTTGTTCAAAGAGATATTGGGTCCATTCAAAACGCGAAGTCCACCCCTCATTCACCAGGTGGTAAGTTCCAAAACGCTCGCTGTTTACCAGTTCAAAAATCGCCGTGGCAACATGCGGCGCATAGGTAGGATTGCCAAACTCATCGGCGACCACCTTCAACACATCGCGCCCTGCCGCCGCCTGCAAAATTTTGGCCGGAAAATCCCCCGTGCCACGCCCAAACAGCCAGGCCACACGCACCGTATACAGGCGATCCCATATCTGGCGCACGGCTACTTCGCCTGCCAGCTTGCTGCGCGCATAAACGCCACCGGCCTGTGGTTGATCATATTCCCGATAGAAATACCCCAGCGTCCCGGCAAAAACTTCATTCGTGCTGATATGGACCAGGGGCGCGCCACAAGCTCGACAGCCTTCGGCCAGATATTTCGGTCCCAGCGTATTCGCAGCATAGGCCACATCCGGTTCGGCTTCGGCCTTATCCACCTGCGTATACGCAGCAGTATTGATCACCAGATCCGGTCCCAGTTGGGCCACGGCGCGAGCAATGTCTGGCACAGTGATATCGTGGTCACGCCGCTGCCAACCAATCGCCTGAAGCTTTGGTTGCTGTGCCGCTACATGCAAGAGCGCCTGTCCCAACTGGCCTTGACTTCCTACTATCAATACACGCACGCAAAAGGTTCTTTCTCACAGTAGATAATATGGAGATTAAAATATGCATCACGCGGCACTCAACCAGGCCATCTACCCATCCAGCGCGACACATTGCGCCGGGTCGTCCAGAATGGGAGAAATCAGCGGCACAAAGCGCACCGCCCCCAAACGGCTCCCCACCACGCGTTCGCCGACCTTGCGCAACAGCCACAACAGTTGCATTTCCGCGTCGCCCCCAATCGGGATCACCATGCGCCCTCCTTCGCGCAACTGATGCCACAAGGGCCGGGGCAAGGCTTTAGGCGCGGCCGTGACCATAATGGCATCGAATTGCCGCGCTTCGGGCCAGCCACGCGCGCCATCGCCCCACAGTACCGCCGGAAAATAGCTCAGTCGTTGCAAACGGGCTTCGGCCTTTTGTGCCAGGCTGGAATACCGTTCCAGGCTATATACGCCCTCACCTTTGGTCCGTCCGGCAACGGCAGTCAGTTCACACAGGATGGCCGTTTGAAAGCCCGATCCGGTACCGATTTCCAACACACTCTCGCCGGGTGCCAGATTCAGAGCCTGGGTCATCTTGGCAACGATGTAGGGCTGGCTGATGGTTTGCTTGCAGCCGATGGGCAACGGTGCATCGCGCATGGCCCAGCGCCGTAAATGGTAGGGCACAAACGCCGCACGCGGCACCACTTCCAGCGCGTGCAATACCCGTACATCGCGAATATCCGACCAGTCCGGCGCGGCATGACCTGTCGGCGACGAGTCTTGCGGTTCGTCCGCACGGCCATCGGCGTGTGGGTCGTGCCCGTTGGCTTCAGCCATCCCCATAGCTCGAACTACCTCTCCCCACCAAGCGCGGGACAGTTTCGACGCCGATTGTAACACACGCCTATGCCGCACCAGAAAGTATATCCAATACCAAGTCGGGCATTCGATGACGCAATGGCGGCCATTCGATCAGCCCGGCATGGCCACCCCACCCCAGGATGCGCCGGGTCAGCCAGGGCGAATCTGCCAGCCCATTGATATCTTCAATGGGAATCACCGGATCATCCACCGCAGCCAAAAGGGTCGTTGGGGTTGTCAATGCCCGGCTTGCGCCATCGAGATACGCATAACTGCCGAAATACGCGTCGGCGGATGCAAAAGTCGTATAACGCCGCACCAGCCACTCGGTCATGGGGCGAATCCGGCTCAGCCGTTCGATGCCGTCAAAGTTGTAACGCTGGGGAAAGGCCGCAGCCTTGCGCTGGAGCGTGGAAATCCACCGAGCACGGAAGAAGCGGCGAAATGCGTAGTTGGTATCTATCAGGTCAATTGAACGTGCGGGATCGACTACAGGACTGACTGCAATCACGCCATCCAGCCCCGCGTGCGCCCCGTCCGCAGCCTGCGACGCCAAACGCAAAGCATAGTTCCCGCCCAGCGACGCCCCCACCAGATAGACCGGCCCCCCAGGTCGCAGGGCAGCCAGATTCGCCACGGCGCGCCGCACCTCGCCCAGGAGCGTGCCCAAAAACAATCCCTCATTCAGATACACCGGGTCTATGCGCGCAGTGGGACCGTGGTCGCGCAGGTTCAAGCGCGCCACGTCGTAGCCGGCGCGCACCAGCGCCGACCCCAGCGTCAGGTTAAATATCGCATGGCTACACCCTTCCCAGCCATGCAGCAGAATTACCAGTCCCCG
The DNA here is from genome assembly GCA_040880365.1 of Litorilinea sp. Lineage (GTDB taxonomy): Bacteria > Chloroflexota > Anaerolineae > Caldilineales > Caldilineaceae > JBBDIO01. The sequence goes on from JBBDIO010000144.1 coordinate 9,792, forward strand.
GCTGGCGTGGCCCGGCTCCGATACTGTAGTAGTCACGGTAGTATTCACCGTGGAATGAGCCGATGCCGGCGTATAATAGGCCAGCAGTTTAACGGTTGCTCCCTGCGCGCCGGGCCACTCGTCCGCGCCACCATCGACCAGCAGCGCGCCCGTGTGCCGGTCCATCACCTCTACCCCCGCAGGCCGCCGTGTGGTGAGCATGGCCTGCACCAACGGCATAGCCACAGGAAACGCGGGCGCAGGCGGGCTTGCACGATACGAATTTTCACCGTCCTGCTGCGCCGGGGTGTGCAACGCCTGGTCAGAATTATCAATCCTGCCGGAAGCCTGCCTTCCACTGGCAAATTTCCCACCACCCTCGACCCTGTCTGCGTGCTTCTCCGGTCTATAATATATCGTCATTCTCTGTTCCCAAATCCCACAAAACCCTCCTGGATTCCCTCCACAGTGGTTTTGCAGGGTCACACACGCTAAGCTAGAATACTTGTCACAACGTTAACACACTGCACAATCGTCTTTGGCTAAAATTCAGATTTTGGTCAAACGTTAACAATGCCGGTCCAATCGTTGGAATATCTGTGCCACACTGCGTCCCGAGCCAGCCCCTCACGGCCTTGGAACAATCAGATATCGCGGGGCATGGCATTACTATACTACTCTAGGACGTGTACACATGATTGACAGTATTCGAGATTTCCATCAGGGCGCAACCTGGCGTGCCCCGGCAGCTCTCGCGCACGATGAAGAATATATGCAAGACGCATTTGCCGAACGCATCGACGCCGTATGGGATCGCATCCAAACCACCAAAGCCCATGGACTATATTACTATCTGCAACCCGTGGAAACACTGGATGGTCCGTGGGTATCGGTGGAAGGCAAACGCAAACTCATGTTTGCCACCTATACATACCTGGGGCTGATTCAGCACCCGCGCGTCATCGCCGCCGCCAAAGCCGCGCTGGATCACTATGGCGCAGGCACTCACGGGGTACGCCTGCTGGGCGGCACGCTCGATATCCATACCAAACTCGAAGCAAACCTGGCAGAATTTACCGGGCGTCAGGATGCCATTATCTTCAGCACCGGCTACGTCACCAATCTGGCAACCATCAGCACACTGGCAGGCCGGGGCGATTGGGTGATTTCCGATCGCTGGAATCATGCCAGCATTGTGGATGGCTGCCTGCTGGCCCAGGGCAAGTTCAAACGGTTCCGCCACAACGATATGGAAGACCTGGAAAATGTGCTGCGGCGCGCGCCGCGCCGGGTGGGCAAGCTGGTGGTAGCCGATGCGGTATTCAGCATGGACGGCGATATTTTCAATCTGCCGGCTGCCGTGGAACTCTGTCGCAAATACAACGCGCGTCTAATGATCGACGAAGCCCACAGCCTGGGCGTGCTGGGCGCCACCGGGCGCGGCATTGAAGAGCACTTCGGTATGCACGGGTCAATCGACATCAAAATGGGCACCATGAGCAAAGCTCTGCCCGGCATCGGGGGCTATATTGCGGGCGACCGCAAACTGGTCAACTACCTGCGCCACTCGGCGCGCGGCTTCATTTTCAGTGCCGCACTTCCGCCTGCCGTCACCGCCGCGATTCTCGAAGCGCTACAGGTTCTGCGCGAAGAGGGCGCTACGCTCAAAGATACCTTGCAACGCAATGTCGATCAGTTTCATGCCGGCTTGCAGGCCGCAGGCTTCGATACCGGCCAGACGGTGACGCCGATTGTGCCCATCATGGTGGAATCGGAAGAACGCGCCTTTGTCATGACCAAATACTGCCAGGATAACGGCGTATTTGTGCTCCCGGTATTGCCGCCTGCCGTGCCCGAAAACGCAGCGCGGCTGCGCGCCAATGTGACGGCACTGCACACGCCCGAGGACATTGATTTCGCCCTGGGCGTATTCATCGAAGCTGGACGGCAGGCAGGCGTGTTGCCTCCACAATGAAATACACCAGTAAGACTCAGCTAACGAGATGCAGTCTATGAGATATCGTCCTGCGCGCGCCTGGCGGCGAGCGGCCAGAAAAAAGCTCGCCGCGTGACTACCCACACCCCAGGCATAGGTACAAAATCAGAGCGCGCCCACACACCGGCAAATCCGGTCCCGTTGCGCGTGGTTTCCATCAGCCTGGGCAGCAGTGCGCGCAACCATCGCACCGAAGCCTCGCTCTTTGGGCGCACGATTATTCTGGAGCGGATTGGCACCGACGGCGACATGGCGCGCGCCCGCCGGCTCTATCAGGAACTCGACGGCCAGGTCGATTGCTTTGGCGTGGGCGGGGCCGATCTGGCGATCACAGTCGCGGGGAAACCCTATCCCATCCGCACCGTCAAACATCTCACCGAAGGACTGCGCACACCTGCCGTCGATGGCGGCATCATCCGCCGGGTGCTGGAAGGCGATGTGGCCCGCCACCTGGAAACCATACCCGCAGTAACGCAAAACCCGCGCCGCGCCTTCATCTGTGTCGGCGTTGCGCGCTACGATTTGGCCCAGGGGCTGGCAGAGGCCGGTTACGATCTCCTGTGCGGCGATTTGGGCTTTGGCCTGGGCGTCCCCGTGCCCATCCGCACCCTGGCGCGCCTGGAACAAGTCGCGCGGGTACTCTTGCCCGTGATGGTACGTCTCCCCTTTGCGTGGCTTTATCCCACCGGGGCCGACCAGGGCCGCAATCAACCCAAATATGCAGACTGGTACAACTGGGCAACCGTGATTGGCGACGATTTTCACTATATCTATCGCCACATGCCTGCCCGATTGCCCGGCAAGGTCATCGTCACCAATACGACAACCCGCGCCGATATTGACGAATTGCGCCGCCGCGGCGTAGCCTATGTGTGCACGACCTCGCCGCGCTGGGAGGGCCGCACCTTTGGCACCAACGTCATCGAAGCCGCGCTCACCGCGGCTGCGGGTGTAGGTCGCCCGCTGACATCCGCCGAAGCCCGCGATCTGGTTGCACAGTATCAACTCGCGCCTTCCATACTCGAACTGTGACCTTCTCTGGCCCAAAAGACTGGAAACCCGGTGACGCGCATACTCATCCACAGTGCCCAGGTGCTTGTAACAATGGACGATCAACGGCGAGAAATCGCCGATGGTGCGCTGGGCATTCAAGATAACTGCATCGAGTGGGTAGGCCCGACCGGGGCCGTGCCCCCAGAGTATCGCGCCGACGATGTAACCACCGTCAATGCCAGCGGCCGCGCCGTGCTGCCCGGCTTCATCAACACCCACCATCACTTTTTCCAGACCCTCACCCGCGCCATCCCCGCGGCCCAAAACGCCGTGCTGTTCGACTGGCTCAAAACGCTCTACCCCATCTGGGCCGAGCTTACGCCTGCCGACGTGCAGATCAGCACGCAACTGGCCCTGACCGAGCTACTGCTTAGCGGCTGCACCACCAGCAGCGACCATCACTATCTCTGGCCCAATGGCGCACGCCTGGACGACCAGTTCGAAGCCGCCGTCGCCATCGGTGTCCGCTTTCACGGTGCACGCGGCAGCATGAGCGTGGGCGAAAGTGATGGCGGGCTGCCACCCGACCGCCTGACCGAAAGCGAAGACGTCATTTTGCACGATTGCCGGCGCGTGGTGGAGACCTTTCACGACCGCGACCGTTTTGCCATGCAGCGCGTCGTCCTCGCGCCGTGCAGCCCCTTCAGCGTGAGCCAGGATCTCATGCGCGAAAGCGCCGCCCTGGCTCGCAGTTTTGGCGAGCAGGCCAACGTTCACCTGCACACCCATCTGGCCGAAACCCGCGACGAAGACGCCTATTGTCTGGCGCATTTTGGGATGCGCCCCGGCGCCTATGCCGAAAGCCTGGGCTGGTTGGGCGACGACGTCTGGCACGCCCACTGCGTACACCTCAACGAGCACGAAATCGCCCGCTTTGGCGCCACTGCGACCGGCGTCGCGCATTGTCCCTCCAGCAATATGCGCCTCGCCAGCGGCATTGCGCCAGTGACGGCCATGTTGCACGCGCAGGTGCCCGTGGGCCTGGGCGTGGATGGCAGCGCCAGCAACGACGGCAGCCATCTCTTGGCCGAAGCCCGCCAGGCCATGCTCCTGCAACGGGTCCAGGGCGATCCCGCCGCGCTCACCGCACGCCAGGCCCTGGAAATGGCAACGCGCGGCGGAGCTGCCGTCCTGGGGCGCGATGATATCGGCGTGCTCGCCCCCGGTATGGCCGCCGACGTCATCGCGTTCGACCTGAACCACCCCACCTACGCGGGGGCCGCCGTCCACGATCCGGTAGCCGCCATTATTTTTTGCCAGCCCCAGCCTGTAGACTTTGCCCTGGTGAATGGGCGGATGCTGGTCGCGCAGGGTCACCCTGTCACCGGGGATATTGACGCACTTGTGACCGCCCACAACCGCGCCGCACGCGGCCTCTTGCAGCGCGCCGGACTCGCCTGATCATGAGCGCCTCCATCGAAGTCATTCTGACCCACGAACACACCGACTTTGACGCGCTGGCGTCGCTGCTGGGCGCGGCTTTGCTCTATCCCCAGGCCCTGCCCGTGTTGCCGCGCCGCCTGAACCGCAACGTGCATGGCTTTCTTGCCCTCTACCGCAACCATTTTCCCTTTATCACGCACAAAGATGTGCCTGTCGGCAAAGTTACCCGCGCCATCCTGGTCGATTCGCGCGCGGTCAACTGGGTGCGCGGCATGGACAAAACCACCACACTGCATATCATCGATCACCATATCGAACCCGAAGCCACGCTGCCCCGCAACGCCACGCTCCAAAGCGAGGCCGTGGGCGCCAATACGACCCTGCTCCTGGAAGCCCTGTTGCAAGGGGCAACCAAGCAGACGCCGCTCACGCTCACCGCGGTGCAGGCCACGCTGCTGGCCCTGGGCATTCACGAAGACACGGGCAGCCTCACCTATCCATCCACCACCCACCGCGACGCCCGCTGTCTGGCCTGGTTGCTGGAACCCGACCACGGCGTGAATCAGGAAGTGGTAGCCCGCTTTCTCAATCACCCCCTCAACGCCGATCAGCGCGCACTGCTGGATCAGCTCATCAACAACAGCGATTTTCACGAAATCGCGGGGCATACTGTAGTCATCGCCCATGCCCGCGCGCCCGGCTATAACGATGAACTCAGCGCGCTGGTAGGACGTCTGCGCAACTACCACGAAACCGATGCCATCCTCATGGTAGTAGAACTGGACGATGTCATCCAGATTGTGGCGCGCAGCCTCACTGATGACATCGACGTAGGCAAAATCGCCACTGCGTTCGGGGGCGGCGGGCACATCCGCGCCGCGGCCGCGCCGGTCAGTGATGACATGACGCTGGAAGCCGTGGTCGCGCGCGTATTGCACGAAGTGCGCCGCCATGCGCGCCCAGCCGTCACCGTAGGCCAAATCATGAGCGTAGGCCGTCCACAGTCGCTGGACCCCACGCTTTCTGTGCAGCAAGCCGCCTTGCTCATGAGCCGCTATGGGCACGAAGGCTTCCCGGTCATCGAAAAAGATGCGCAGGGCCGCGAAACGGTGCTGGGGGTATTGACCCGCCGCGAAGCCGACCGCGCACTAAATCACAAATTGGGCGATCACCCTGTCACCCGCTTTATGCGCGCCGGCAGCATCACCATCTCCGCCGAAGCGTCGATTGGCGAGCTGCGCAAACTCATGACCGAAAACAACTGGGGGCAGATTCCCGTGGTAGATGCCGAGGGGCACATCACCGGCATTGTCACGCGCACCGATCTGATTAAATTGTGGGACGAAACCACCCTGCCCACCAGCCATGCACCGGCTATCAGCGAAAAACTCCAAAACGTACTCACGGCCCAGGATCTGGCCCTGCTGCACCTGATTGGGGCGGAGATCGAAAACCTGAATTACACGGTCTATGTGGTCGGCGGCTTTGTGCGCGATCTGCTGCTCAATCACACCACCCAGCCCCTGGCGGCCCTCGACATGGATATTGTCATCGAAGGCGACGCCATTGCCTTTGCCCGCCGCATGGAACAACTCTATGGCGGGCGCGTAGTGCCCCATCGCCGCTTCAACACGGCCAAGTGGATTTTCGACGACCCGGATGCGCCGGTGCATACTACTTCACTCGCCCAGGACCTGGACATCGACGCCGCCACCCTGCGCCTGCCTGCCCACCTGGATTTCGTGGCCGCGCGCACAGAGTTCTATACCGCGCCCACCGCCTTGCCGACCGTCGAAGAAGGCAGTATCAAGCTCGATCTCCACCGCCGCGATTTCACCGTAAACACCCTGGCTATCTGCCTCAATCCCGCGCGCTGGGGCGAACTGCTGGACTTTTACGGCGGACTGCGCGACCTGGAAGACGGTGTGCTGCGCGTCTTGCACAGTCTTAGCTTTGTCGATGATCCGACGCGCATTCTGCGCGCGGTGCGCTACGAACAACGCTTCGAGTTCAAGATCGAGCCGCGCAGCCTGGAGCTGTTGCACGATGCCACCGAACTGCTGGATCGCGTCACGCCTGCCCGCATCCGCCATGAATTCGAACGCATCTTCCAGGAAAGCGCACCCGCCCGCGTGCTCCAACGGCTGGACAAGCTCGCGGTTCTGTCTGCCATTCAGCCCCGGCTGACCATAACTCCCGCCCACGAACGCTGGTTCGACGCCGTGTTGCGCGCCTATAACGATCCCGCATCCCGTAGCGAATTCACCCAGGCTCCACTTACCGACCACTATTGGGGCATCTTAGCCTTTACTCTGGACCCCGCGGCCCAGGCCCGTTTCGGGGAGCGGCTGGGCCTGCAAGGCAACACCCAGCACGTCATCCAGGGGCTAGCGATCCTCAAAGCCCAGGAATCGGCCCTGCTGGAGCCAGATGTGCAGCCCAGCCAGGTCGCCGCGTGCCTGGATCCTGTGTCCCCCGCCGCGCTGTCCCTGGCCGAAATTCTCTATGCCGACATCCCCCCGATTCGCGATCTGCTCGACGCTTATCTCACGCACTGGCAACAGGTGGAAGCCCATCTCGACGGGACCGATCTGCTGGCAATGGGTATCGCCCAGGGGCCAGTCTATCGCACCATCCTGTCTGCCTTGCGTAACGGTCGCATGGATGGACACATCCGCACCCGTGCCCAGGCCGAACAGCTGGCCCGCCGCATTGCCGGGCTGGACGACATCTCGTAAGGCCACACCCCATCCTGCAACACGCCATTCAGTGCCATTTCTGCGCGTCCAAACCTGCACCCGTTCCTGCGCGCGGTTTTGGTGCGCGCCCAACTGTCTGCTAAGATTGATGTGTGAAAATTGCAGCAATGCGCGGATCGAGTGGTTTCACTGTGAAGCCTTCCCGCCATCCGTATGCAAACACAGATTACAGACGCATAAGGATAGAATATCCAAGTGGCTTTTTATCTCACACTCTCGCTGTGGCGCGATATTTCACTAATCTGGATATCGTTGCTCTACCTCATCGGTCTGATCATCCCACTGGCGCTGGCTTATCTGGCCGTGCGCGGAATGGACGCCGCGCTCAACAAGGCGACAGTGGGGATGCGCAAGGCCCAGCACTTCAGCCACCAGACTCGCATCCAAACCGAAAAAATCAGCGACCGCATCACCCGCCCAGTGGTCAGCGTCAACCGCAAAGTCGCACGCTGGCAGCAAATTGGCCGCGCGCTGGGCATTTCTGGATCCAATAAACGTTCGGTGTAACCCACCGGCAAGGGGTAATTCATGAATCGAAAAATAAGAGCGTTGGTGGTAGGCGTCGCATTTGGCGCACTGGTCGGCGGGATCTTCGGCTATCTTTCTACCAACGCCGAAAACGATGAAGGCGACACCGGCCTGGCCGCCCTTGGCCCGGCAGACTACTTTCAACTGGGTATCGGCATTCTCACCCTTGCCCGTCAGTTCGGCAGCATGGTAAAGAAAATATAGGTTCAACCTTGGAGAACAACGTGACAAATATGCTCGGCACAGAAGACCGTCCCTTACGCATTGCGATTGTAGGCGCTGGTCCTTCGGGATTTTTCGCAGCCGGCGCATTGTTCCAGCAAAAAAATCTGCAAGTCCAAATCGACATGTTCGACCGTCTGCCCGCGCCTTTCGGTCTGGTGCGCTATGGTGTTGCCCCCGATCATCCAAAAATCAAATCCGTGACCAAAGTCTATGAACGCACCGCCGCCAATCCCAACTTTCGCTTCTTTGGCAATGTAGATTTCGGCACCGACATCACCCTCGAAGAGCTGCGTCAACACTACGACCGCATCATCTTTGCGGTGGGCGCGCAGGCCGACCGTCGGCTCAACATCCCCGGCGAAGACCTGGATGGCAGCATCTCGGCCACCGAATTTGTGGCCTGGTACAATGGACATCCCGACTATGCCGACCTCGATGTGGATCTCTCCATCGAGAACGTATTGGTAGTGGGCGTGGGCAATGTCGCAATGGATGTAGCGCGCATTCTGGCAAAAACCGTAGACGAATTGCGCGACACCGATATCGCCGACCATGCGCTGGAAAAGCTGGCCCAGAGTCGGGTCAAGAATATTTACATTGTGGCGCGCCGCGGCCCGGCTCAGGTCAAATTCACCAATGCCGAAGTCCGCGAATTTGGTGAACTCTCCGATGCCGAACCCACGATCAAGGTCGAGGAATTGGCCGTCGATCCCCTGAGCGCAAAAGAGATCGAAAGCGACAATGTCGCCCAGCGCAACCTGGAAATCCTGCGCGAATTTGCCGAACGCGAACCGACGGGCAAATCCAGGCGGGTCCACTTCCGATTCCTGGAATCGCCTGTCGAACTGAGCGGCGAGGATGGCAAAATTACTGCGGCGCGCATTGAACACAACGAACTGCGCGCCGTCGAAGGCGGCTATCTCAATGCGGTGGGCACGGGCAAATTTGAAACCCGGCCCGTGGGCCTGGTGTTGCGTTCGGTAGGCTATCGGGGTGTCCCCCTGCCCGATGTCCCCTATGACAAGCGCACGGGCACCATCCCCAACCGCCAGGGGCGCGTCTACGACCCCGAAACCGGCAACCTGGTACCGGGGCTGTATGTGGTAGGATGGGCCAAACGCGGCCCCAGCGGGGTGATCGGCACCAACAAGCCCGATGCCGTCGAGACCGTGGAGCAACTGCTGGAAGATATGACATCCACACCCGGCGCGACCCACACCGATGCCGACGCCATCCCGGCCCTGCTTCGGTCGCGCAATGTACCCTATGTAGATATGGACGCCTGGCGCAAAATTGATGAGCAGGAAGTGCAGGCCGGGGAACCGCAAGGCCGTCCGCGCGTAAAATTTGTGACCGGAACGGATTTGCTGCACGCCGCGGGCATTGCCCCCCAGGGCACGCCTGCCCCCGAACCAGTCAACGCCTGATTTCTTCACCAATACTAAAAAGGGCCAGCCGCGCAGATTATGACACGGGCTGGCCCTTTTTAGTTGCCGATTTTCAATTTACATCTGGTTACTGCAACGATATCACAATCGGTGATGGCCTACTCGGAATTTTCCGGTTCTGCGCGAATCTTCTCCACCGCTTCCACCAGCACCGCATAGGGTTGTGCGCCGGAAACCAGATACTTCTGGTCAAACACCATCGCCGGCACGCTATTCAGGCCCAGATCGCGGGCGAGCTGAATATCGGCATCCACCTCCGCCACCAACTTGGCATCAGCTACCACGCGCGCCACCTCATCCGCGGGCAACCCCACGTCGGCGACAACTTCTTCCAGCACACTCAACTCGCTGATATCCCGTCCGGCCTCCCAATAGGCGCGCATGGCCGCCGCATGATAGGCAGGCCCGACGCCCTGTTCCTCGGCCCACTTGGCGACAGTCAGCGCGGGACGGCTGTCCATGCCAAACGGCCCTTGATTCAGCGTCAATCCATACTTCTCTTTGGCAATCGCATTCAACTGCGGGCGACCCGCGTCGATCCGTGCCTTATATTCGGCAGGAATCGGCGGCGAACCGGCGGGGCGCAGCTCGAACGAATGCCAGACGACCTCCACCCCGTGACTTTCAGTAAGGCGCTCCAAACTGGACGCCGCTAGATAGCACCACGGTCAGTTATAGTCGGACCACACATCAATGCGCATGGCATCATCATGGTTAGCATCTTCGTGCGTAACATTGTCTTGCATGTGGACAAATTCCTTTCTCTCATTCTGCAAATTGCTGCGCTCCCGTAACACACGCGCAAAGTACCCCCTGTAGGAATCGAACCTACGACCGACTGCTTAGAAGGCAGTTGCTCTATCCTCTGAGCTAAGGGGGCGCAACGGCTCGCGCACTACTCCTGTATTCTGGCGCAAAACGACTGTTTTGACAAGCCGAAAGGGCGCGTTTTAGGGCGCCAACACCTCGCCAAACCCCATGCCAGGCCCAACTCGGTGAGCCAAAGCGCGGTCTGGTCGGCACGGAAACCGCCATGCGCCAGTTCCACGTCCAGCAGCCGGTTGTCCACATCTGAAGTTGGCGGGCCATCGTGATAGAGCAGGAATTTCTGTCTGGGTTCCTGTTGCAGAATGCGGTGCTTCATGCCGAACTCGTTGTTGTCCAGCGTGATTTTCTCCACCTGGGGAAGCGTCAGTTCGTCGAATTCGGCGCGCAGCTCGCGCTTGGCGTTGTACCAGAAGACAATGTGATGGCGCGCGAAGATGCGCGTCTGGGCGTTGGCGATTTCTTGCCTCAAAGATACTCAATGTGGTTATTCATATCGTCGGCCAGCAGAATCTGGTAGATCAAGAGCAGCCCACGCACCACATGGCCCACGTCCGTGCGTTGTGGGCAATAGGCGATGCCGACATGGGGCTCGCCGCCGGCATGTAGCCGCAGAAAATCATCGTCCTGGGTGACGAACACACGCCCCTCGCGTGTGGCGAACGCCAGGTGCTCAATATCGGATGCACTGCGCATTCCAGCTTCCTGGGTAGTGAGCACATCTACGCCGCGTCGGCGCAGGCCGGCAGCCACTGCGGGGTGAACGTGTTCGTCCAGGTAGAACTTAACCCGTTCGGGCATAGAGCTTTTGTGCTACGCGCGAGGGAGTTTTGGCGCGCAGGGTGTCAGCGAACACTTCACCTTGCGCAATCGATTGGTCAATTTCCTGCTTGTGATCGTAGTAATAGGCCAGAGCGGCATAGATTTGGGCCAGGGTCAGGTCATAGAGTGTAGCGATTTCATCCACGCTATAGCCCATCTGTTCATGCCAGACCACAATGTTCTGCACTGTAATTCGCCCCCCGTCAATGCGTGGTTTACCGCCCGCCACGCCGGGTGTACTCACAATGTGTTGTACGTCCGTTTTTGCACCCATTATCATCACCTCATACAAAAATCAATCGTAAGTCAATATCCGTTACCTATCGTAACATAGTTTTTTTAGTATGCTCATCAGGTGGTGCCATGCCTACTTCTGGCTATATCATGCCTTTGCGATAGCGTTCGGGATCGCGGGGTCTGGGTTGGCCGTAGCGCTTTGCCTTGCGTTGGGCATCGCTGCATCGCGGGCAGACGCCATTCGCCCACGTAGGAATCTCATGACCGTTGTTACAGAGTTGCATCATCAATTTTGTGTCCAGTTTATTGGGGTCAGCACACATTACCCCCTACGGGGCATGTGGCTGAGTGTAGCAGATGACCGATGCCCTGGGCAACCCCATCCCCGCCCGCCCACACCTTTGCAAGCCCCGCGCACTCCCTGCTATACTGCCCCTGACCGAACAGGCAGCCACGCGCAATTGCACACTGCGTCGCACTGCCCCACACTACCGTCTAGCCAGGAGCATTTTGCCCATGCAACAAACTGCATTATACGCGTCTCATGTCGAATTGGGGGGACGCATGGTCGATTTCGCGGGCTGGGAGCTGCCCGTCCAGTATCCCACCGGCCCGCTTGCCGAACACCAGGCCGTGCGCACTGCCGCGGGCATTTTCGATATTGACCACATGGGCCAGTTTGTTGTGCGCGGGCCAGATGCCGAAAGCTATCTCCAATACATTCAGCCGCGCGACATTTCCACCATGCAGGTGGATGATGCCGCCTATAGCCTGCTGCTCTATGCCGATGGCACCATCATAGATGATATTTTCATCTACCGGCGGCCCGACCACTGGATGGTCGTGGTCAACGCGGCCAACCGTGCCAAGGATCTGACCTGGGTGACCACGCACGCCACTGATTTTGAGGTCAGCGTGGAAGACATTTCCGACCAAACCTATATGCTGGCGATACAGGGGCCACGCGCCGCGGCCATCCTGCAAAAGATCGTCACGCCCGATCTGATGAATGTCGCCGCGCGCACCGCGCTGGCGACCACATTACAGGACGCGCCCATGCTGCTGGGGCGCACGGGCTATACCGGCGAAGATGGCTTTGAGATCTATCTGCCCACCGAAAACGCGCCTGCCCTCTGGCACGCGCTGCTGGACGCCGGCGCGGATGAGGGCCTGTTGCCCTGTGGCCTGGCCGCACGCGACAGTCTGCGCTTCGAAGCCTGTATGCCCCTCTATGGGCACGAAATCAGCGCCGATATCACGCCGCTCGCGGCGCGCCTGGGCTGGCTCATTGCCTGGGAAAAGGAATTTGTCGGACGCAATGCGCTGCTCAAACACAAGCTGGAAGGGCCGACCCGGCTGCTGGTAGGCTTCGAGATGATCGACCGCGCCGTGCCGCGCGAACACTATGCCATCACCATCGAAGACGCCCCCGCAGGTCAAGATGCAGGATTTGTCACCACCGGCATGAAAAGCCCCACCCTGGATCGCTTTCTGGGTATGGGCTATGTGCCCCCTAGCCACAGCAAGCCGGGCGCAGAATTTCACATCGTCGTGCGCAACCAGCCCAAATTGGCGCGGGTCGTGCGCCGCCCTTTCTACAAGCCACGCTATAAGGAATAGGCGGCGCCCAACCCCCATGCGCCCGCGGCTACAAGCACCACACCACACTACCCAATCCGGTTTATTTCATCAGCACAGGAGAACGCAAGATGGCTGATCACGCACTCGATAGCAATGCCAAATATGCAAAAACCCACGAATGGGTGCGCCTGGAAGATGGCACAGCCGTTGTGGGCATTTCCGATGCCGCCCAGGACCTGCTCAGCGACATCGTCTATGTAGAGCTACCCGAAACCGGCCGCACCGTGCAGGCCGGCGAACAGGTGGCCGTGGTCGAGTCGGTCAAAGCCGCCGAAGACATCTATGCGCCCGTCGCAGGCACCATCATCGAAGTGAATCAGGAGCTGGAATCCCAACCCGAACAAATCAACGGGACACCCTATGCAGCCTGGTTTTTCAAAATCGAACCGAGCGATTCGCTGGAAAGCGACCTGGATGCGCTCATGACGCCCGACGCCTATGCGCAGTTTGTTGCCAAAGAGAGCCATTGATCCCAACAGATTGGCAATTCGCCCAATCGCATAAATTAGTACAAGGCCGCACGCCTGTCCGTTTGCCGCGCCCAAGAATTGTCCTGAGTGCGTTACTGCTCAGCTTGCTGGTGAGCGGCTGTCAGGCACCCGGCCCGGTGCGCGACATCGACTGGCCGGCCTGGTGGCCGTTTCACACGCCGGAAACGGCCCCAAACCAGACCGCAGCCCCGACCAATGGCATGGCGGCCCCAGACGCGGCGCGCCCCGATGAACGCCCACTCCTCTTTGTCAGTTGGCCCGTCTCCCCGCAGGAAGTCGAATTTCTCACTACACAACTCGCCGACTTCGCGCAGTCGCAACCCGGCGCGCCCATAGAATTCGTCATGGCCGCCGACTATGATCGGCGCGTCCAAACGCCTGCCGCCGACACAATACCTGCCGAACTGCCCGCCGATCTCTATCTGGTCACCGGCTTTGCCCTGCCCACGCTCATTGCATCCAACTTGCTCGGCCCCGTGCCCGCCCAATATGACCGCCTGGATACGGTAGCTCCACGCCTCGCGCCCGGCTTCGGCGTGGGGACGCGCGCATTCTGCCTGCCGCGCGATGTCCACACACTGGCGCTGGCCTACAATCCCGAACTGTTCGACCGCGTGCAAGCGCCCTACCCCACCGCAGACTGGGGCTGGGAGGAATTCGCCGCGGCAGCCGCGGCCATCACCGACCAGGACTTTTTCATCTTTGCCCTCACCCTCAACCCCGACCTGAGCCGCATTGCGCCCTTTCTCCTGCAAGCGGGGGGCGGATGGGTGGATCCGGCTACCGGGCGCGCCAACTTCGACGCGCCTGCCACGCGTGCCGGCCTGGACTTTTTTATCGAACAATTTCGCGAGGGCTATGCAGTTTACGATACCACGTTGGATAGCATCTGGCCCGGTGAGGGCTTTGGGCGCGGCAGCGCAGGCATGACCATCGAAGGCAGTTGGCTGGTGCCCTTTCTCGCCCAGGAGTTTCCGCGCTTTGTCTATGCCACCGCCGAACTGCCTCGCGGACCTGTCCAGCGCGCGACGCTTGCCTTCACCACCTGCCTGGGCGTCAATCCCAACAGCCCCCACCGTGAACGCGCCCTGGAACTCGCAGCCCATCTCACCCGCCCCGATATTGCGGCGGACTGGCGCGCGCATCATGGCGGAATGCCGGTTGTCCCCGATGAAATTGCCGCCTGGCAAAGTGTAGACCCCTTGCGTGCCCCTTTTGCCGCAGGGGTCGAATATGCTCAGGTCTGGCAACTGCCCCTGGGCTGGGAATCCATACCCGACGAGATTACGCCCAGCATTCGCAGCGCGATTGCCGACGATATCACTGTTGAAACCCTGGCGGAACGGCTGCAAACCGCCACCCAAAACCCGGAATAGTGCCATGTCTACCATCATCGACATTACCCACCCACTGCACCCGGCGCTCGCGGTGTGGCCCGGCGACACACCCTATAGCCACCGCTGGGTCATGCAAATGGCCTCCGGCGATGGCGTCAACGTCTCCACGCTCACCCTCAGCGCGCACACCGGGACCCATGCCGACGCGCCCCTGCATTTCATCCCCAATGGCGCGCCCATCGGCACACGATCCCTGGCAGCCTATCTCGGAGCCGCCCAGGTTGTGGACATCCCAAATACCGGACCGATTCATCCCGCGGCCCTCTCATCGCTAACCATCACCGCCCCGCGCCTGCTCCTGCGCACCCCGTCTTCGCAACGGTCCAATACGGAATGGTACGACGACATAGCCTATCCCACCCCCGCCACCGTCGATTTCCTGGCGGACCAGGGTGTAGTGCTACTGGGCACCGACGCGCCTTCGGTAGATCCCATCCACAGCAAAACGCTGGATGCTCATCACCGTCTGGCGCATCACAACATGGCCATTCTCGAAAACCTGGCTCTGGCCTACGTCGAACCGGGTCGATACGAATTGATTGCCCTCCCCCTCGCCCTGCCCATAGATGGTTCCCCCGTGCGCGCCATATTGCGCACGCTCATCTGACCACACCCAGCCCAAAATCGGCACAAAATCCGCACGAAAAAAAACCGGAAGCCGCATGGCCCCCGGTTTTTGCATCTTAGCCTGCCCCGTTATTATCCGCGCACCGAACCGGCAAACAATCCTTGCACCAGTGCGCCCTGCGCCAGAATATAGAGGATGATTACCGGCACTGCGGCCATGGTCGAGCCAGCCATCAGCGGCCCCCACATGTAGATATCCGCCACAATATGCGAGGCCAACCCCACCGGCACCGTTTGCAGCTGGCTGCTGGTGATAAACACCAACGCATATAGAAATTCATTCCAGGCCAGCGTGAACGAAAAGATACCCGCGGCGACAAGCCCCGGCAACGCAAGCGGCAGCAGGATTTTGTAAAATGTCTGCAATCGCGTACAGCCGTCGATCATGCCTGCCTCTTCCATATCCGGCGGAATTGCTTTGAAATACCCCATGAGCATCCACGTACAGAAGGGAATACTGAAAGTAAGATAGGTGATAATCAGCGAGATGAGCGTATTCGCCAATCCAACCGTATAGACAATGATATAGAGTGGAATGAAGAGCAGCGAACCGGGGATCAAGTAGACAAACAGGATGGAGCGCGCCAACGCGGCCCGCCCCGGATAGCGCAGGCGCGTAATACTGAATGCACCCAGGCTGCTTACAATCAGTGTCAGCAGCGTTGTAGACGACGCCACAAACAGACTGTTGCGCAGGCGGATGCCAAACTGATAGCGAACGAGTTCCGTTTCATAGTGTTGCAGAGTGAAGCTCTGGGGCAGCAGCGTCACATTGCGCGTATAGAGTTCAGCATCGGGGCGCAAAGATGTCGCCACCATCCAATAGAAAGGAAAGAAGACCCAAAACGCAAACAGCGCCAGAGCCACAAAAAACAGGGTACGCCGCACAACATATTGCAGCGGATAGTTGTCTGTCCAAAAAGCCGGCATTTTAATCTTCTTTCATCATATAGCGGGAAACGATCACAATCAGCCCCGCCAACAACGGGAAGAACATCATAGGCACCGCCGACGCTTCGCCGATCCGCATATTCTCGATCCCCAGCTTATACGTCATCAGCGTGAAGACCTGGGTACGATTCGAAGGCCCCCCACCCGTCAGCAGATAGACCATCTCGAACGTATTCGATGTCCAGATCAGCGACAACAGGCAAGTGATCATAATCACATGCCGCAGGCTGGGCAAAGTGATGTAGAAAAAGCGCGCCCACGCGTTGGCCCCATCCACCTCTGCCGCTTCGTACATCTCACGCGGGATACCCTGCATCCCTGCCAGGTATGAAATGCCAAAAAATGGGAAGCCCTTCCACACCACCAGAATGATCACCGCGATCAGGGCAAAATCGGGATTACCCAGAAAAGAGACCCGCGTATCGCTCAAACCTGTCCCCGTGGCAATCGTATTGATGACGCCATTCTGATAATCGTACAGCCAGCGCCAGGTCAGTGTCGCCACAAAGGTGGGCACCGCCCAGGGCAGCATGAACAGACCGCGCATGATCATGCGCCCACGAAATTCCACATTGAGCAGCAACGCCATAGCCATGCCCACCACGAACTTGATCGCTACGCCCACAAAGGCGATGGTCCAGGTGTTCAAGAGCATCAGCTCGAAATCGGGCCAGCGCAGCAGCCAGCGATAATTCGCAAATCCTACAAAGTCGCCGGTTGTGCCGATGGTTTTATCGGTCATACTCAGCCAGATGGCCGAAAAGAAGGGATAGAAGATCAGACACACAAACAGCACTATGATGGGCAAGACCAGCAGATACCCTTGTACAGCCTCCTGCCGGCGCGCCGGGCTTACCGTCGAAACCGGCGGGCGCTTTAAACTCACCTCGACAGCCATCAGAGCAGTCCTTCCTGCCGATCTGTGCGATGGCCCCATACCACGAGGCCATCGCACAGATTCAGTGATTCGCTAGAGATCGTACTTGCTATAGATATCCATCGCCACGGTCTCGGCTTCGGCAATCGCCTCCTCCATCGTCCACTCGTCGATGATAACCCGCAACACCATTGCCAGCGTGGGGTTGCGCGACAGAAGTTCCGAAGAGGCCGGCGTAATCGGGCTGGGATGCGCCGACAACACACCCGTCTTGGCTGCTTCCAGGAAGCCGGCCCGCTGGGGATCATCCCACATTTCCATCTCTTCGTATTGTGCCAGCGCCGGTGAAGCAAACGCCAGTGCAATCCACGGCTCATACTGCGCCGGTTCCCACAGATAGCGCAGCAAATCGCCGCTCAGTTGCTGATTTTCTTCCGAAGCACTATTGAAGATCGACCAGCAGACGCGAATACCTGCCGAGTTAAACGCGCCTTCCGGTCCCGCAGGCACACCGGCAATCGCCGTGTTCGCCGCCATTTCCGGGTTGTTTTCCAAAAGCCACACCAGCACGCTGGCCGGGTTATGCACAGCAATCACCGAACCATTTTGATAGTCGGCATTGTTGGTCGCGTTGTCATATTCAAACGCATTCGGCGGCAGAATTCCCCGCTCCCATATATTGGTGATCACGTAGTTCAACCACTCGTGGGTCGCTTCGGAATTGATCACAATCTCGTTGCCCGCTTCGTTCGACCAGGCCCCGCCAAAGCCCAACAACATGAGCTTGAACGTATTTTCGGCATCGCCTGCCGCCAGGTTCAACCCAATGCCCGCCCCATACAAGTCGGGGGGATTCTGCGCCGTTTCCATAGCGTTCACAAACTCATCCCAGGTTGTAGGCACGCTCAAGCCGTTCTCGTCCAGAATGTCCTGGCGATAGTGCATCAGCGAAGTATCGATAGAATAGGGGATCACCCATTGGCTGCCGTCGATGGTTGCCATCTGTTCGGCGGGTCGGAAGAACCCACCATACTCCTCGGCAAGATCGGCGTAGAGATCGCTCACATCGGCGTAAATATTGGCCGGATAGTGCAGGGCAATACGCCCGCCCGCAATGGCCGACATATCGGGCAGATTGCCCGACTCGATGGCCGCCACCAAACGGTCATTCATGGTGGGCACTTCGATTTCGGCAACCAGTTCCAGATCCACCCCGTTTTCAGTCGCCCAGGTCTGGATATTGTTCAACAGAATCTCATCGGCGGGCGGTGCAAATGAGCGGTGCGCCCAGACGGTGAGATTGCGCGCCGGGGCCGGCTCACTCGCGCCGCCTTCGCCTGCAGGTGCCGCCGCAGGCACACAGGCAGCCAGCGCCGCGGTTGCCGCCGCCCCAGCCGATGCCTTGAGAAATGCGCGCCGCGACAGGTGGTTGGTGAACGATTTGTTGGCTTGATTCATGTTCAATGCGCTCCTTGTAAAATGCAGTTGAAGATGATGGATACCCGATCACCGGCCATTCTTCCCAGTCAACTGCTGCATGTCCAGGCGAATTTCCGGCCGTTCCCTACATCCACCCCACCCTGGCTAGCCGCGCGCGCATAGGTGCCAGGCCTGCCGGCAGGTGCTTTGACACGCGTGCCAAATCCATGCGCGCAACGACGAGTCGAACGTTGATGAGAGAATCTATTCAGCAATGTAGCGGTAGTGAATGTTATGGTTGGCAGTCTACTCCACACCTCATTTCGTTGTCAAGACAATTGACGAGCATCCCATACACGGCTACAATTTTCGAGAAAGCATTGCAACGGACCGCGCAGGTCGCCTGTCTCCCGACGACCCGAACCGAATCACCACCCTCAAACTCACAGTCAGATTCACAGCAGATTGCCCGGTTCGGCCCAGGCAAATACAGGTGAACAGCCATGTCTATCACACACGCCACACCGCACACGATGCCCGACGGCCCGTTGCCGGGCTGGGACGAGTGTCTCTCGCAATTACAACAATTCATCCCCGCCCCACGCATCTTGCAGCGAGCCGAACAGCTCGCGCCCTATGAATCCGACGCCCTGACCGCATTTCGCGCCACACCCAATGCCGTGGTTTTAGTCGAAACCCAGGACGAAGTGATTCAGATCGTCAAACTTTGCCACCAATTCCAGATCCCGTTTGTGGCGCGGGGCAGCGGCACCAGCCTTTCGGGCGGATCGCTGCCCATCGAACACGGGATCGTGATCGCACTCAACCGCCTGAACCGCATTGTGCAGCTGGATCCGGATCAGCGTATTGCCGTGGTCGAACCGGGCGTCATCAACCTGCATGTATCCCAGGCGGCCGCGCCCCACGGGCTATACTACGCGCCCGACCCATCCAGCCAGCTCATCTGTACCATCGGCGGCAATGTTGCGTTCAATTCGGGGGGTGCCCACTGCCTTAAATATGGGATGACGGCCAATCATGTATTAGGTATCAAGGCGGTTTTGCCCACAGGCGAAGTCATCGAAATCGGCGGCCCCAGCCTCGACCAGAACGGGCCGGATATGACCGGCTTTTTTGTGGGCTGCGAAGGACTGTTCGGCATTGCGCTGGAAGTGACGCTGCGCCTGTTGCCCCGCCCCCAAACCTATCGCACCGTATTGGCGTCCTACGATCATCTGGAAAAAGCGGGCGATGCCGTTGCCAGTGTCGTAGCTTCCGGCCTGTTGCCCGGCGCGATGGAAATCATGGATAGCCTGGCAATTGAAGCCGCCGAGGCTGCGGTCAATGCAGGCTACCCGCGCGATGCCGCAGCATTGCTGATTGTAGAGCTGGAGGGCGAACAGATTCAGGTCGATGCCGAGTTTGAACGGCTGCATGGGGTAATCGAGCAATCCGGCGCCAAGGAGATCCGTGTGGCACATGACGACGACGAGCGCGCCAAAATCTGGAAGGGGCGCAAAGGTGCGTTCTCCGCAGTCGGGCGACTCAGCCCCGATTACATTGTCCAGGATGGCGTCGTGCCGCGCAGTCACCTGGGTAAAGCACTGGTCGAAATTGAACGCGCCAGCCACAAATACAAGCTGCGCGTGGCAAACGTCTTTCATGCCGGGGATGGCAATCTCCACCCGTTGATCCTCTATGATGGGCGGCAGGCAGGTGAACTGGAACGTGCCGAAGCCCTGGCAGGCGAAATCCTGCGCATGTGTATCAGGCTGGGCGGGTCCATCACCGGCGAACATGGCGTAGGCGTGGAAAAACGCGCCTACATGGAAGAAATGTTCACCGCCACCGACCTGGCTGTCATGCACGAATTGCGCCGCGCCCTGGATCCGGGAGAGATCGCCAATCGGGGCAAGATGCTGCCCGGCACGCCGCCTGTCATGCCCCAGCCTGCACAGCAACCCACAGTACAACCCACAGAGCAACCCGCATGAGCGCACAGGCCGGCACGACACAACACCACGTGGCCCAGGCTGCGATCCGCCCGCAAAGCGTTGAGGATGTAATCTCCGCAATTGGTGAACATCCCAAACTGCGCCCGGTAGGGGGATGCACCAAACCTGCGCTGGCGCTGCCACCTGCCCCTATTCCCCAACTCGACATGACCGCACTAGCGGGCGTGGTGGAATACGATCCCGGCGAATATACCATTACCGTTCAGGCAGGCACCCGGCTGGAGACTATCCGCGCGATTCTTGCCGAAAACGGCCAGCACATGCCCTTTGATCCGCCCTGGGTGGACGCGGGCGCGACCATCGGCGGTACCATCGCAGCAGGGGTCAGCGGCGCAGGCCGGCACCGTTTCGGCAGCCTGCGCGATTTTCTCATCGGCGTCCGCTTTGTCGATGGACAGGCGCGGCTCATCCGCGGCGGCGGCAAGGTGGTCAAAAACGCCGCCGGCTTCGACCTGCCCAAGCTCCTGGTAGGCAGCCGCGGCGAATTCGGCATCCTGGTCGAAGCCAGCCTCAAGGTATTCCCCGAACCGCCTGCCTATGGCACACTCACCCAATCGCTGGATTCATTTGACGCGGCCCAGGCGTTGATTGCCCGGCTGGCGCGCAGCACATTCGACCTCTACGCGCTGGATCTCCACTGCACAGGCGAATCGCCGCACGCCTACACGCTACGCGCGCGCCTGGGTGGGCTGGCCGCCACCATCGAACCGCGTCTGAATCAACTGCGCACCTATTTGGGGGGCGGCGATTTGCTTGCCAAGCCAACCACCGAACCAATCGAGGAAGCCGAGATCTGGCACGCGGCCCGCGAGTTGACCTGGACACCGCCAGATGGCTGGCTGGTCAAGTGCGCCATGACCCATGCAACCGCCCTCCAACTAGAGGCCGCGTTGTCCCAATTGTCCTACATCACCGCACGTCGCTATACCAATGCGCTGAACAGCGTCTGGCTGGCGGGCACCGGCGACTTGCAGGCGCTTGCCGCCGCGCTGACCCAGGCGGGAATCAGCGGCCTGCTCCTGCGCGCGCCCGCGGGCG
>JBBDIO010000145.1:0-25837 GCA_040880365.1 Litorilinea sp.
GCGATTCTGGGCGAGATCTACACCGATGTGGGCAATTGGCCCCAGGCCGAAACCTATCTGGAGCGCGCCCTGGCGATTGAGCCGCTGAACATCACGGCCTTGCGCAATCGGGCCTTTTTGTTCGAAATGCGCGGTGATTATGAGGGCGCGGTAGAGTATTATCAAAAGGCGATCGAGGCCGCGCCCTATCGGTTTGATCTCTATGTGGGGCTGGGTCGTCAATATCGTCTGGGTTTCCAGGATTTCGAGCGTGCCAACCAAGCCTATCAGCAGGCCGTGGATGTCTATGCTGCGCCGTTGACGCTGGCCGCCCTGGGCGATGGTCTGTACAATTCGGGCGATCATCTCCAGGCCGTGCGCGTTTTGCGCCAGGCAGTAGAATTGAACGACGAATATGGCCCGGCACATGTCTATCTGGGCATGACGCTCTATGCCCGGCGCAATTTTGAAGACGCGGTCATCCATCTCGAACGCGGCATCGAACTGTTGGGCGACCGTGCGCGCATCGAGCATTTTTACACGCTGGGTTTGGCCCATGTCTATAAAGAGCCGAGCGAATGTGACAAAGCCATCGTGTGGCTGGAAAAAGCCCGCGAGATTGCCCCAAATTTCTCACCCATCCTGCAGGGGTTAGCCTCCTGCGGCGCCCTCTAACCCGCGGGCGTAAGCCCTCCACCACCGAATTTCAGGTAATGAGTTCCAGGTAATGAGTCCACAGCGTGCGCGTCTAAAATCTGAATTGCCGCGAAGGGCAGTCCTCAGCCCCTATCGTCGGCGTGGCGTCGAGGATGTAGATGTCCCCGATACGGCCCCCGCCGAATCCGCTGAAGGGGCGCGAGGGAGCGAGGCCGGACGCGCGAGCGGCACCGCCGAACGCACCATGACCAGCAAGCGGCGTTTGCAGCGGCGAGTCATCCCGTTGCAGGTGTTGCAGCAGCCGCTCCAGGCCAGTGTGCGCAAAGTCTTTGACCTGCGGCGTTTTCTCATTGTGATTGGGTTGACGGTGGGGGTGCTCTTTCTGCCCGCGCCCGAAGGCTTGACGCCAGAGGCCCAGCGCGCGATTGCCCTCTTTGTCTTCACCGGCGCGCTGCTGGCATTGGAGCCTGCGCCCCTGCCGATTGCCGCGCTCATGGTGCCGATTGGCCAGGTTGCGCTGGAAATTGATACGGTCACCGGGGCATTTTTGCCCTTTGGCACGCCTGTCCTTTTTTTGATCCTGGGCAGCCTGTTTCTGGCCGAAGCCTTGAGCAAACACGGTCTCACGCGGCGCATGGCCCTGCAAACGATTGTGTGGAGCCGCGGCAGTCTGCCGGTTTTGCTATTTGGGATTATGGCGGGGGCGGGGCTGTTGAGCATGTGGGTTTTGAACACAGCAACCGCGGCGGTGCTCATTCCTGTGGCGATTACCATTGCCCAGCGTGTCCAGCCCCAGGAAAAAGCGCCCCAGGTGCTCCAGCTCTTGGTGCTGGGGATTGCCTATAGCACCAGTATCGGCGGCATGGGCACCATTATGGGGTCGGGTGAAAATGCCATTGCCAGTGGGCAATTGGCGCGGGTGAGCGACTTTGGCTTTCTGGATTGGTTGGCCTATGGCCTGCCCACGGTGTTGATTCTGGTGCCTCTGGCGTGGTTTTTGCTGACGCGGGTGGTGCGTGTCACCGATGCCCGTATTGATACGCTGCCCGCGCTGCGCGAGATTGTGAAGATGGGCGGGCTGCGCGGGTCCGAACGCGAAATTGTGCTGGTGCTGGGTGTATCGATTCTGCTGTGGCTGACCGGCTCGTGGATTGAAACCAGCCTGGGCCTGCCGGCTACGCTGTTGAGCAGTGTGGTGGTCGCCATCGGTGCGGTGGCGGTGCTTTCCATCGAAGAAATCATCGACTGGAATGACTTGAAAGGTGTGAACTGGGGCGTCTTTCTGGTGATTGGTGCAGGGCTTACCCTGGGCGATGCGCTGGATAAATCGGGGGCAAGTGCGTGGTTTGCCGGACAGCTCGCGCCTTTTCTCACGGGGATGCCCTATTTGCTGGTGCTGGCGATCCTCATCTTTGGCGGATTCATGATTACCCAGCTGATGAACAATGTGGCGGTAGGCGCAATTATCGCGCCGGTGCTGATCACATTGGGGCAGGCAACCGGCATTCCGCCCGAACGGCTGGTGATTCCTGCGGTGATGGCGGTGGCGCTGGCGTTTGTGCTGCCGGCGGGTTCGGCCCGCATGACGTTGGTCGCGGTCACCGGGGTGGTGCCGCGCACAGTGATGGTGCGCGCCGGGCTTTTGGTGGGCTTGCCCTGTGCGGTGGTGATTCTGCTCTTTTACTATGGGCTAAGCCTGATTGGGCTGATCTAGGGGTTTTGCTGGCGCATATTCGTTAATATTGGTGGAGAGGGAGAGAGACCATGCGCGTATGGGTGGTAGGAGCCGGGCAGGCGGGCACGCAGACGATTCGGCAACTGCAAAAGAATGAGGATATTACCATTATTGTTAGCGATGCATCGACCGCGCCCAGGGCGGTTACCGAGAAGGTGATCGAGGCGGTGGATTATGTGGAAACCGTATCGCCCGCCAATATCAATTCGCTGGGGCGGCGGATTCGCCCTGACCTGATTTTGATCGACCCGTCGGCAGAAGGCCGCAACCTGAGCGGTGTGACCGGCGCGGGCAATTTTATGCGGGCGCTTTCCAATGAAATTGCGTTGTCCAGCGATTATCCCTGTCTGATTTTATAGGCGATCTTTTCAGAATAGCAGGCGAATACCGGCAGGCGAATACCGGCAGGCGAATACCGGCAGGCGAATACCGGCAGGTGAATACAGGCAGGTGAATACAGGTAATGAGCGACGGCGAACAAACGTCTATTGCACGGCATAATCTGGGTCTCTATCGTCTCACCGGCTTTAGTGGGCGGCAGCGCGAGCTATTGCAGCTTCACGGCTGGCTGACCAGTGGGCCGGAACAGCCCGCGCTGGCAATTTCGGGCCGCCAGGGTGCAGGCAAGACGACTCTGGCAACGGCCGCGGCCTGGAATCTGGTCTATCATTTCTCCGATGGCATCATCCGCGTGGGCGCGGCGGGCGTCACGCGCTTCCGCCTCTATGATATTGTGCGGACGATGGATTCTATCTTCGGCACCACGCTCACGCGTATCAGTGAAGATCGCTGGGGCATCAGCATCCTCGAACAGCTCTATCGCCGTAAGCGGCTGCTGATTCTGGATGAGCTTTCGGGCGCGACCGCCGATGATCTCACCATTCTGGCCGATATTATCGGCCATCTCCACGACGCGGCAGGCCAATCGCGCATCCTGTTTATCGACCGCAACTTCAGCCCGGCGATTGCCGATTTGTGTCAGGCACACCATGTGCCCCTGGGGGGGCTGGATGCGGACGGCGTGGCGGAATTTATTCGCAAGCGCGCACCCGATATGGTGCAGGCCGACGCATTGGCGCATGTGGATGCGCTGGCAAGCCTGACCGGGGGGCTGCCGTTTACGCTGCAAGTGGTATTGGGGTTATTGCTGGAATATCCCTGGGCCGAGTTGGCGCCTATGCTGGCCGGGATGGCTCACGAATCGGGGCGCGTGGATAGCGCCGATCTGGTCGCCTTTGCCGTGGAAAACCTGGCGATGGTTCACCCCCAGACCGGCCCCCTGTTGGATCGGCTGGTGAGCGCATCGGGGGGCGCATCGACCCAGGCCGTGCAGCGCATTTTCTGGGCCGAACTGGGGTCCACGCCCGAACTGGAGCGCACACTGGACGCCCTGCAAGCGCGCGGCCTGCTGGATCGGGATGTTTTTCAGGGGCGCATTGTGATGCATCCTCTGGTGCGCCAGTATATGGAACAGAACGCGGCTATGTTGGGCGAGGAGTGGGATCGCCGCCACGCGCAATATTATGTGGAAATGGCCGAGCACTATCAGATTGTGCCGATTGAACGCTGGCCCGAAATTGATGTGGAATGGGGCAATATCTATCGCGGGGCCGATTGGTGTACCGAGCGCATGGAACGCATTTGGCGACAGCCGGCGCTGGATGTGCTGGCCGACGAAGCGGTGGATGTCGATGGGTTGACGTTGCCGCCCGAACTGGCCGACAATCGGGACGATCTGCGCCTGACGCGCGACTATGCCCTGGCATTGGCCCACTATGCATTTTGGCGGCATCCGCCCGGTATTCTACGCTGGCTGGCCGCGGGCGCGGCCGCGTCGCTGGCTTTGGCCGATATGCGCGACTATGCGTGGCTGCAAATGAATATTGGGCGCCAGCTCTTTTTTGTGGGACAGGTGGATGACGCCATTCGCTGGCTACAGCGTGCTGCCCAGGTGTTTGATAGCCGCGATCTGCTGACCGAGTTGGCCTATGCCTATACGGACCTGGGCACATCGTATCGTGTGATCGACCGCCCGCGCCAGGCGCTTGCCTATTTCCGCGCGGCGTTCGATTGTGTGGCGCAACTGGGCGATCAACGCGGCCTGACCACGGCGTTGATGAACCTGGGCAGTGCGTACTATGGTCTCAACGAGTTTGACCAGGCTCTGCGCGAGCATCGCAAGGCGTTGCGCATCGCCCTGCGCCACAGCCACCAGCAACAATGCGCCAGCATCTACAACAGCATGGGCCTGGCCATGGAAGGGCTGGAGCGCTATGCCGATGCGCAGCAAGCCTATGAACGCGCCTTGTCGCTCTTCCGCTATATCAATGATGTCATCGGCATCAGCACCTGCTATAACAATCTGGGTTCGGTCGCCTATGCCCAGGGCGATTTTGACAAGGCCCTCACCTGGTACGAGCTGGATCTGGCCCTTTCGGAAACGCGGGGAACCTGGACGGATATGGCCGCGACGCTCCACAATCTGGGGCATGTGGCATTGGAACAGGGGCTTAGCGAACGCGCGCTGGCCTATTTTATGCAAAGCCGGGAACTCTATGCCGCGTTTGATTTGGAAGATTATATGCACGAAGAACAGTCGATGATCGACTACATCCACACCGCCTACAAGGTGGGCGAACCGGCTAGCGCAAACTGATGTGGTGAGTAAGCGCGCGGCCCGTTCTATAGTCCCGGCCAATTCTACAGTCTCGGCTAATGGTCGTGCGCTTCGGCAGAATCCTCTCCAGCATTCCCAGAGGCGTCCCGGTCTGGCTCGCCGACCATAACCGTCGCGACCAGCGTCTCGCGCACGGGCGTGCCCGCCGCGTTTGATTCCAGGTGCAGGGTCAGCTCTATGCTCTCGCCCACGGTCAACGCTTCTCCCAGATTGATGAGCATCAAATGCAGGCCGCCGGGCTGGAACTGAACGTTGCCCTGGGGCGGGATGGTGACGCCATCGGGTAGATGTTGCATGCGCATGATGCCATTGTCGGCCACGGTTTCGTGGATTTCGACTGTGGCGGCGGCGGAGCTTGCGGCGGACACCAGCTGCACAGGCACATCTCGCCCATTGGTCAGGGTGAGGTAGATTGCGCCATTGCCACCTACCAGGGGCGCGGGGCGCGCCAGTGCTGCGACAATCGTCACTGCGTTGGGCACGGGCGTGGGTAAGACGGGAGGTATGGGTGTCGGCGACTGTGACCAGGGTGCGGTACAGGCGCTCAAGAGGAGCAACAGGCCCAGCGCGGCCATGCGCCACCGCCACGGGCGCTTCCGATTTTGGGGGATGATTACCGCGTGGATGGGTGTTGCCCCGCGCTTTAATAAGGTGTGTGCATAGCGGCTCATGGAATATCCAGCCCTTCCTGACGCACACCGATTTCGATCTGTTCCTGATATTCGTGCCCGTCGGCGGTGGTCACAAAGACGCTGATGATCCAATCGCCCAGCATACTGAATTCGAAGGGCACCCGATAGATGCCGTCAACCGTGTGGGACGTGGGTGCGCTGATGACGGGAATCATGCCTGCGTGGTTCATATCACCTTCCAGGCGCACGCTGGCGTCGGTGATGGGTGTGCCGTCGCCGCGTTGCACGCGCACAGCCAGCGTGCCCCCCTCTTGTTGATCGGGTGGCAGCAGGCTCACTTGCAGCGTCGCCTCAGATGCCGGAGCATCTGCGCCTGCCGGGGGGGCGGTTGATGTATCCGTAGGCGCGGAAGCCGTATCGTCTCCGCACGCGCCCAGTAGCCCCAGTAACAGCAGTCCCAGCAACAGGTGGGCGATGTGCTGATAGGATATACGGCGCTGCGCAATTAGTCTGTTTGTCGTGTTGGTCAAATACATATACCTATTTCCTCTGGCTCAAATGCTTTACTGGCCGAATCTACACAGGATCTTTTCCAGTCTACCGCGTCTTGAGTTTGTGAGATAGTCTATGCTTGACCAATTTGCCACTTGTGCGGATAATCTTTCCGCATAGTCTGTACTTGATAGTCTGTACTTGTCTTTTGTGTGTTGGGTTGGGCAGTCTGTACATAGCCCAATCCGCAGTTTGATCCAGAATTCAGAAATGTCCATATATTATTACTTCAAGGAGAAATCGCGTTGAAAATTCGTCAATTGCTGATTGTTCTATTAGGTAGCGTAGCGTTGGTCATATTGGCAGCCTGTGCGCCGGTTGCCGCACCGACGAGCGGCGGTGAACAACCGACCGCGGCCCAACCGTGCAATGAAATCACCCCCGGTGAAGTGGACGGCGCACCCGATCTGCAAGGCTGTATTCTGCGCATCGCGGTGGAAAACGCCTATCAGCCTTTCAACTTCATCGACCCCGATACGGGTGAGGCAGTGGGCTATGACTATGACGTCTTTGGCGAAATCTGCGAACGCGTCAATTGCCAGACCGAATTTGTGGAAACCAGCTGGGACGCGATGGTCGCTGTGATGGGCGGCGAAGGCAGCTTCGAGACGTTCGATGTGGCCGCAGACGGGATCACCATCACCGAAGAGCGTGCCCAGAACGTAGATTTTTCTCTGCCCTATGTGACTTCCAGTCAGGTTTTGCTGGTGCGCATTGATGAAGATCGCTTTGTGGAACCTGAAGAATTTGCCGCCGATCCGGAACTGCTCATCGGCACGCAGTTGGGGACTACCAACTACGATGCCAGCCTGGCGCTGGTGGGTGAAGACCGGGTGATTGCCTATGACCAGTTTGGCACCGCGGTGCAAGCAGTGGTCAACGGCGATGTGGACGCGGTGATGATCGACAACGTGGCAGGCATCGGCTATGTGGGCGCCAATTCTGAATTGCTCAAGGTATCCGGCGCGGCCGTGGAAAGCGAAGAACTGGGCTTCATTCTGGGCCAGGGCAGCCCCCTGGTTGCGCCCATCAACTATGCGCTGGAAAGCATGGATGCCGACGGCACATTGGCCGATCTGCGCATCGGATGGTTTGAACCCGAAGAAGAGGAATAACCCCGCGTTGGGGTGTAGATAGTCATTCCCCTGTGGCAGTGCGCCGCGGGGCACCGAGCAAAGCCGGGTAGCCATGACTGTGTGCAGGCCATGGCTACCCGGCTTCTGTTCCCGTCACTCTCTAGATGATGGAGTCTTTGCGCATGGCGTCGACCCCTACTCCACCCCCTGGGCAATCGCGTCTGCTGGGGACAATGGACAATCTTGCGCGCTGGCCCTGGTGGCTGTTGCTTGCCATTCTGATTGCCCTGTATATTGTCTATCTCATCCTGACCGATGACCAGATGCAACGCACCTTCTGGTTCATTTCGGGGCAGAGTGCAGAGGGCATATTGGGCGGTGAAATCCTGTTCCGCGGCATTACGGTAACGCTTACCGTGGCGATCATCGCCTATGTCATCGCGCTCTGCATTGGCCTGACGCTGGGACTGATGCGCAGCTCGTCGAATCCCATTCTCTACAATGTAGCGTCGTTTTATGTAGAAATTGTGCGCGGCATCCCCATGTTGGTGTTGCTGCTCTATGTGGCATTTGCGTTGACGCCGGTGGCGGTGAATGGGTTGGCTGCATTGGGCGTGCCCATCAGCACGCGCGATGTGCCGGGCGAGATGCGCGCGGTTTTTGCCCTCGCGCTGGGCTATGGTGCATTTTCTGCCGAGATTTTCCGCGCCGGCATCCAGTCTATCGAAAAAGGCCAGTATGAAGCGGCGCGCGCCCTGGGTATGAGTTACTTTCAGACCATGCGCTATATTGTGCTGCCCCAGGCTGTGCGGCGCGTGCTGCCCGCGCTGGGCAACGATTTCATTGCAATTATCAAAGATTCCTCGCTGGTGGCGATTCTGGGCGTGCAGGATATGACCCAATTGACGCGCCTCTATTACAGCGGCAATTTCCTCTATATGCAGTCTTTGACCATGCTGGCGTTTATGTATCTCATCCTGGTTGTGTTGTTGTCGCGCGGTGTGCGCTATCTGGAGACGCATCTGCAATATGGACACGCGCGCTAGCGCAGCTCAATCTGCCGTGTGTGCTTGGCCCAGACTTGTTTGCGACTTGCCTGAAGATGTGATGCGCACTATAGCCGGGTTATAGCAGGGTGGCCTGGGCCGGCGTATCCGGCGCTGGGCTGTGGGCAAAGTGATATTCCAGATAATCCTGTTCCAGTGTGCGCCCACCCACGCGGTGCAACCCGGCCAGCATCTGGCTGCGGTGGTCTGTGCTGTGATTGGCAACCTGAAACAGAGCCTGCCACACATGCACCGGCGCGGCTTGTTCATCCCAGAACGGGGGCTTCACCAGCCGCTCCAGCTCCGCAGCCGTTAGAGCTGCCAGATAGCCGGTGACTTCGGTTTCCACGGCATCCCACGCCGCGCGAATCGCGGGGCGCGTGCTCAGGCTTTCCACGTCTACAAAATCCAGCTCACCTGTCGCCAAAAAGTGAATCCACCAATATTCCACGCCCAGGGTGTGGATACATTGGTTCTGGAGTGAACCAATCGAATAGTCCAGATCCTGGGTAAACTGTTCTTCGCGCAGTTCTTCCATACAAGTCCACACCTGGCGGTGCATCCAAAAGGTATAGGCATAGAGGTTCTGGAAGTGGGCAGAATTCATGATAGTCGCTCCTTGCGTGTGGCGTGTAGCGTGTGTCGATAGGCTGGCTTGAGTAGACCAAATGTTCGGAGGTGATTATACCCCAATTGCGCCCAAACTACCGAGCGCGAATTTTTCATGCTACGATAACAAATCGTGGCCCCGATTTACTGCCAGTAGTCGCCAACTGCCAGTAGGCGCCAGTAGTACGGATGGATTGTCCACTGTTTTGCCGCTTCCCAACGCTAATCAGGAGTGTATTGTATGAAAATTACTGCCGTAAAGACTTTTATTGTGGATGGCGGTTTCCGCCCGTGGACGTTTGTGAAGGTGGAGACCAGCGAGTCGGGGCTGGTAGGGTGGGGCGATTGCACCGACTGGGGTTCGCCGGGGCCGGTGGCCGCGACAGTAGAACGCTATGCCGAGTGGGTGATTGGGCGCGACCCCATGCAGGTGGAAGCCATCTGGTGGGATCTTTCGGCGGCGTCTATGCGCCATGTGGGCGGCATTGCGTGGAAAGCCATGGCGGGCATCGATTCGGCGCTGTGGGATATCCGCGGCAAGGCGCTGGGCACGCCGGTGTGGCAATTGCTGGGCGGCAAGATGCGCGATGAGTTGCGCCTCTACTGGTCACACTGTGGCAGCGTGCGCGCCCAACATGCCGACCGGCTGGGGCTGCCCAAAGTGGAGACCACCGACGATCTGCGCCGACTGGCGGAAGAAGTGCTGGAACGGGGCTATACCGCCATCAAGACCAACATCTTCCCGTTGAAGGATGTGCCCGATACGCGTGCGCTGCTCAGTCGCATGAAGAATCATCCGGGCGATGCGCCGCCTCAAGTGATCCGCAACGCCGAGGCGGTGGTCGGCACCTTTCGCGAGGCGCTGGGGCCAGATGTGGGCATTGCGCTGGATGTGGCGTTCACCTTTAAGCTGGGCGGCGCAATCAAATTGGCGCGCGCTCTGGAACCCTATGATCTCATGTGGCTGGAGACCGAGACGCTCGACCCCGACGCGCTCCGGCTGATCCGCCAATCTACCGCGACGACCATTTGCACGGGTGAAAGCCTGTTTGGGCAGCATGGCTATAAGCCCTATCTGGAACGGCACGCCCAGGATATCATCATGCCTGATCTGGCCTGGAACGGGATCACCATGGGCAAGAAAATTGCGGATATGGCGCACGCCTATGACATCCTGGTCGCGCCCCACAACTGCCACAGCCCTATCAATACGCTGGTCTCGGCGGCGGTGTGCGCCACATTGCCCAATTTCTTTATTCAGGAGTTGGATGTGGACGACGCGCCCTGGCGCGACGATATTATGACCCATCCGCTGGCAATCAAAAACGGCCATCTCCAATTGAGTGACCGTCCCGGGTTGGGTTCCGATTTAATTGAGGAAGAATTGGCAAAACATCCGCCGCAGAGCTATCCGGGCGCGCGTTAGTTCAGGCGTGCTGCGCGCACTTGGCGCAGGTGCCATAAAATTCCAGCAGGTGGCTCTGGATGTGAAAGCCGTGACGCCGGCTTAGTTCTTCGGCAATGTCGCCCGCGGAGCACTGGTCGAAGTCGATGATCAGACCGCAGTGGGAGCAGACCAGGTGGTGATGAGCGCTGTCGGCGCGGATGTAGATCGGCCCGCTGTCTACCAGGTAGATAGGGCGCACAATGCCCAGCTGGGTCAGCAATTCCAGCGTGCGATAGACGGTGGCGCGTCCCAGGCGCGGGTGAATTGCGCGCGCCTGCTCCAGCACTTCCACGGGATTCAGATGCCCGCCTTCGTGATAGATGACTTCGAGCACAGCCATGCGCGGCGGCGTGATCTTATAGCCCGCCGCGCGCACGCGTTCAATCAGCGTTTCAAATTCAGTCATAGCTGCAAGTGTATCCCCATTCGTCAGGGTACCCAAACCGGACGCTGGGCAGGGCGGGCGATGGGGTGTTCGGTGCCGGTCTCCACATCCAGAATCCAGGTGGATATCTCGATATCGGGGCCGCGCAGTGGGTATTTGTGATAGAGCAGATAGCGACCGTCGGGCGACCATTGGGGTGGACCATAGTCGAAATCGGGCGCGATTGTGAGCGGCTCGGCTGCGCTGCCATCGGCGCGCATCCGCCACAATTGTTTGCTCAGACTTTCGCGCGGGCCGGCCAGTTCCTTGCGTCGAAAGGCCAGCCATTCGCCATCGGGTGACCAGGCCGGCCCGTTATCCTCGACCGGAAATTCATGCACACTGAGATCGGTGTATGCGCCCGTGACCGCATCTACCAGGTACATATGCACTTCATACTGATCGCCGGCTTCACCCGTCGTCAGTAGCATTTCGCTCATGACAAAGCGATTGCTATTGGGCTGCCAACTGGCGGCTTCGCCCGTGGTGCTGGGATAAAATTCGCTGCGTCCATCTTCTACGTTGAAAATGCCGATGGCGTTGCTATCGGGCGCAATAAACGAAAGCCATTGGCTATCGCCGGACCAGCGCGGCTCGAAGGCAAGCTGTTGGCTATCGGAGAAGATGGGATAAGTTTCGCGGGTTGCCATATCCATGAGCCGCAAGCGGGGCGGGCTGATGACCGGTACGCCAAATTCCGAGGCGTTGCGCTGGCTATAGGCCAAAAAACGGCCATCGGGAGAAAAGACAGCCCCGCCGCACGCGGCTTCGGGACAGCTTAGCAACAATTCGGGCTGGGGCGCGCCCGGCTCCAGCAGCCAGAGATCGCTGGTGGCGGTCTCGCTCAACTGGGAAAAGACAATGCGCCCACTGGCCGCATCCACGCCAAAATCCCAGATGCCAAAGGGCGCGCCGGTCAGGCGGCGTGATTCGGGCAGCAGGGCATCGGTGGGCGTGTTGGCGGCTGGGGCAAAGCCATCCAGCGTCACCGGAACCACCGAGAGCTGCTCGCGGTTGTCGGCATCCAGGCTGGAAAAAAGCACCTGAAGATCGCCTGTGGCAAAGTGCCACACATAGGGCGCGGCCAGGCCCCCACCCTGGGGACCGCGCAGCGCGCCATCCACCGTGACCGTGTACGTGGTGTTGGGCGTCAGGCCCTGAGCGGGCACAAAGGTCACCCGATCTTCGGCCACGCGCAGGGTACCGTTGACCGGCGGGTCCAACCGGACCAGCACGCTGTCGGGCGGCACAGTGACGGGCTGGTCGAATCCCACCACAATCGCCGCGCGCGTAGAGACGGCTTCGGCGTCGGCATGGGGCAATACGGCCGCCACGCGCACTGCAGGCGGTTCGCTGAACAGGGCAACCAGTGTAATCGTCACACCCAGCAGGCCCACAATCAGCCAGACCACACGGTCAAAATTCAGGCGGTCAAAATTCAGCCGCAGACCGGCAACAGTAAAGATCATGGATAGAGATAGGGGTGGCTGGGAATCTCGATGGGCGTGATGCTGGCGGCGGTGAGAACGGGCGGACGCCAGCTTGCCTCGCTGCCGGGGGGCAGATCCGCGGGAGACAGATCACCGGGCGTAAAGACGCCGCGCACTTCGACCCACTGGTCGGTTTCCAGCGCCGGGGCCTGGGGCCAATGCACCAGCAAGGCCAGCGCCGAAGCATCTGCCGTGCAACAACTGACCACAAAGCGGGTCACCATGAAATATTCTTCACCATAGCGGGGATCGTGATAGACAAAGCCTTGCACATTGACTTCGGACCCTTCCAGCGTGGTGAGATCGGGCGTGCGCTGGAAGGTGTGCCACCAGTCCATGATGTTGCGCGGGCCATCGTCCTGGCTGACGGCGGCAATCGCAGCCGGCAGATTCGCGCCGCCGCTGCGCAGATCCAGGTTCAGTTCCCGGGTTTCCAGCGCGGCCGCGCCCAGCGGACGCGGCGGTACAAGCAGACCCAATAGAATGGGCAGCGCAATCACCAGCGCCCCCACCAGCGTGAGCCGATGATCCCGGCTGTGGTCGTGGGGCGCGAGGTCGTGATACTGATAGTCGATGGTTTGTGGGGTGAGGGTCTGGGGCCTGGCGGCATTCGGCGCGGATTTGCGGCGTGGATGCGAGCGGATGAGCGGATAGCTCAGCCCCACGGCGATCAGGCCGACAAAGGCGAAGAGCGTGTAGCCGAAAAAGCGTTCGTTGATATAGAACGCCAGTGTGCCGCCCGTGAGCCGACTATAGAGAAACAGCCCCAGCGCGATGAGTAGAATGGCCTTGGCCCCGTTTTGGATGGGGCTGGGGCGGACGGTCTGGGCGTCCTGGTTTACAGATTGGGTCGATGGTTCAGTATTGGGTTGCATCATATATTTTTGGTGGCGGTTGCCTCACATACGGATTGCACAGGAGCAGATTCCCACATTTCAGATCCCCACTCTCAGATCCCCACATAGAGATTCCACACAATGCCGATGAGCATGATCATGGTGAAGGGCAGCAGGATGAGATAGAAGACCACGCGGCGTTGCAGAACGCTCAGGAACATGAGCGCGCTTTTGATATCGACCATAGGGCCGAAGGTGAGAAAGGCCAGCAGCGAGCCGGTGGTGAAGGTCGCGCTGAACGCCAGCGCCAGGAAAGCATCGACCGTGGAGCAGACCGACAGCACAAAGGCCAGCAGTTGCAGCGCAACGACCGATATGATGGGGCCTTGGCCGATGGTCAACAGGGCCGATTGGGAAACCAGCGTCTGCATCCCCGCGGCCAGCAGACAGCCCAGAATTAGATAGCGTACCATGTCGATGAAATCATCGCCCGCGGTAGTCAGCGCGCGGCGGCTGCGTTGACCTGTGGTGGGCTGGGGTCCTGTCGGGCTGGGGCGGGGCAGGGTGTGGTCACAGGCCGCGGCATGGGCGGCGCTGATTTTGGGCAGCAGGATTTGGTGGGGCTTTGCCAGATGAAAGACCAGCCCCACCAGCGCGGCGACCACAAAGGTGATAATAATGCGTCCCCAAAAGATGACGCCAAAGCCAAACGCGGCCTGGGTAGAGGCAAAGACGATGATATTGATGACAGGCGCGGCCAGCAGAAAACTGATGCCCACCGACATGGGCAGCCCTTTTTCATAGAGGCGGCGGGTCACCGGCACCACGCCACATTCGCAAACAGGAAAGACGATGCCCAGCAGCGCGCCGGCAATGGAAGCCGGCAGGGCGCGCCGGGGGATGAAGCGTTCGATGGTGGTTTGATCGACAAAGACCGCAATGAAGCCCGAAACCATCGACCCCGCGACCAGAAAGGGCACCGCTTCGATGAAGATGCCCAGAAAGATGGTGACAAAGGTCTGCACACGCTGCCAGAGAAGCAGACGTCCGCCGCCGGTAGAGAGCACGTCGCCAAAGACGACGACGAGGGCAACCCCCAGCAAGAGGGCCGAAAGTCCCCAGCGCAGAAGCTGGGATTGACGGCTGGGCCGCGGGCGGATGAGCGGGCCTGTGCCGGTTACTGTACCCGTTACTGTGCCGGTTAATGCGTCGGCCCGTGTGCCCAGGTTCATGCCCACATGATAGCTTGGTTCGGCGGCGCGGGGCGTGCGTGTGGAACTCGGTTCCGGTTGATCTGAAATCATGCCATCATTCTACCCGTTCCCGATTTCCCGTCAATCTGGGCGGCGCGCTTTGCGGCAATCTGGCGTATTTGTTGCCCGGCAGATTTGGTGGTTGGGTGTACAATAGGTGGATGATGATTGCAGTGTGAGCGATGAAAATGTAGGCGATGAAAATTTCCCATCAAATTGAGATCCGGAAATTTTTCCGGAAGAGTTTAAGGTAGAGAATTTACACATATGGCAAAGCAAGCGGCAAAGCAAGATCCCGGTAGCAAAGTTATTTATTCCATGTCGCGGGTAGGCAAGACCTATCCGCCCAACAATCAGGTATTGCGCGATATCAGTCTGTCCTATTTTTATGGGGCCAAAATCGGTGTTTTGGGGCTGAACGGCGCGGGCAAGAGTACGCTGCTGCGCATTATGGCGGGCATAGAAACGGATTACCAGGGCGAAACCATGTTGATGGATGGCTACAAGGTGGGCTATTTGTCTCAGGAGCCGCTGCTGGATGATTCGCGCACGGTGCGCCAGGTGGTCGAAGAGGGCGTGCAGGAAGTGGTCGATACGCTGGCCGAATTCGACGAGATCAACATGAAGTTTGGCGAAGAGATGACGCCCGACGAGATGGACGCGCTCATGGCGCGCCAGGCCGAAGTGCAGGATCAACTGGATGCGCTCAACGCCTGGGATCTGGACAGCCGTCTGGAACAGGCGATGGATGCCCTGCGCTGTCCGCCGGGCGATGCGGCGGTAGCAGTGCTTTCGGGCGGTGAGCGGCGGCGCGTGGCCCTCTGCCGGCTCTTGCTGCAAGCGCCCGATATTCTGTTGCTGGATGAGCCGACCAACCATCTGGATGCCGAGTCGGTCGCCTGGCTGGAGCAGCATTTGCAGGACTATGCAGGCACGGTCATCGCCGTGACCCATGATCGCTACTTCCTGGACAACGTGGCCGGCTGGATTCTGGAACTGGACCGGGGACACGGGATTCCCTGGCGCGGCAACTATTCTTCGTGGCTGGAACAGAAGCAACAACGGCTGGCGCTGGAAGAAAAGTCGGAATCGCAGCGGCAAAAGACGCTGGCCCGCGAGCTGGAATGGCTGCGCATGTCGCCCAAGGCCCAGGCGACCAAGCGCAAGGCCCGCATCAACGCCTATAACGATCTGCTTTCGCAGGAGATGGAAAAGGCGCGCGAGGAGCGGGAAATTTACATCGCGCCGGGGCCGCGGCTGGGAGATGTGGTCATCAATGCCCAGGGCGTGACCAAGGCGTTTGGCGATATTCTGCTCTATGAAGGGATGGACTTTGCCATGCCGCCCGGCGCGATTGTGGGCATCATTGGCCCCAACGGCGCGGGCAAGAGCACGCTTTTCCGCATGATTACAGGCCAGGAGCAGCCCGACGCGGGCACTGTAACGGTAGGCGATACGGTGAAGCTGGCCTATGTGGATCAATCGCGCGATTCGCTGGATAACAGCAAGACCGTCTGGGAGGAGATTACCGGCGGCAGCGAACAGATTCGCATTGGCGAGCGGCTGGTGAATTCGCGCGGGTATGTGGCGCGTTTCAACTTTTCGGGCAGCGATCAACAGAAAAAAGTGGGTTCCCTTTCGGGCGGCGAGCGCAACCGTGTGCATCTGGCGAAGATGTTGCGTTCGGGCGCCAATGTCATCCTGTTGGATGAGCCGAGCAACGACCTGGATGTGAACACGCTGCGCGCCCTGGAAGACAGCCTGGAAAGTTTCGCCGGTTCCGTGCTGGTGATCTCCCATGATCGCTGGTTTCTGGATCGCATCGCGACTCATATTCTGGCGTTTGAAGGGGATAGCGAGGTCTATTGGTTCCCCGGCAACTACAGCGAATATGAAGAAGATCGGCAACGCCGTCTGGGGCCTGCGGCAGACCGTCCGCATCGCATTACCTATCGGAAATTGCGCCGCGCCTAGCCACGGGATGAAGGATGAAGGTTGAAGGTTGGCGGCGTTGTTGATTTTGCGACGCGATTTTTCATCCTTCAACCGACACTTTTGGCACGGTGCCCAGGTCGAGAATGTGCAGCGCGCAACGCTCATCGTGTACGCCATAGGCGATGAGGATGCGGCGGTCATCCCAGGGCAGCGCGCCGCAGGGATAGACGACGCGTTCCGCCAGGCGGTTGACGGGCGGTTGGCGCTGGGGCGCTGCGGTTTCGGGCCAAAGAATGGGCTGGGGGCTGATCCAGCGGGGCCGGAAGGGTGGCTGCGCATCGAAGGCATAGATGCCGCCATAGTAGCGGCGTTTGTCCATGAGCAAGGGATAGAGCCGCCGCAGGATGGCTTTGGGATAGCGGGGCAGACCGTCGGCCCACGCATAGGGCCAATTGCGCGCCCAGCGGTGCAGCGGGCGCAATTGGCGGGGCGAGTGAAAGACGGCAAGATATGTATCGTTGTGGCGCACGGGCGACGCGCCGCCACAGAGCGGACCAAATCGCGCCGCATACTCGCCCGCATCCCACGTCGTCGTTGATTCCACCTCACAAACAATTGGCCCTGTTCCCTGGAGATCCACGCGCAGAATGGTATGGGGCTGGATGCGATAGACCGCCCAGGCTGCGCCCGCCTGTTCAAAAAACATCCAGTTCTTTTCTATTTCCTGACGCGGGGCGTCCATCACAATCGGGCGTGCCGGCGCTTTGGCGCGGAGTGTGTCGGTGTCCACTTCCACCATGTGCAACTGGTTGGGGCGTGTGACATAGGAGTTGTTGTAGTGGAGAAACAGGCGCGCGCCCAGTTGAAAAAACCGCGGATCGTAGTGACGCTCGCCCCCGGCGCAGATGGACTGGGAAAAATGCTGTACCGATTCGGGCCGGATGCGCAGATTGGTATCCAGTTCACAGATTCCGATCTGCCGTTGCAGATGCGGATAGCGTCCCCAATCCATGCGATAGGCCATCAACAGACGTGCGCCTACGCGCGCCAGGGTGGGATTGTAGATGTGGAAATCCTGGGGCGCGTGGTTTTGCAACAGGGTGGGCGGAATCAGCGCATGGCTGTCCAATACGATGGGCGCGGCTCCGGGTGGATTTGCGGACAATAGGCCAGAAGGCGGTGTGGCAGTAGGCTGTGGGCTGCTGGGCAAGGCGGTTTAGTCCTGATGCGCGTGTGAGTATCGTTGCAGACAGTGATTGCGGACGGTTGTCGCAAACAATTATAGAACATTCGCTTTCTCGCTTTGGCAGATGCCGCGTGGATCACCGGGCAGATTATTCGCGCGCGGCGGCTTCTGACACGCGTACAGGTACTGGATCAGTGAGGACGTCGTGCCCCACTGATCCAGTACCCGGTATCCAAACAGCTTGCCGTGCGCCTATTCCTCCGCTTCGTTCGCGGGACCGACCATGAGGATGGGCGCGAATTTTTTGCCCGCGTCGAACTCGAATGCGCCGATGTCGCAGACGACGCTCAGGCGAAACACGCCGCGCTGGTCGCGCTGGTTGATGGGCGGCGCGAGACAGGTTGCCGCGTTGGCCTTGCCAATCGCCGGGCTGGAGGGGAGCAGCGCGTGCGTCCACGTCGGCCCGCCATTATCCGCCAACGGGCCAATGTTGGGATTCGTATTGACCAGATCGCCGGTCGCGTTGAAGGCACACGAATTGTCGCTTTGCAGATTGTGCCCGCGCGAGGCAATTGTGAACGGGGGGTTGCTGTAACAGCCTTCGGTTCCGGCCTGCGGCGCACTGTTGAAGGCGAGAATCGTGTTTTCCACCGTGATTTGCGCAGTCCCCGAAATCCCCTGGAGATTGCTGAGCGCGCCTCCGGCCTGCGAAGCTGTATTGCTTATCAGGGAGCTATTGATGATCTCCACTTGCGCGGCAGGCAGCGGCTCCAGACCCAGCCCCGCATTGGCAATCGCGCCCCCGAAACCGGTATCGGTATCTTCGGGCGTGCCCGCCGCCTGATTGTGACTCAGCGTGGAATTGGCGACGCGTAGCGTTCCATCGGCATGATAGATGCCGCCGCCATTGCCCTCGGCCCGATTCGCATAGAGCGCGCTTTGGGTTAGGTGGGTGACGCCGTGCGCGGCCAGTGCGCCCCCATTCTGGATGGCCTGGTTATCGCGCAGGGTGGTGCGGTCAATTGTCAGCGTGGAGCCGGGTGCGGCGTAGATGGCACCGCCGTTGGCCGCGTTGTTGTGGTGGAGTGTGCTATCGTGGATGTGCAACGTACCCACATTGTAAATCGCGCCGCCATCGGCAAAGAGTACCACTGTGCCGCCAATGGTGGGATCGCTTTGGGTGAGCGTCACATTTTGCAGGGTGAGCGTGCCCGAAATATTGATGTAGAGAAAGCGCATGGGGTCGGCCGCGGGTGTGGCGCGGGTCAGGGTGGCGCCATTGCCTGCCAGCGTAATCTCGGATGTAATGACAGGCAACGCATTGTTGCCCAGCGTGTTGTTGTGGGGCGTGGTAAAGCTATACACTTCGCCCGCTGCCAGCCGGATTGTTGTATCGGAGATGCCGCCGGGCGCGCAGTCTGTGTGGAGCGCCGCGCCGGTGTTGGCATTTTCCACCGCCTCGGCCAGCGAACACGCGCCGTCAGTGTTGATTTCGGGGGCAGTGGTGGTCACATCGATTTCGCCGGACTGGGCTGCGGCGGGTTGCGCCTGCCATACGCCCCCCACGATCAGCATTGCCAGCGCGATGCCCAGGCCGGCGAGACGTCGTGCCGGCCTATATCTCTGCTGCATCATCGCGATTTCTGGTCTGTGCCAGTCGCGGCACAGCGCCACATTCTGGTTTAGGAATTGCATACTCAACCTCCGTTTGTGAAAGGATTTCTACGCTTTGTACGGGTAGATAAATTCCTGTCCGACGCGCCGGTGACGGGCGGGAGGATCGCCCGCTGCCGTGCCTTCTGGGCGGGTGGCGGCGAACAGATGCCGAACACAGGCACAGATACAAGCACAGGCAGGGCATGGAAATATACACGGACCGCGGGGGCATAGGGTGGGCGCGATGGAGAGCTGCAATGGAAGACCGCAATGGAGTGTTGTAGATAAAACGCTGTACAGGGCGAATTGGGTACGCGTCGCAGGCGAAGCGGGAAATCGGCGGGGAGCCTGCGGAAATAGAGGACGGAAATTTCCAAGAACGGGGGCGGTAGCTGTGCCTCTTGCTTACGCGGCTTCTGCCCAGGCGCGGCGCACTTCTTGGCCAATGATCTGGATGCCCGCGGCGACGGTGGCTTCGGGACCGGCATAGCTGATGCGCAGGCATTCGTGGCGGTGTTGCCATTCCTGTTGCAAACCGGGGAAGAAATATTGGCCCGGCAAAACCAATACATTGCGGGCACGCAGGCGTTGATAGAGCGCCAGGCTGTTGATGGGCAGGTCGGGAAACCACAGCCACAGGAAAAATGCGCCTTCGGGCTTGTGGATGTGATAGGCCACTTGGCTGGCCCCGTCTGGCGCATCCTGCATGGCGGCGTGGACCGCGGCCACAGCGTGTTGGGCTTTGGCTGCGTAGTGGGGGCGGATGATCTCCTGGCTGATGCGCAGAATTTCGCCGCTTTTGAGCAGGTCGCGCACCAGCGCCGGACCGAAACTGCTGGGCGCGAGGCTGACGATGGCGTTCATGGCGGTGAGGGCGCGGATGATCGGTTCGGCGGCGATAATCATGCCGGTGCGCACGCCGGGCAGCCCCAATTTGGAGAGGCTCATACAGTAGATCAGATGCTCCTCCCAGGCGGGCAACTCCTGTTCGGCTTCCTCGGTATAGATGATGCCGGGGAAGGGCGCGCCATAGGCGTTGTCGATAATGAGGGGGATGTTGTGCGCCTGGGCCAGATCGCTGAGCCGGGACAGTTCGGCGCGGGTGAGCACATTGCCGGTCGGGTTGGTGGGGCGCGAGACGCAGATTGCCGCAATATCCGGCCCGACGGTCAGCGCGTCGAAATCCACTTTGTACTTGTAGATGTGATCGGGCAGATATTCGATCTCCGGTGCATAGGAGACAAAATAGTTCCCCGTGAGGCTGGATTCTTCGTAGCCGATATATTCGGGGGTGACAGGCAGCAGAATACGCCGCAAGCCGCCCTCTGCCGTACGACCTGCCAGCAGGTTGAACAAAAAGAAGAAGCCGGTCTGGCTGCCGCTGGTGACCAGAATGTTTTGGGGGCCTATGTGCCAGCCATAGCGGTCGCGCAGGAGGGCCGCCAGGTCGCGGGCGAAAAACGCCGGTCCAGACGGGTTATCGTAGCTGCCCACCAGCCGCGCAAACAGGTCTTTGCTGTCGAGAATACGCTGCATCTGTGCGTGAAACAGGGCATCTACCGCGGGAATGCGCGCAGGGTTGCCGCCGCCCAGCAAGCGTGCGCCGGGCTGGCGCGCGGCTTCGCCCATATCCTGCATGAGGCGCAACACGCCCGATTCTCCGGCGAATTTCTGGCCGAATTCGGAAAATTGAAACGGTGGGGTCGATTGGGGCATGGATCGTTCACTCATCTGCTGGTCTGGTAGTGATGGTCTGGGGGAAGCCGGGAACCCTTGCGGGGGTCAGGCGGTTTCGGCCAGATCGGCCCACGTTTCCATCAGCTTTTCCAGTTGGTTCTGGGCGCGGGTGTAGTCCGTGCTCAGCCGCTGGATCTTGCCCAACTCCTGGGCCTGGCTGGCAGTTTGCAACTCCTGTTCCAGCCGCACCAGGTCCGCTTCGGTTTTGTGAATTTTGTCTTCCAGATCGGCGATTTCCCGCGCCCGTTTGCGCGCTTCGTTTTTGCTGCGGCGGTCGGGGTTGCTGGTTGGGCGGGTGGCCGCGCGCTCCTGGCTGGCTTGCTGGCGCTGGCTATCTGCCGTGGCAGCGCGCGCCGCCACAAACTCGCTATAGGTGCCTGTGAAGGTGTGCAGCGTGTTGTCACGCAGTTCCCAGACCTGGGTTGCCAGCCGGTCAATCAGATAGCGGTCGTGGGAGACCATGAGAATGGTGCCGTCGAAATTTTCCAACACCTGTTGCAAAATTTCCTGGGCGGGAATATCCAGATGGTTGGTCGGCTCATCCAACAGCAGGAAGTTCGCGCCTTCCAGGGCGAGAATTGCCAGCGCCAGCCGTCCGCGCTCGCCGCCGCTCAAGAGTTTCACGGGCTTGTAGACATCTTCCCCGCGAAACAGATATTGGGCCAGATAGTTGCGCGCCGGGCCGTTGAGCATGTGCTTGTGGCTCAGCAGTTCATCCATGACGGTGCGTTCGGGGTCCATGCCTTCGTGGGCCTGGGCAAAATAGCCTACTTTCAGACTCGCCCCAAAGTTCAGCCTGCCCTGAAGCGGGTCCATCTTCCCCATGAGCGTGCGCAGAAAGGTGGTTTTGCCCGTGCCGTTTGGCCCGATGAGCGCGGCAACTTCCTGGCGTTCCAGGTGCAGGGGGGCCGTGGAAAAGAGCGGCGCGCCGGGATAGCCGACGACCATCTCGTCGGAGCGCAGCACCAGATTGCCGCTGCGCATGGCGGTTTTCAGCTTGAGGCCCAATTCCACCGGGCGTTGGATGGGGCTGGTCAGCCCCTTGATGGCTCCTTCCACATCCATGACGCTCCAGTGGGTACCGGAGATGTCTACATCTTCCATCACCTGACCCCACTGCTTGTTGAGCAGGCTGTGCAACCCGCCTGCCTGCACGACTTTCACCTCGCGGATCAGGCGACGCAAACGGCCCTTTGCCATGTTGCTGGTGCTATCGCGCGCAATGTTGCGCTTCACATAGTCCAGCTCTTTGAGAAATTTTTCGCGGATGGTGTTGAATTCGGCCTCGCGGCGTTCCCAGCGTTCCTGGCGTTGGAGCAGATAGGCGCTGTAGTTGCCGCGATAGGCTTCGACCCCGCCTCGGCTCATTTCCCAGATGCGGTCGACAACCTTGTCCAGGAAATAGCGGTCGTGGCTCACAATGAGCAGCGCGCCTTCCCAGGTGCGCAACACATTTTCCAGCCATTCGATGGCTTCCACATCCAGATGATTGGTTGGCTCATCCAGAATCAACAGGTCGGGCTGTTCGAGCAGCAGACGGGCCAGCAGCGCGCGCGTCTTTTGCCCGCCACTGAGATGGCTCAATGCCAGTTGCCAGTCGTCCTTGCCAAAGCCCAGCCCATCCAGCACCTGGCTGATGCGCGTTTCAT
The DNA here is from genome assembly GCA_040880365.1 of Litorilinea sp. Classification (GTDB taxonomy): domain Bacteria; phylum Chloroflexota; class Anaerolineae; order Caldilineales; family Caldilineaceae; genus JBBDIO01. The sequence continues at coordinate 22,577 of JBBDIO010000145.1, forward strand.
ATTCATAGCCGCCTGCCAGTTCAAAGGCTTGTTGTGTGCTGCTGTAGTCTGCCAGGAGTGCGTCGGCTTCGGCGTCAACGGCGGTTGCCATGCGGCTTTCCAGCTCGCGCAGGCGCGCTTCCTGGGCTTTGATATCGCCAAACACGGTGAGCATTTCGGCGTAGACGCTATTTTCGCGGCCGTGAAAGGCTTCCATCGCCTCCTGGCGCAGATAGCCGATGCGTGTGCCCTGCGCGGTGTGGATCTGGCCGGTGGTAGGATTTTCCAGCCCTGCCAGAATGCGCAGAAGCGTGGTCTTGCCGATGCCGTTTGGCCCCACCATGCCGACCTTGCCGCCCTGGGCAATCGACGCGGTGATGCCCTGGAAGACATCGAAATCGCCAAACGAATGGCCGACATTGGAAAGTGAAAGTATGGACATAATTGACTGCTTACCTGCTGCTTACCTGCGTGAACGCGTGCGAATGAGACCGGCACGATGCCGGAACTTTACCGGAAAATGCTCTGAACCGGCGCAGAGTGCCGACGGAATCGCCGACATGTGCCTGGGTGCGGCTCAAACTTGCCTCGAAACCGCACCCGCGAAATTGTAACGGAGAACGGGCGCGCGTTCAAACCGGCGCGCCTGTGGACAGAGACAGATTCCCGCAAGGGATGATCGCGCCCAGTGAAAGTGCGCGGGTGAAAGTGCCGGGTGAAAGAAACTGCGTGCAGAAAACCCGCACCCGCGAGATCCGTGCGCAGTCCGTTGACGCCGGGCGCGACTGCGGCTAAGATGGCGGTTAATGTGCAGGGTATGCGCGGGCGGCGACGACCTTGTAGCCGTGGGTAACTTGTAGCCGTGGGTAACTTGTATCAGCCACCATAATCAATCAACTTGCGCGGGGCGCATGAAGTGAGGCGCGATGAGATGGGGTGAGTCAGATCCAGAGTCGGGTATGGCGCAGCATGGTCGCCGGTGGCCTATTCGCGTGTGGTCGTACTTTAATATATGGCCGTGTGGTCTGGTGTGCGTGATTATCTGCGTGCTGGGCATTCGGCTTGCCGCGCCTGTGTTTGCACAAACCCCCGACGACAATGATCCGGTGCCTGCGCAGCCTCTTGCAACCTCACCCGCAACACCGGAATTTCATGTGGTGCTGCCGGGCGAAAGCCTGAGCGTGATTGCCCAACGCTATGGGCTTTCGCTGGCCGCGTTGATGGCCGAAAACGGCATCACCGACCCCGATGCCATTCGCATTGGCGCACGTCTGCGCCTGCCCCCCCTCGCCCAAACGTCGCCAACGCCAGCGGGGCCGGGGATTGTGGGTGTGGATCCCCAGTTTGCGCTGGATGACGCGCCCGCCTTGCATGTGGTGTTGCCGGGTGAATCTGTGTTGGGCATTGCCCAACGCTATGGCATTTCTGCGGCGGAATTGATGGCATGGAACGGCATCACCGATCCCGATCATATTGTGATTGGGCGCAGTCTGCGGCTGACGGCAGTCCCCGAAACGGATCGGGCGCAACCCGAAGCGCCCGCTGCGGATGCGCTGGAAGCAGACGCGATAGAAGAAGAACCTGCAGAAGAAGAACCTGTGAATGAGATATCGGCAGATGAGGAACCGGGTGATCCGCGTGCACTCACCAGCACGCTAAACCGCCGTATCCGCGTGGCGTCCGGCGATACGATTGGGGGACTGGCATTGCGCCACGGTGTGAACGAAGAGGCGCTGCGCCTGCTCAATGGCTTGGGGAGCAGCGGCCTGACGGGCAACGCGGGCCTGGTGGCCGATATGGAGCTGATTCTGCCCGCTACGCGCGCGGAGCTTCGCCCGGAGCCAGTGCCCCAGGCCGCGGCGATGGACGATCGCCTTTTGCACACTGTGGTGCCGGGCGACAGTCTGGGCGCAATCGCCCAGCGCTATGGGCGGACGCTGGCGGATCTGCTGGCGGCGAATCGCATCACCGACCCCAATGCCATCCGCATTGGACAGCAGTTGACGATCCCCGATCCCGAAGCCGCGCCGGAAGACGCCGACGCCGCCATGCCGGTGCAGGTGGGACGACCTCAACGCGGCTTTTTCTTCTATACTGTGCAGCAGGGCGATACCCTTTCAGAGCTGGCGCGCGAGTTCAATACCACCTATCTGGCGATTTTGGACTATAACAACCTGACCGACCCGGAAATGGTTTTTCGAGACGTTGCGCTGCGCATTCCCTTTGGTCCGCCGCCCGCGCCCGTGGCGGCGCCGCCTTCGCCCCAGTCGGGCACGCGTTTTATGGTGAGCCTGAGCCGCCAGCAGTGTTGGGTTTTGCAGGGCGAACGGGTGTTGTACGAATGGGTGTGCAGCACCGGCTATGGCGAATGGATTACGCGCACAGGTGTTTTTGCCGTGCAGACCAAGCTGGAAATGGCCCAGAGCAATTACTACGAGCTGGATATGCCCTATTGGCTGGGCATTTATGATGTGGGCGCGGCGGAAAACGGCATTCACGGCTTGCCGGTGGAATGGGAAACCGGGGCGAAGATCTGGGAAGGGCTATTGGGCCAACCGGCGACCTTTGGCTGTGCCATGCTGGCGGATGACGATGCCGCCACCCTGTTTGATCTGGCCTATCTGGGGATGCCGGTGTATATTGTGAATTGAACGCCGCGCCACTCTGCGCACTATCCTGTGCGCCTCGATTGCCAACGACCAGAGTCCTGCTACACGCCACTATGCCACAGTTGCCAGCCACACCTCAGTCGCCAGCCGGCGATCCGAATCTCCCTGCCGCCTCGTCTTTTTTGCCCGCGGGAAAATTGCCGCATGAACTACTTGCCGCGCGCCTGGGCGATTTGCCCACCACCCACGCCCAATTGTTGCTCGGCCCCGCAGTCGGTGAGGATGCGGCGATTATCGACTTTGCGCCCGAAAGTGCGCGACTGTTGGTGGCAAAGAGCGATCCCATCACATTTGCCACCGGGGAAATCGGCTATTATGCCGTGAATGTCTGCGCCAACGATCTGGCGGTGACCGGGGCGACACCCCGTTTCTATCTGCCGACCATTTTGTTGCCAGCCGGGCAGACCGACGCCGAACTGGTGGGGCAGATTTTTGCCCAGATTGGCGCGGCCTGCCGCGATCTGGGGATTGTCGTGGCAGGAGGGCACAGCGAGATTACGCAGGCAGTAACCCAACCCGTGGTGGCGGGGACGCTGTTGGGCGACGTGGCGCGCCACCAATTTATCACGACGGCAGGCGGCGCGCCCGACGATGTGATCCTCATGGGCGTGGT
>JBBDIO010000145.1:25847-31090 GCA_040880365.1 Litorilinea sp.
CATGGGCGGGGTTGCGCCCATCGAGGGCGTGAGTATTCTGGCGCGGGAGATGCGGGCTGTGCTCTTGGCCCGGGGCTGGGACGCGGTCGAGCTGGACACGGCGGCGGACTATTTATATACGCCGGGCATCAGCGTTGTGCACGCGGCCCAGGCTGCCCTTGCGGCCGCGCCGATCACGGCCATGCACGACCCCACCGAGGGCGGCGTGGCGACAGGACTGCTGGAGTTGGCGATGGCGGCAAAGCTTGGCCTGGTGGTGGATCTGGATGCGATTCCCGTGCCCACGCTGGCCCAGCGACTGTGCGCCGAATTTGGCCTGGATCCCCTGGGCGTGATTGCTTCGGGTGCGCTGCTGGCAACCTGTGCCGCGGAACACGCCGACGCCATCCTGGCCGCGTGGCGCACCCTGGGCCGACCGGGCGCAATCGTCGGCAGGTTCACAGACGACCCTGCCACCCGACGCGCCACCCGCGGCGACAAGGCGGTGGATTTCCCCTATTTTGCCGCAGATGAAATCACCAGGCTGTGATTGGCAGGCCGCAATCACCAAACTGTAATCACCAAACTGCAAGCGCTGAACTGCAAGCGTAAGGATGCCGGATGACCGCGCCGATTGAAATTCGCCCTGTGGTGAATGTGGAAGGCTGTAAGAATTTTCAGGAACTGGAACGTTGGGTCTGGGGCACGGATGACCTTGACGTGGTGCCCATCCATGTGTTGATCACCGCGCTGAAAAATGGCGGCGGTCTGCTGGGGGCCTATGCCGAAGACGGTCCCGATGCGACCGGGCGCATGGTGGGCGCGGCTTTTTGGTGGCTGGGCGCGGGCATGGATCCGCGTGCCCCGGCTGCGGATGCAGGCCGCGGGACAGGTAAGCTCAAGGCGTGCAGCCATATGGTGGGCGTCTTGCCCGACTGGCAGGGGCGGCATGTGGGGCTGCGTCTGAAGCTGGCCCAGCGGCAGGCTATTTTGGAGCAAGGGTTGACCGACTGGGTGACGTGGACCTATGATCCCCTCTATCGGCGCAATGGCGTCTTCAATCTGCATCGGCTGGGTGCGACCTGTTCCACCTATTTTCGCAATGTGTATGGCGAGCTGAACGACGATTTGAACCGGGGCGCGCCTAGCGACCGCTGTCAGGTGGATTGGTGGATCGATAGCGAACATGTGGCCCGCGATTTGCAGCCCATGCGCCCGCAACCGGCATGGCAGGCGGCGAATCTTCAGCTTTTGCCTGTGCGGGAAAACGGGCGGGGGCTTGTGGAACCTGTGGACGCGCCCGTGGCGCCCGATGGCCGCCCGCTGGCTGTGCCGATTCCCCCCGAAATTGGCGTGATTCGCCAGGCCGATCCCGCGTTGGGGCTGGCATGGCGCTTTGCTCTGCGCGCCGCGCTGGAAACGGGGTTCGGCGCGGGCTATACGCTGGTCGATTGTGTGCACCTGGAGGGGCAGGGCTGGCGTTATATACTGGTGCGCGACTTTTTGTAGTTTGCCAAACCCTGCGGTACTCGTTGCCGGATGATCTATGCCGGTTATCTGTTGTCAAAAAGCCGGTTACTTGTTTTCAACCGGTTACTTGTTTTCACAAAGAGGAGATGGACGAAAGCCATGCAAATTGAACGAATTGAGCTACGCAAGATTCGCCTGCCCTATGTATCGATCTTTGAAACCAGCGGCTGGCGCGAAGACGGCAGCTACGCCGTGATTGTGCGCATCGACGGCGAAGGCATAACCGCCTGGGGCGAATCGCCGGTGGGCGGCAGTCCGTTCTATAACGAAGAAAATACGAATACGGTCTGGAGCATCGAACAGGATTTTCTGGCGCCCATGCTCATGGCCGCGCAGATTGAAAAGCCCGAAGATGTCTCCCCGGCCTTTGCCAAAGTGCGCGGCAATCGCATGGCGAAGTGTGGTCTCGAATTTGCCGTGTGGGATTGGTTTGGCAAGCGCGACGGCATCAGCCTTGCCAAGCTGTTGGGGGGCACGCGCACAAAGGTAGAGGTAGGCGTGAGTGTGGGCATTCAGAAAGACATTGATACGTTGTTGCAGGTGGTGGGCGACTATCTGGATGACGGCTATCAGCGCATTAAACTGAAGATCAAGCCGGGGTGGGACCTGGAACCTACGCGCGCCGTGCGCGAGGCATGGCCCAGTCTGAAATTGCAGGTAGACGCCAACAGCATCTATCATCTGGCCGACGCCGAGCATTTGGCCCAGCTGGATGCGTTTGACCTGCTGCTCATCGAGCAGCCGCTGGCGCATGATGATATCTATGACCATGCCAAGCTCAAGCCCGCACTGCGCACGCCGCTCTGTCTGGATGAGAGCATTGTCTCGCCCGAACATGCCCGCTGGGCCATCGCCATGAACGCCTGTGACATTATCAATATCAAGCCCAGCCGGATTGGTGGCTATGCCGACGCGCGCCAGATTCACGATTTGGCGCAGGCCGCGGGCATCCCTGTCTGGCATGGGGGCATGTTGGAAACGGGCATCGGCCGCGCGGGGAATGTGGCGTTGGCAAGCCTGCCCAATTTCAGCATTCCGGGCGATATCAGCGCCAATGCCCGCTATTTTGCCCGCGATATTGTGCACAATCCCTTCACACTGAATGACGATAGCACGCTTTCGGTGCCCGATGTGCCGGGCTGTGGCGCGGAGGTGGACGAAGCCTATTTGGAAGAAGTGACGATTGACCGTTGGGAACTGCGCGCCTGATCTGCGTTCCCACTCTGCGCGGGCTGCCAGGAAGTCGTATCTGCCCAGGGCCGGTCAGTCACAGACCCGCCTTGGGCCTCCTCGCTGGGCAATACTTTGGGCCATTGGACCACAATTTCAAACGGGGATAGGGCATTGGGCGCGCAAAAACGTCAAACGCCTACTTTGCGCGCGGGCAGAGGCCGGGCGCGGTCCGGTTGTCTGCAACGAATCGGCAATTTAGTGGCAAGATATCCGCGGAATGTCATGGCGATGTGCGCGCGACTGCTATGCTGCCCAGTGGCGAGCTTTTCGTTTACCCTGCACAGATTGCCCCCACTTTAGAATTCAAACTCTGCGAGGCAGATCAATCCCCCCTGAAATTTCAACATAAGTATGAAAGGAACCGTATGCGTAGCAACCGACAATATCACAATCACCTGCACAACAACAACCCATCGAGAAATTATCGCCGCCCCGGCAAAATGTGGTCCGGTTGGCAGGCCCGCCTGGGCCTTTTGGCGTTGATCATAGCGCTTGCGCCGCTGTTGACGCTGGGCGCGCTGCCCACCCCGGTGGCGGCTCACCCTGCCGAGCAGATTGCCGGTACTGGGCAGTCTAACACCCTCTTTGCGCCGGGTCTGAGTGCTGGGGATACCACCCAGACGCCGGAAGACCCCGATGATCCTGATGATCCCGATGACCCTGAGGACCCTGAGGACCCTGAGGGGCCGGGCATTCCCGGTGAGCCGCTTTCTCCCGAAGCGCGTGTCGCGGCCGTCGCCGCCATGACCGATGCGCTAAACGATGTGCGCCCGCCCGCAGACACACCCGTTATCGACCGCGACCTGGAAGGCGAACTCTATGACATGGCCGACGCCCTGTTGGCGCTGCCCCAGGTCGTGACAACCGTGGTGCAGACCGAAACGCTCACCGTTCATGCCATCCTTAGCGATGGATTGCCCATCGCTATCATCAACAACCGCCCGCCGGGCAGTGACGACCGGGAGCCGCCCGCAACGGACGGGCAGGCGTTGCCGCAAAATGTTCATAGTGGAGCAACCAGTGAGGCTGGCGCAAACGTAGATGTGGCCTATGTGCCCGGTACGCCGCGCGCCGTGGTCGCCAATTTCGACGGCGGCGATTCTGTGCGCGCCGAAGTGGGAAACATGCTGTCGCAGGCGGGCTATAGTGTGGTGGGGCTGGGCGCGGATATCCAATCCATGCGCAATTACAGCAATCTGGGCGCGCTCTATCTGGATACTCACGGGGCCAGTTTCCTGCGCGTCAGCGGCTTCATCACCAACACTGACGGCAATCGGGCACCCGACATTACCGGCTCGGTCTATGCGCTGCAAACTTCAACCACGGTGGCTGTCGATACGTTGACGGGCATCTATCAGGACGACTTGCTCAACGGGCGGATTGTGGTGGCGTTCGTCGAAACTGACCAGGGCTTCCAGGCCAAGCTGGCAATCACCGAGCGTTTTATTGCCCATTACTGGTCGTTTGACGATGCGATTGTCATGATCCACGCCTGTTTTGGCGGGTCTGCCGCCTTTAATCCCGACAACCAGTGTGCAGGCGCGTGTACTGTCGGCGATCCGGGTGTCTTCGATCCCACGCCTCTGCGTGTGGCGATGATTCAAAAGGGCGCCAAGGCCGTCATTTCATTCGATAATTACACCAATGCCAGCTATGCCCGTGAAGGGATCCTCTACTTCTTCAACCGCATGTTGGGCCTCAACGAAAACCAGCCTCTCAACCCGCCGGCGCGCCCCTTCCCGGTGCAAGAAGTGCAGACAGCAATGGCACAAGCCGGGCTGCTGCGCTTCACCAAGCCGTCCTATACGCTTGGCCCCTTTGGCTTTGGCGGCAATGATGTGAACTTCACTTTCACCGTCACCGAGCAGGATGGCGCAGGCATGGCGCCTTCTATCGAATATGTGGACATTGTGGACGACGCCGATCGCGGCCAGGGCGAATTTACGCTGCACGGCAATTTTGGCGAAAAACAGGGCACAGTTGAACTGGCAGGCACGCCGCTGAGTGTGAGCAGTTGGTCGCGCACGCAGATTGTGGCCGATGCGCCGTTTGATCTGTCGGGCGATCTGGTGGTCAAGGCGCCGGGCAATGTGGAAAGCAACAGGGTGCCGATTACGCTGTGGACGGGGCAATTGTCCTATACGCTTGCCAGTGAGGGATCGCTGGAGGCGCAAACTACGCTGCAATTGCGCTTCCGCGCCGATATCCATCGGGCGCGGGCTACGTTGGCAGATGCCCCCGAGTACCGTTCTGTGGAAGCCTATATTGCCCCGCCATCCACAGGCAATACACGCGGCAGTGGCAGCTATACGGATGGGGATACCACTATACAATGGGCGGGCAATCGCACTATGGAGGTATTGGGGCAAGCCGCAGTCGATGGGTATGCAGACATTGTGTTCCCGGGCCAGGCCGGGGCTACGGCAACCGCGGGGGGGCTCAGCCTTGCTCAGGGCGAAATTCCCCCCGACGAGTTTGGCGGTGTGGTGCAACTTGATCCG
>JBBDIO010000146.1:0-29813 GCA_040880365.1 Litorilinea sp.
CGTGCCAGTGTGTCGAAGTCGAGGATGCCCACTTGTCCGATCCCCGTCTGCGAGGGTGTCGGCGCGGTGTTGGGGCTGGTGGCTTGAATGAAGACCTGTTTATCGTAGAAGTCGCGGTGCAGCAATACGGGCGCAGATGTGGTCAGACGCAGTTCGCTGGCGATGCAATCCAGATGGCGTGTCCAGGCCTGCGGCAGTGTGGGGGCGATGGTTGCCAGGCGCGCAAACCACTTGGTGAGGACGCCGACTTCCGCGTCGGCGTCGTGGGGCGCGATGTCTCCCGGCAGGGCGAGATCGTGGAGGGCGCGCAAGGCGCTGCCCGCGGCATGGGCGGCCTGGGGCAGTTGGCGCGTGGCGTACCATGCCAGCAGCGGGCGGCCCGGCAATGGCGCGAGGACGATTGTCCCGTTTGTCGCATCGACATCCAGCACGGCCGGGGTGATGAATCCGGCGGGACGGGCCGACGCATCGGTTGGGCTGGTTTGGGCGTGGATCTGGCGCATGGCGGCGGCGAGCGCAGATGCCTGACGGGGGCGCACTGCCTTGGCATACGTGACGGGGGCAGGTGATTCGTGCGCGTGTTGCGCCCAATTGCGCAATCGGACGACACCGCGGCGATGCGGGCGGTGGACTATGATTTCACTGTCTGGGTGCCCGGCAAGCGTCGCCAGTCCGGGCAACTCGCGATCAACGCCCTGGGCCTGCAACAGAAGATTGTGGGCCGGAATCTCGCATAGCCAATGGGCATATTGATCCCCCACGGCGCGGGCCGTGCGGCGGGCGCATTTTTCCCGCGCGGCGGCATCGGCAAACCATTGTCCCACGACCTGTTGACCGCTGGCATCCGCATAACACACGGCAAGTTCGGTTGCAGATTGGGGCCACATGCGCACCAGACGCAGGGTCTGTCCCAGCGCCAGGTGACGCTGTAGCGTGGGCGGCGTGGCGATTGTCGCGAGTTGGTTAATCGCCGGTGTGTAGAGCTGGCGATCCGCACCAGTGGGCAACGGAACATTTGAGGATGACAGTTCCGGGAGGGTAGGTCTAGAAGTCATGGTGGCATATCTCCTGGGCGCAGTGGAGCAGGGCGAGCAGATCCTGATCCCAATGGGCGCGACGGTGGCGAAATGGTTCGGGCGCAAGGCGCAGCAGGCGCGCCGCAAGGTGGGCACGGAACCGATCTGCGGCAAAGTTGTCGGGCGCGGCCTGGGCATAGGCACGCAGCAGGCGTTGAATTGCCGGTTCGACACGCGCCCGATCTACAAAGCCGTGGCTGGTCGCCTTGAGATAGAGATTGGCCGCGAACGCAGCCAGATCGCGCATGGGATCGCCCCATGCCGCCTGATCCCAATCCAATAGGGCCAGTCTTTGATCGGGTAGCCGAATAAACTGATCGGCGGAGCAGTCGTTGTGGATGGGCGCATTGACGGGTGACGGGCTGGCGAGGCAGGGTTGCAGCGTTTGGAGCAGGGCTGCGACGGCTTGCCCGGTGGTGGGCACAAGCATCTGGAGCGCATCGCCCGCGATCACGGTTCGGTTCCATTCCTGGGTGTGGGAGGGGGAACGTTTGCCGGGCGCAGGCGCGTTGTGCAGGTCGGCAAGGGCCTGCGCGACTGCATCCATCAGCGCTGCACACTGGTCGGGGGTGGCATCGGCCAGCCGCGCATCGAGGGGGGTACCGTCCAGCCATTCGAAGAGCTGGACGTGATGGCGGGCCGATTTACCTAGCCGGGCCTGGAGGTGGACGCCACCGGGATGGGGCATATGTTTGGCGCGCGGCGCGACAAGCTGATAGTCGTGCGCCGTATACGCTTTGAGCAAATAGTGTTGCGCGCCGACTTGCAGACGCGCAACCAGCCGCCGTTCGGGTTTGTAGCGCAGAATTTCTGCGTGTAGCGCCGCAGGTGACGCACTATCGGTGGTGTGGTCCAGATCGGGAAGCGCACGCGCCAGAATTGCGCGCAGGCCGTCTGGGCACCACAGGCGGGCCGATGCGGTGATTTTGCGGTCGGCGTGGGCAAAGCGAATGCCGATGCCGCGCGCCAGATCAATTGCACCGGGCGCCACGCTGGGGCATGGGTTTGGCTTTGCGTCTGCGTTGAGCAACCGCGCGAGTGCCTGCAATTTGGCATAGCCTACGGGCGCATAAGCGGTGGCATAGCAATAGGCGGCGCGACCGTCGATAGAGGCGTGATAGCCAACCAGACAACTGGTGCCGGGCTTGTAGCGCACATAATAGGCCGCCAGTTCCGGGAAGTCATCCCCACACAGTGCGCCCTGGATTATTTCGGCCATGCGCGGTGCGCTCAGCGCGGCTTCTAGGCCGGGGATGTGGCGTTCCTGACGAATCAGGGAGCGATCGGCAGTGGACAACATACAGAGACTCTCCTTCTGCTGCAAAGTGTTTCCCTAAATTATCCCGCAAGAGCTTATCCCGCTAGCGGTGAGGGCACGCGCGCAGGCTTGCGATTTGCCGGCGCGACAGGGAACGCTTGCCGGGTGTGGGTCTGCGGTGGGGATTGGCCGTCTGTCTGCGTGTTGCCGTTGCGCGCGTCTGTGGCGTCGGGTTCGGTAGCGAGGCGATCTGAACCACCGGGGGTGGGTGTGAACTGCGGCTGGTCGTGATAGAGCGCGGCATACGCGCCCCGACGCGCGATTAGCTCGGCATGGGTGCCCTGTTCGCGGATGGCACCCTGGGCGATATAGAGGATGATGTCGGCGTTTTGCACTGCGTGCATATCATGGGATACGCAGAAGCTGGTGCGCCCCTCGACCAGACGTTCCAGCGCGAGATAGACCGCCTGGGCGTTGGTGCTGTCCAGGCCGGTGGTCGGCTCGTCCAGCAGCACAATATCGGCGTCGCGCACGGCGGCGCGCGCAATCGCCAGGCGTTGTCGCTGCCCGCCGGAAAGCGATGTGCCGCCCTCGCTGAGGATCGTGGCGTAGCCGTCGGGCAGTTGCATGATGAAGTCGTGGGCATTGGCAAGACGCGCCGCGGCTTCGATGCGGGCATCGGATATTTCTGCACCGTCTTCTACACCTTCCTCTGCGCCTTCCTCTGCGCCGTCTTCTGTCCCGTTCACGCCCAGCGCGCCATAGGCAATATTCTCGCGCACGCTGACGCCGAAGAGCATTCCCGCCTGGGGCACAACACTCATGCGCGCGCGCAACGAGGCTACTGTGTAGTCGCGTATGTCCGTGCCGTCTATCAGAATGCGCCCGGCAGTGGGGTCATAGAGGCGGGGGAGCAGACTCACCAGCGTGGACTTGCCGCCACCCGAAGGGCCGACGAGGGCGACGCGTGTCCCTGCAGGAACATCCAGCGAAAGCCCTCGCAGTGCAGGACGGTCGGGCGTATAGCCGAAGCCGACATCCTCGAAGGTGATGCGGCCCAGTTTTTGGGGGGCGGCAACAGCATGAGGCAAATCGGTGACTATGGGAATCGTGTCGAGCACGTCGAGCACGCGTTCGCCCGATGCCACGGCTTTGGCCAGGCGGCCCGTATACTTTGCCAGGTCATTCATGGGGCGATAGGCGCTTTTGAGATAGCTGAGAAATACGACCAGATCGCCCGGTGTCAACGCGCCTGCCAGCGCGATGCGCCCGCCATACCAGAGTGTGAGCGCCAGGCCAAGCCCGATGCAGATATCTACGCTGCGCTCCAGTGTGGCGGCATAGCGGGTGGTGCGTACACTTTCCTTGAGGTCTTTTTGGGCCGCGGCCTGAAATGACTTTTCCAGTTCCCCTTGTAGCCCAAATGTATGCACCACGGGCATGGCGTGCAGCGTTTCGGCGGCGGACGCGGCCAACATGCCTTCGCGCTGGCGTTGGCGGCGTGCTGCGGTGCGGATGCGCCCGCTCTGGCGTTGCATGAGCAGGGAGGCAAGGGGCAGCGAAATCATGCCCAACAGGGCCAACTGCCAGTTGAGCCAGAGCATGATGGCGACCATGCCGACGAGCGTGCCCATGTTGACGGCGAGCGGCAGCATGGCCGTTGTCGCCACTTCTTGCAGGCGCGCCACGTCGCCGATGAGTCGGGTCAATAGATCGCCGGTTTTGGCCTGGGCATGGTAGGCCAGGGGCAGATGCAGCAGGTGATTGTAGAGTGCGCTGCGGGCGCGGATGAGGACACGATTGCCCGCCACTGCCAGACCGATGGTGCTGGCGAAATTTGCCGCCGCACGGCCTACGGTGATAACCAAAAGTGCGACTGCCGCCGCTATCAGCAGCCCAGCATTGGGCATATCGGCGAAGTATTGCGTGATAAATGCCGGTACATTGGCGAGCGGCTGGCCGCCCAGTATATCTACCACGATTTTGAGGGGCCAGGGTTCCAGCAGACGCAGACCCACATTGAACCACAGCGCAACAAAGGCGAGCAGCAAGAGATGCCACTGGCCTGCAATTTCCCGCCGAAAACGACCCAGTATTCGGCGCAAGCCGGGCACAGTCTGCGCGGCGGAGGCAGGCCGCTTCGCTTTGGCAGGGCCTGTCTGAAAGCTCGCTGTCTCCGTGCGCCGTGAAGTGTCACCGTCATCGTCATCTTCATCGCCGTCCCCATGCGCATCAGAATCCGCGTCATCTACGCCAAAGGCACGCGTGTCATTTTCATTCGGGTCTGGGCGTGACAGGGTAGGGGCCAGGGCAAGCTGCTGGATGCGCGCCGCGACATGGTCCCAGGTGTGCGCTTCTTCGATGGTGGCGCGGGCGGCACGCGCCAGGCGCGCAGCTTGTGCGGCATCGTTTCGTAGCATCTGCAAGGCGTCCACCAGTTCGTCGACTGCGCCGGCGCGAACCAATAGCCCATTGTGTCCGTGCTGTATGAGGTCCGTGATCTGTCCGATTTGGCTGGCGACTGTGGGTAGGCCCGCCGCCATATATTCGTAGACTTTGAGGGGCGAGAAATAGAAATCTTCCAGGGGTGGATAGGGCGCCACGCCCACATCCATGGCGCGCAACCAGGCGGGCACCTGTTCGTGATCGACTGCGCCAGTGAAGTGCACGGCGTGGGCAATGGAGGCATCGTCGATTTGGGCTTCCAATTGCTCGCGACACGGTCCATCGCCCACGATGAGCAGGCGCGTGCTGGGATCTTGTGCATAGAGTTGAACAAAGGCATGGACCAGCGAATCCAGACCGTGCCAGGCTTTGAGAGTCCCTACGAAGCTTACGGTAAAGGTGCCGGGCACGCGCGGTTGGGCGGGTGGCAGATCCAGCGGGAAACGCTGGGGATCCACGCCATTGGGCAGCACGTGAGTCTTGCCGCGCGCCTCGGTAAAGTTTGCCAGATAGTCGCCAACGCCCTGAGACACGGGCAATAGTGCCTGGGCCGCGGCAAACGTGCGCCGGGCCACGCGATTGGCCTCTTCGGTGTGGATCAACGTGCGGTGTTGCTGCTGTTCTTCGATTAACGGTGCATTCACCTCTAGCAGACCGGGGCAGTCGTGGTCGCGAGCATAATCCATGCCGGCATAGCTCCACAGCGAATAGCGCTCGTAGACCAGAGCAAACGGCCCCTGTTGTTCCAGCCTGCGTTTGAGTTCCGCATTGGCTGCCAGGGCACGCTGTTCGCGGGCGGCGGCGTCGACTTTGCCGATTTCGGGCAGGGCGTGTGTGGGGACATGCTCCAGACCTGGCGGCGGCTCACCACCCAGGCGTGCGGCGAAAAGTTCAACCGTGATTCCCTGCCGCTGCAAGGCGCGGACTACTTCCTGCACGTGGATCGAGGCTCCCTTGTTGCCAAAAACCGGGATGCCGGGGTCGGCACAGATATAGGCCATGCGCATCAAACCACCTCCTGGATTGTGTGCTGGTTGTGCGCAGGATTGTTGGCCGGGACTGGGGAGGCGGCGCGCCGGTGGGTGGGAGGTGTGGTCGATATGCTGGGTGATGTTGCAGACGTTTGCACCTGCTCTGCGACTTGCTGGTAGAGCGCGCGGATGGCGGCGGTATTTTTGTGAATATCGAAGTCGGCTTCGATGGTGCGGCGGGCATTTTGGGCCAAACGCACCCGCAGCGCAGCGTCGTCGAGCAGTTGCGCCAGCGCGGCGGCCAGGCTGTGTGCATCTTCCTGCGCCACTTGCAGGCCGGTTTCCCCGTGGTGCAGAATTTCGGGAATCCCCGTGACATCGGTCGATATGCAGGGCGTGCCCAGGGCCATCGCTTCGAGCAATACGGTGGGCAAGCCATCGCGGTTGCCATCGCACCCCACCACACAGGGCGCGGCAAAGACCGCAGTCGAGTGCAGGCGTCGAATCACATCACCCTGGGGTGCAGCCCCTAGCAGGCGCACACGGTCGTGAAGGCTCAGGCGCGCGATCTGGGCCGCCAGCTCCGCTTCCATTTGACCGCTGCCTACAATGTCACATTCGAACTCGATACCCTGGTCTGCCAGATGCGCACAGGCGTCGATCAGGACATGAAAGCCCTTCTTTTCGATCAGGCGGCCCACGCCCAGAATATGCCGGGGGCGTGTTGCGGGCGCACGATAGGGAAAGCGCGCCAGATCCAGGCCGTTGTAGATGCGGTGCAGATTGGGCAGGTCCGACTGATAGGTGGTGCGCAGATAGTTGCAGTTGTAGTCGCTCACTGTGATTACGCCCGCAGCATCCTGGAGCTTGCGGGCCAGGTCTTCGGCTTGCACGCTTTCGTGGAAGATGTCTTTGGCGTGGGCGGTGAATATAAAGGGCACGTCGGTGAGCTTATGTACCAGCTGGGCCACACTGGTGGCGATGCTGCCAAAATGGGCGTGCAGCACGCCTATATTCTGGGTGCGCACCGCGCGCGCGATGTGAATGGCCTGGACCAGGTCGCCCGATTCCAGGGCGGGCGTTTGGATAAGCGTGGCGAGTGTGGGAAATTCTGCCAGCGCGGCGCGCAGGAACGGCCAGAATGTGGAAACGCGCGAGCTGGGCTGGGGAACGTAGGTGACGTTGGCCTGGACCTGGGCGTAATTCTCGTGAAAGCGACCGTCTGTGGGCGGGCGCAGGCTGAATATTTCGACACTTGTGCCGGCGGCTTCGTGGGCCAGAATCTCGTTGACAATGAACGTCTCTGAGAAGCGGGGGTACATCTTTAGGATATAGGCGATCCGCAGCCCTGCGGTTTCGCGGCGTGGCATTGTGTCGGCGTCGCGGGCTGGGATGTGTGCTTTCGTGGTAGTCATGAGTTGCTCCTGAAATCTTGGAATATTGACGTGGGACGGAACGGATTTGTCATCGCATCGGGGCGGCAAGGTCTGTCTGGACGGCAACGACGTAGGCGCGGGCACGCGACATGCCGGGTGTTGTCACTGGACCGGCCTCTGGACTGGCTGCCGGCTTATCTGCCGGGCGCCGCAACAGGGCTTCGGCCAGTTTGGGAAGACGACGCAAGCCATCGAGGTCAATCTCGGGTCGCGGGTGCGCCGAGATGGGGTCGGCGCGGCGCAGCCATGCGGCAAGGGCCGCAGGTGTCAGGTCCTGGGGATGCAGACAATCGATCCAGCCCATTTCCTGGAGCCGCGCGGCGCGTATCCACTGTTCTCGACGGGGCTGGACGCGCGGCACAATCAGCGCGGGTTTGCCCAATGCCAGGATTTCGCACACGGCATTGTAGCCGCCCATGGCGATGATGCGATCCGCCTGGCAGAGCAGGTCCTGGGGCGTAGGCGTGAAGCGAATGAGTTCGACATTGGCCTCTGCCGCCGCGGCGCGCAGGCGGTCGAACGTCGCGGTGGGCAAATAGGGGCCGGTCAGGAGCGTGGCCTGTGCGCCGCTGGGCATCTGGGCCTGTACAAAGGCTTCGGCCAGGGCCACACCATCTTGCCCACCACCCAGCATACACAGGATTTTGCGGGGCGGCGCAATGCCATTGTCGGGAGTAGGCGCGGGTGAAACGGTGGCTGTTGGTTGCGGCGCGGGCTGGTTCTGGCTGCGGTCCAGATAGCCGGTGAACCTGACTTTCTCCGCAATCGCAGGCTCTAGCGCATAGGCATCGACCAGGTTGTAGACGGTCGGATCGCCATAGACCCAAATGGCGTCGTAGTAGCTGCGAACAATCGGCAGTTCGTTGCGCCTGGCCCATTCGCGACGCTGGGTTGCAGGGTCGTCCAGGATATCGCGCCAGCCCAGCACAAACTTTGTGCCGCCCCGCGTCTTGAGCAGTTTCAATGCCGGTAGCAGTTCATTCTGAAAGCCCGCAGGCACTTTATCTACGATCAAGAGATGGGGCGCGAACGCGGCTAGCGCGGCGCGGATGGTATCACCGCGCAATTTGATCAGGTTGGCGAGGCTCATGGGCAGCGATTTGGCGCGATAGTGTCCGTTGGCAGCCTTCTCGACTGCGGGCAGCGAAATGATGTCGATACCGTTGGGCATATCAAAAGCTGCGCCGAGTTGCGTGCCGGAAATCAGCAGGATCGAGAGGCTGAGTTTGCTGGTGTGCAGGGCCTGGGCGATGGCAAGATTGCGCCGAATATGCCCCAATCCCTGGGTATCGTGAGAGTATAGCGCAATGCGTGTTGCAGGTTTTTGCGACTCGGAGATACGCGTGTAAAACGTGGTGCGTGCTTGTCTCTGCGATAGTGATCTCATCGTGTTTTCCTTGCCAATGTGCAATCGCGGCGTGTGTGCTACGCGCCGGTAGCGCCGGATATGATCGGTGAATATAACCTATCGTTAACAACTCGTTAACGAAGCGATGTGCTTGTTTAACGTATGCATCAAGCCTGTACACTTGATACATAGGTTTTCTGAACTGATATGTCCCGCCACCTGTTTTGGTTGATGCATGGACGTCAATCTTTGAGACATCCCGACGCCGCGAATCGAGGCACTATGTTGCTGGTAAAGGTCGTTTCTTGCAGCACACAGATTCAATAGATTCAAAAGGGGAGAACAGAATGTACGGAATGTCTTGTAAGATTTTTTGGCCTGGGGAACGCATACGACGCGTAGCCCGAAGGATTGTCTCGATAATTGCATTGAGTTTGATTTGGTGGGCACTGGTGACCGGCTGGGGTGGCGTTGCGGTGTATGCCGCGACCGACGCTGTGCCAGAGGCGCTAATCGAGGGGCTTTCGCCAACCACCATTGCCGCCAACGAAACGCATCTCTACGTTGCCAGCAGCGGATTTGGTCTGGAAACGTGTGGATTCGATCCCAGCCAGAGCAAAGCGGTGTTGCATCGGATGAATTTCGACGGCAGCAATGCAACCCCGTTGTTGTCGCGCTGTCACTCGTCGATTTCCGCCCTGGTTGCAGACGCGTCGTATCTCTATTTTCGCGACGGGGACAACACCATCAAGCGGATGCCGGTGGCGGGTGGCGCGCTGGAGGTGATGGCGAATGACGTTAATAACTGTTGTGGATTAGTGATGGACGATACGCATCTCTATTGGGCACAGCGCGAAAGCGGCAGCAACAACAACGCTATCTATCGTATGGCGAAAGGCGGCGGCGCAGTCGAGCTAGTGGTGCTAGTACCCAATGGACAGAACACTTACTTTATTCGTGCCCTCACTGTAGATCACACGCACGTCTATTGGGTGGAAGGCAAGACCGGCGTCAGCACGATTGATCAGCCGGGAATCGGCGCGGTACAAAAGGCGCCCAAAGCGGGCGGCGCGCCGCAAATGCTGGCTGATGCCGCCGACGGGATTGAACACCCGACCAGTATTGATGTGGATGAAACACATGTCTATTGGAGCGAGTGGGATACGGGGCGCGCCCGCCGGGTTGCCAAAGGTGGCGGTGCGGTTGATAGCTATCCCGATACACCTACTGATTTGCTGGGGCACTTTGTGGCCGTCAATGCCAGCGATGTCTATTGGGTGGATTCGGATGTTGCCTATGCCGGGCGATTGCGACGTTCGGCCAAAGGCGGCGGCGACATTGCGGATATCGCGATTGCCATCCTGGGCGCAGGGCGTCCGCTGTTGACCGATACCCACGTCTATTGGCGGCAGCACGGTGGCGTGTATCGGCTGCCGCTGGGCAGTGGCGGTGTCGCGGTGGATTTCAGTATTGATGCGGTCGAAGTGACGCAGGCCGTGCAGGATATGAATAACAATGTGCCGCTGGTGGCAGAAAAACATGCTTTGGTGCGTGTCTATCCGCGGGTGGATATTTACACCGGGCAAATTCCCCAGGTTCAATTGCGGGGCTATCGCGATGGTGTGGAGCTGGCCGATTCGCCCCTGCGCCCGATGAACCCCAATGTAATGGTCTTCGAACATGGTGCAGATCGGTTCAGTCTGGGACGCACATTCAACTTCAAGTTGCCCGAACACTGGCGGGCAGGTGTGGTGACGCTCGATGCCGAGATCAATCATGATCTGGGTATCAACGAACTGGAAACAGGAAACAATATCTACAGTGTGGTGGCCAACTTCACATTCAAGAAACCGCTGTGTGTGGAGATGGTGCGTGTCTTCACGGCAGGCCATACGGCTTCGGTGAACGACCCGGGCTTCCACGATATCGTGGACACGTTGCAGGCATCGTATCCGGTGCCGACCGTGTTGATTGATCCGGGCGGCATGATCAAGCGGTCCTTTGGCCAGGCCTATGAATTCCCCGAACACACGAACCTGGCCTTGAGTCGGGTGGGCTGGTATCGGCTGTGGCACAACCACAACCAGTGGCAAACGTGTGGCGCGGCGCATTTCTATGGCATGGTGCACCCCAATGCGCAATCTGCCGGCGGCATTGGCTATCGTCCGGGTTGGGCGGCGTGGGGTGTGATGGCGGTCCATTCCGGGAGCGATACAATTGCGCAGAACGCGCCGTGGTATGCTCCGCATGGGGGAAGCACCCTGGCGCATGAGATCGGTCACAACAAGGGGCGCAAGCATGTGGATTGCGGTGGACCCGACGACACCGACGACGACTATCCCCACAACCCCTGCTGGATGGGTAGCGGTGTGCCGGGTTCGCATGTGGGATATCACTACTTCAAAGAAACCATCATTGCGCCGGGGACAACCGGCGATCTGATGAGCTATGGCATGTCTGTCGATCTGCCGCGCTGGGTATCGGATTATACCTACGAGGCGATTTACAATCAGATACCGGCTGATGCGGCGGCGGCGGGCGCAATGGCAGGCCCGGGACCGGGGCTGGATGTGAGTCCGGCGGCGAGCATGACATTGGTGGAAGATTTGCTGGCGGCGGATATGGTCATGCTGGTCTCGGCGCTGGTGACGCCCACCACGGCGACGGCGGAATATGACCAGCTCTATGTGGTGCCGGCGGGGACGATTCACGAATCCACGCTGATTGATGCGGCGCTGGCGACACCGGTCAACCCGGCGGGAGAGTATGCCTTGCAACTGCGGGATGCGGGGGGCGCGCTGCTGGCAGAATTGCGCTTTGACCTGCCGGATTCCGATGCGCCCGCCGGTATGGAGACGGATCAGAAATCGTTTGTGATTGCCATGCCGTTTGTGGCGGGCACGGAGCGGGTCGTGCTGGTGCAGGATGCAATGGACGTCGCGATTCGCGAAGCCAGTGCGACACCCCCCAAAGTGCAAGTGCTGGAGCCGAATGGCGGGGAGTCTTATGCTGGCTCCATGACGATTCGCTGGGCCGCCGAAGACCCGGATGGCGATGCGCTGAGTTTTATGGTCCAGTATAGCCCCGACAACGGCAAGACCTGGCGCGTGGTGGAGTCCGATGCGTATTCGCTGACGCTGGATATCACTGATGTGAGCCATTTGCCGGGCACTAAAGGCAATAGTGCGCTGGTGCGTGTGGTTGCCAACGATGGCTTGCACACGGATAGCGATGAATCGGATGCAACGTTTTCGCTGCGGATGCAACCGCCCCATGTGCACATTCAGAACCCCTCGGAGGGCGAGGTGGTGGCGTGGGGAGATACGCTGCAACTGGTCGGCACGGCGTTTGATGTGGAGGATGGGCAAGTCGCTGCCAGCGGGTTTGGCTGGACAATGGACGGCGTGCTGCTGGGCAGCGGGCGCGAGCTGGACGTGGATGGGCTGGCCGTAGGCAAGCATACGGTGGAATTGAGCGTGGTGGATAGCGGCAAGATGTTTGGCCGTGATATGCGCACCTTCTATGTGCAGAAACAGTATTGTGAAGACAGCCATGCCAATCTCGATCTGGTCTTTGTGGTAGACAATTCCAATGCCATGAAGCCATATCTCGAGACCTTCTGTCAGGCATTGCCGGATCTGGTGGACGGTCTGACTGACATGGGGCTGAATGTGCGCTACGAGGTCTTTGGCGTGGCGGATGGCGCGAGTGGTGGCCTGCCCCTTTCGTGTGCGCCGACAACGGTGCAAAGCCAGTGGGCGGGTGGGATCGACCATCCCGGCGACTGGGGTGCGGCGGTGAGCAATGTGGCGAGCCGCTATGGCTGGCTGGATGGCTATAGCCGTGTGATTGTGCCCGTCATCAACCAAGGCCCGGCGGATGGCAATCCTGTCCAGGACCCGGGTGCCGATCGCGATGCCGTTGCGCAGGCCATCGCTGCGGCCAACTTCGCGAGTGTCGCGGTTTCGCCGCTGTTGATGCCTGCCGCGGATAGCATGAATTTCGCGGCGAACATGCAGTTGGCGGGGGAACTCGCCGAGGCAACCGACGGTGTCGTGATGGACTTTACGGATGCAGAACTGGACTTTGCGGTCGCCGTGCAGGATGTGCAGGGTCAATTGAGCTGCACACCGGATGTGAACACGGGCGCACCGCTCGACAACGACGGTACGCAGGAGATTTGTCTGATGGGGCGGCATCTGCTGCCCGGCACGACGGCGGGGGTGGGCGATAGCCAGAAAGACGATGTTCCGGTACGCGGGACGGCAAATGCTGAAGGAACGGTATTCTGTTTTGCACCGCCTTCGGAGATTGAAGACGGTGAGCATACCATCTATGTGGGGCGACCGGGTATGGATGCCCAGGCCAGCAGCCAGCTTGTCATTGTTACGTCAGAGGGCACCGATGATCCTGGCGGTAACCCGGATGATGACCCGGCTGATGACCCGGATGACGGTCAAGCCAATAGCGTCTATCTGCCTGTGATGCTTCGCTAGTCTATGTTGCACGCATTCTAAAAAAGCCCTGCCGGGAATTCACGGGCAGGGCTTTTTTGTTTATACACAGGCGCAGCAGTTGTGATAGGATTTTGCGGGCGTTGTCGGTGTTTATAACCGTGGGACGTTGTTGCCCAACGATATTGAATACTCAAGCCTGTGCCTGGGCCTGCGTCAAATATCCATACCAGTAGGTGGCAAGTGCACTCGGTGGCAAGTGCACTCGGTGGCAACCTGAAATCTATTGCGCAGAAGGAAGGACAGGGACGAACGAATGATATTGCCCAAGAAGCGTGACCCCCGATTTATCACGGTGCGGCGTGGCGGCACCTTGCAGGATTCGGATCATCACTTGCTTGCGCTATGGGCGGCCGATTGCGCAGAGCATGTGTTGCACTTGTTCGAGGAGATCCAACCCAACGACGCCAGGCCGCGGCGCGCCATCGAGTTGGCGCGTGCCTGGACACAGGGCGAGATTACAATGACTGAAGCGCGTGCGGCTGCGGGCCATGCCAACGCGGCGGCCCGCGATTTGGCATTCGCGGCACGCTACGCGGCGTATGCAACAGGTCAGGCGGCGGCGGTGGCACATGTGGCCGCCCACCAGCTCGGCGCGGCGGCCTATGCAATCCGGGCGGTGCGGGCCGCCGCACCCACTGGCGAGAGTGAGTCTGCGGGTCGCGTAGAATGCGAGTGGCAGCGCGCCCAGCTGCCCCATGCAATCCGCGACCTCGTGCTGGATGATCAGCGGCTGCGCAACGACATCTGCTGGTCGGTGTTCGACTGGAAATAATTGGGCAGAATAGAAAAAACACTGCCCCACCCGGAATCGATTCCAGGTGGGGCAGTGTTGCAATTTAGATTGGGGGGAAGGTTGTCAGGCTTGAGTAGCCGCCGGAACAGGATTTTGCATGACACCGGCGAGCAAGCCATAGGCCGCGGCCCAAGCATCTTCGACATCGGGGGTGAAGGCCGGGCCAAAAATCTCACCCAGCGTCCAGAGCAGGGCCTCACCGACGGTGGCGTAGTGGTGCGACTCTACGCCATACTCCATATGGCGCTGGCCCAGCCGCTGCACAGGCCCCAGAATCGTTTCGGGGCGATTCAGGCCGCTGATCACAAAGGCGAGCACGGTCATGAGCTTGTCGCCCTGTTGTTTGATATCGCCCTTGAACAGCGGGCGCAGGGCAGGGTCCAGTTCAAAGAGCCGCGTGTAAAAACGGTCGGCGATCTCGTCTGCCATGGGTGCGGCCAGGGCAAAGGTGCGTTGGACCAGATCGATTTGTTGCGTGTTCATGTCGGTGTTCTCCTCTGGCGCTATGGCAACTTAGTGGACCGAATTGCCCGGGTCAATGAACAACGAACCGAGGCGTCCGGTGAGAAAGTCTCCGCTATTGTGACCGATGGCGAACGTAGCCGGGCCGGTTGAGAAGCGGGTGCGGCTGCCTGCCGTGACGTCGGTCTGCGATTGCCCACTGACCTCGTGCGTGGCGTCGCACGGTCCACCCAGCGCGATGCAGCTATAGGTGAACGTGTAGGTCTGCCAGGTGTTGAGGGTGACACCGGGGAACGCTGCCTGTTGCGGGCCGGCGTTGTTCCAGAGCGATTGTTGCATGGTGACGGACTGAGTCTGTGTGAAATCCAGGCCATACTGGGCGTCGGCATGGGTGAAGATCGGTGCAGGGCCGATGGCTTCGACATTCGCATCGGCGCGCAGCAGGATACTGCCATAGGAATCCACATCTTCAATGGTCAAGCCGTGATTATCCAGCACCGTTTGTGCCAGATCCAGATCGCATTCCAGATAGCTGGCCCCGTCAAACACGGCATCGCCGGCATTGAGCAGCACATTGCCCACGGGATAGCAGATGACGCGCGTGGTAGATGTTTCCTCAACTTCGGTCAGTTCGCCGTCTTCCCACGGCCCCACTTCGATGGCGAGCAGGCCGTGGAAGTTGTGTTCAAAGTCCCAATAGATCGACCACAAATAGCCGCGCTCTACTTCTTGCGCCTGGACTGGTGTCGCCTGGCCCATTGGCAGCAGGAAGGCGACCACGAGCGCCAGTGTCAATAACCATCGGGAAGCAATGGATTTGTGGGTTGTGCGATAGGTCGTGCCGTGCATTTCTGGTCTCTCCTTGTGTAAACTGCCTGTGACTTTCGACATTTGAGTGTAATGTGTACATGTGTATAGAGTAGCCGGGGTGGCGGGTGATTGGTGCATCACAAATCGCAGCCCGTGCATCAGACCTGTGCATTGCAGGGTATCTGCCCGACTACGGCACGCCTTGGGTGGTCGATTCTGGGCGAGAGTCGGAGACCTCTGCCAGAATGGCGCGCGTGGCGCGTACTTCTTCATCGATGTTGAGGCGCTGAAATAGCTCCAGGGCCAAATCCAGCGGCGGGCGGGCCTGATCTGGTGCAGCGGCTGCCGCGTGCACTTCGCCCAGCGCGCGCCACGCAAATGCCAGCAGGTAGGTATCGTCGTTGGCTTCCGCCATCTGCCGGGATTGATCGTAGTGGGCTAGGGCGCGCGTCCATTCGCGCCGTTGTTTATAGACGGTGCCCAGGGTATAGAGTGCGTAGGGATGACTCTGGGGTTCTTCCTGGTTCAGCACGAGTTCTGCGAAATGTTCGGCTTCGGCGAGATTGCCCAACTCGGCGTGCGCTTCGGCGAGATTTGATGCGTTCTGGGCGAAGCGGAAAGGGTTGCCCATAGCCTGGAAGAAGCGCAGCGCGCGCTGGGCAGGTTCAACGGCCAGATCGAACTGGCGCGCCTGGATATAGGCGCTGGCAAGATTGCCGCGCACATATTCGGTCTGCACCCGGTCGCCAATTTGCCCATAGAACTGCATGGATTGTTCAAAATAGGGCAGGGCGTCTGCCATTTCCAGGCGGCGTCCATGCAGCATTGCCAGATAGTGATAGGTTTGGGCAATGCCCGGCGCGTAGTTCATGCTTTGCGCCAAATCTAGTGCGCAGAGATAGTGGGCGCGTGCAGTGGCATAGTCGCCGCGCTGGTCCTGCACCACGCCCAGCATGGTTTCGGCATGGAAGCGCGCCAAATTGGCCTCGCGCCAGGCTGTGTCCATTTCGCGGCGGCGCAGGTAGGTGTAGCTGCGCTGGACGTGTAGCTGGGCACTCTGCCCCAGCAGATTGTTGACCGCATCCAACCCCGCGCCATACAGCTCCAGCGCGCGGTCGGCTTGCCCCTGGCTTTCCTGAGCTTGTCCCAGGCGCAGTTTGGCCTGCGGCGTGGCAATGTCGTCGGCAGGCCAGTCTATGTCGCTCAACTCATCGACCACGCGGGCCGATTCTCCTAGCAGCGTATAGAGTTCGCTGCGCAGCAACGCCAGTTCTTTGGCGCGGCGTGTGGATAGCCGGCGTTGGGATATCTGGGAAAATATGGCGGTGGCGGAACCGGCTTCGCCGCGCACGATTTCGTCTGCGCGGTGGGGATACCAGAGTTGCACCGCGGCTTCGGGCTGTCCGGCGCGCACCAGGTGATAGGCCGCGGCCGTGTATTCGCCGCGCACGGCGCGGATTTCTGCGGCGGCACTGTGCAGGGCTTCCTGGCGTTCCACGGGTAATTCGCCATAGACTACTTCGCGCAGCGCGGGCAAGAGCGTCACCCCGCCAAGCCCATCCAACCGGACCAGGCGACGCGCCAGTAATTGCTGAAAGGCATCGTGAACTGTCTGGATAGCTGTCTGGGTTTCTGTGTCGGGTTCGCCGCCGTTCATGCGTGCGGGCATGTCCGGGGCCAGCCAGACATCGGCGGGCGCCGCGGAACGAAAGACCGAGAGCAATTCCAGAATGCGCCGTTCGGCCGCGGGTAGACGCCGCTCTAGCCGCAGCCACAACGGGAGCAGAGCCTGGAAGCGGGGCAGGTGCTCCAGCACGGCGGCGATGGATGTGTCTACCCCGGTTTGGAAGTAGGCAATGCACAACTCTGCCAGGCGCGGATTGCCGCCGGTATAGTCATAGAGGCCCTCCAGGTCGGCAGGTGTGTAGTCGATACCCTGTGTGGTCAGCCACTCTGCCAGTTGCGCTAGTGCCCAGCCTTCCAGGTGATGGTGATCGTCGCTGGGCCAAAATGCGCGTTGTCCCATATAGAGAAGGGCGGTATGACTGTGCAGACTCTCCAGAAATTCCAGAATCTGCGTGTGTTGTAGATTCGGCTGGTCGAGCGTCAGTGGGCGCAGGAAGTCCATCTCATCAAAACAGAGCAGGGGCGCGCAGGGCAGGCTTTCCAAATCGCTGATGGCAAGTCCCAGCGCCAGGCCGGCGTCTTTGATGTGCCCGCCATCGGCGATGAGCTGCCGCCACAGGGTCGACGCGCCCTGGGTGTGGAGAAAATGGCCCAGCGCAAATATGAGGCTTTCGGCCTGGTCGTTGAGGGTAGGTCGGAGGGTATACCAGAACACGGCAGGCGAATCCCAGCCATCGACCACGGCCGCGCCCAGCGACGTTTTGCCGACGCCGCCCGGCCCGGTCAGGCTGACGCTCCGCCCCTGGCGCAGTTGTGCGGCGATTTCGGCCAGGAGCGAATCGCGTCCGACCAGCGTGGGGGGTGCGATGGGTTGTTCGGCACGCACCGCCGGACGCAGCCTTTGCAGGAGTTGGGCGGCAAGGCGCTCGACCGCGGCCCGCAGATGGCGGTCGTGCGTGGGGCGGGATACGTGCAGAATATCGTGATAGATTTCGGCCTGGGTGCGGGGCGCAGGGCGAAACCGTGTTTTGAAGTAGTTGAGTTCCAGGATGAGACAGGCATAGCGTGCGCCGGTGGCGTCGTTTTCGCTCTGGGCGGCGTCGAGCATATCCGCGCCGGTTGGCGACAGTGGCCCGCCCCACAGGCTTTCCACGGCGCGCGTGATTTCGTCGCACAGCGCCTGGCCGCGGCTTCGGGGCGTTGGTTCAATGCCGTGGAGCGCATTGCCCAGAAAATAGGGCGCGGCCAGGGGCGACGTGTGCCCGATGGCCGCGGGATCCTGGCTCGATTCCAACACGAGTTTGAGCTGATCGGTGAAAGATTGGGTTCGCGTCTGGGGCGTTGCCATGCTGCTATCTCCCGCAAATTGCAATTTCGCACACACAAATGTATAATGAATTGTGGTAGAGCATACGCAGGATGTCATGGATTGTCAATTTTGGAATACAGTGATGTGCAACGAAAGATTTTATGGCGCGCCAATATAAAAAACGAGTTCGGGCGGAACAAGAAGAAGAAACGCGGGTGCGCATCGTAGAAGCGACGGTGGCATTGCACCAGGCGATTGGCGGTGTCAAAACGTCGATTCGCGCGATTGCCGAACGCGCCGGGGTGGAACGGGCCACGGTCTACCGCCATTTTCCCGATGAGCGAACTTTGCTAGAGGCCTGTACGGGCCACTATATTGCGCAGAATCCGCCGCCGAATCCGCAGACCTGGGCCGAGATCGCAGAGCCGGCGCGCCGTCTGGATGTGGCGCTCCACGCGATTTATACCTACCATCGCCAGACCGAGGCCATGTCGGCTCGCGCCGCGATAGATGTGCCCCAGATTCCCACACTGCGTGAGGTATTGGCGCCCATGTTTGCCTATTGGGAGCAGGTGCGCGCGGTTCTGGCGTGCGGTTGGTCGACAGAAGAATCCTCGGCGCGGCAAATTACGGCAGCCATTGGACATGCCTGTGCGTTCCAGACCTGGTTTTCGTTGGTGCGCGAGCAAGGTCTGGACGATGCCGACGCGGCGCGCATGATGCAGCGGATGGTTTGTTGCGTAGCGCGCCAGCCCTGAAGCTGTCCATGCCCCAGCCGGGCGTTGTGACCACAGGTGCCCACTCCCCCACTGTCGTCCACCTTCCCAGAATCACATTAGAATCCAACGCTGTGCTTTGGTGACCCCACACCGCGCTGTGTCTGTCGCCGTCGTTGCCGCCCCCGTAGAGAGGAACGACAACGCGTTATTGTGACGCGTGTATTTTTTCGCAGTTTCCTCGTATATATCTAGTAGAACGATATAAAACTTGTTTTTCTGGCGGACAGACTTTGCCCCGACAGATTCACTATGTCTACTTTGAGACGAGAGGTATTTTTATGCAGCATAAACAGTGGCTTCGCTTGATCTTGGTGTTTGCGTTCGTCGCCGGGGCGTGGCTTTTCACAACCGACACCGCGCGGGCAGACGACTATAGTTGCAGTGCCAGCCTGGGTGCAGTGACCATCGACGACAACCTGCGCGTGCCCAGCGGTGCGAGTTGTACACTGAATGGCACGCGCGTCAACGGCAATGTGCTGGTGGAAGGCAGTGGCACGCTGAACGCCAGCGGTGTATTCGTAGATGGCAGTGTGCAGGCCGAGAATGCGGCCCAGGTGAATGTGCTGGGCGACTCCACCGTGAAGGGCAATGTTCAGGTCAAACAGGGCGGCGGGGCGCGCGTGGAAGCGACGGTCATCGACGGGGATTTGCAATATGAAGACAACCTGCTGGCGTTGGCCGCGATTGACAACACGATTGGCGGCAATCTGCAAGCGTTTCAGAACCAGGGTGGACTGGTCGTGCGGGGCAATGTGATCGACGGCAACTTGCAATGCAAGTCGAATGTACCCGCGCCCACAGGCAGCAACAATACGGTGAGCGGCGACGCCGAGGATCAGTGTGCCAACCTCACCGAAGCCGGGAACGATGACGGTGGTGACAACAGCGGTGACAACGATGGCGGCGGTGACAACGATGGCGGCGGTGACAACGGCAACGGGGGCACTTTTGAAGGCGATGACTTCATCTGCACCGGCGCAGTCGGCGCGCTGACTCTGGACAATGTGCGCGTACGCAACGACGCGACATGTTCCCTGACCGGCACGCGTGTGGATGGCAACATCTTCATCGAAAGCAATGGCACACTGCGCGCCGAGAATGTGCGGGTGATTGGAAATATCCAGGCCCAAAATGCTGTGCAGGTGGACGTGCTGGCAACGTCACGCATCGGGGGCAATGTCCAGATCAAGCAGAGTGGCGGGGCGCGGGTCGAGACGGCGCGCATCAACGGCGACCTGCAATATGAAGACAACGGCCAGGCCCTGACCGCAGTGGGCAATGTGGTTGGCGGTAATGTGCAGGCGTTCCAGAATCAGGGTGGTCTGTTGATTCGGGGCAACGCGATCGACGGCAATCTTCAATGCCAGTCGAATGTGCCTGCACCGACCGGCGGCAGTAATACTGTGGGCGGGGACAAAGAAGACCAGTGCGCCAATCTGGCTGAAGCAGCGAATGGCGGCAGCTCTGCCGAATTTGCGTGCACGGGCGCGGTGGGTGCGGTCCAGCTTGACAATGTGCGGGTGGCTGCCAATACCGAGTGCACGATGTCCGGCACCCATGTGGAAGGCACGGTCTATGTGCACGAAAATGCCCGATTGCGGGCCGTCAGTGTGGAGGTGGTGGGCAATATCCAGGCCACCAATGCGGCCCAGGTCGATGTGGTTAGCCAGTCGCGTGTGGGCGGCAATGTTCAAATCGTGCAGAGTGGTCAGACCCGCATCGAAGGCGCGGCCATTAACGGTGATCTCCAGCTTTCGGCCAATACCGGCTTGGTGACGGCCCAGGACAATCGCGTGGGCGGCAATATTCAGGCGCTGCAAAACACAAACGAGGTTGCGATTCGCAATAACCAGGTGGAAGGCAATCTCGACTGTGAGGCGAACACGTCTACGCTGATTGGCGGTAACAATGCGGTTCTGGGCAGCACGGCCACGCCCTGCACGAATCTGCTTCCCGCGGCGGGCGCGCCCAGCCTCTATCTGTCCAATCTGATGCGCTAGCGGCGTAAAACCATGAAGTAAACAAAAGGGGGGACTCGCCCACCAGAAGCGAGTCCCCCCTTTTGTTTACTCCGGCACTGCTGCCGGTACAGCCTGGGCGGCTGAGCTTATTTGTTCGCCTCATGCCAGGACATGCCTTCGCCGCGGACAAGCCGGGCGCGGCGTTCGTAGCGACCCGGCCATTCTATGGGCAGATCGCCACTTTCGACCATGAGCTTCAGCGGGTTGACGCGTGTCTTCAGCGGCAAATAAATGCGCTGGCGTTTGCGTGCCGATTCAAACAGCGCCATCATAACTTCCTGGACGGCGCGGGCGCGTTCGGCGCGGCTGATGGGCGCTTCGACCTTGCCCTCGACCCAATCGACGGCTTCCTGGGCCTGATGTGCCCAGCAATCGTGCCACGGCGCTTCGACTTGCTGCCAGCCCTCGGAGGAGGAGTTGATGTAGCGCACGGTGCCGATTTCATAGTTGTAGCGCGCCGAAGGTCCTTCGGGCGAATACATGGGCGCATCGGTAGGGATCTGTTCGTCGGGATGGTAGGTGGTATCCAACTCCATGATGCCATCAGTGCCGATGACCCGGCAGCCCTGGCCCAGCCCGCGCACCAGGTTGCCCTGGATGAGGATGGATGCGCCGTTGTCACAGCCGGCAATACCCATGCAGGCATCCTCGGCGGGCAAGCCGCGCTCTACCTGGTCGGTAGTCCGTTCCACCGCGCCCATTACCCACTCGACAGTTGGCTCATCCATGAGAAAAAGCGCCAGGCGGATGTTGTGGGAATTGGTGTTCAGAATATTGCCACCATCGTCCAGCTGGACCTGGGTGACCTTGCCAATCGCGCCCTGGCGGATGAGTTCCCGCGCTTGCAACCAGGTGGCGTGGTGGGGGCGCTGATAGGCGATGATGAGCTTGACCCCGTTGCGTTCGCACGCGGTCAGCATGTCATCGGCTTCGCCCAGATCGACAGCCATAGGCTTCTGACAGATGATGGCCTTGGGACGGCGGGCCGCCGCCGCGATGACCATTTCGGCGTGTTGCTGGTGCCAGGAGCAGATGTCCACAAAATCGGGGCGCTCCTTGTCCAGCATTTCGCGATAGTCGGCATAGCGATGGTCTTCGCCAACTTTGAAAAAGTCGCCATACTCGCGGCGAGCATCGGGGTTGGTATCGGCCAATGCGCTTATGGTGGTGGGTTGACCCGGCACACCGAGCCAGCCCCGCGCGTGCACGCGTGCGATGATCCCGCACGCGATGATAGCTGTACGATATTTACTCATAAAACGATTCCTCTTTCCTTGTTGGCTTTCTGTGGATAACGCTGGGGTGGGCGTAGAAATGTAGTGAATGAAGTATATTTTACACTACCTGGCGCGAGATAGGCGATTTATCACCTCGAACTGACACTGGGTGCTGTGGTAGGGAGGGTGACTGCGTGGCCATATATCGATTGTTGTGCAATTGATATATGGCCACGTCTGATAAATATTGATCAATGTTGATTGTGTGTGTGATGAGGACATGCAACCAACTGCCAGGTGCTCAGGGTGAAGGCGGGTAGACGCGGGCGATGTGCTCCTGATCGGTGGTGGACAGGGTGCGATTCCAGCCGACGCTGTAGGCTCCGCGTGTGAATTCCTGGGGAATGGGATAGAGCATGATGGACTGGGGATCAAATTCCGACGCGTTGACGACTTCCGCGGCGTAGCGCTCGAAAATATTGACATCTACCTGGGTGCGGGACCAGTGGTTGGGCGGCCCGGCATAATATTGGTAGACCACGTCTTTATCCCACGGGATGGCCGCGTCGGGATTTTGGTGTTCGTGAATCAGGCCCAGCGCATGGCCGAATTCGTGCAGCACCACGCGCTGCAATTCGTCCTGGGGTGTGGCTGGGGTGAGCCAGCCAAAATTCATGGTCGGCGCGTCGGGTTCGATGCGGGAATCCAGCGCGTCGGTACCGATTAGCGACCACGATGCGCCGGGTGTAAAGCTGATGCGGATCGGTGCGCCAGGCGCGTTGTTGAATTCGAAGCGAATGTTGGCAAAGCGCGTCCATTCCTGGGCGACTGCTGCAACACGGGCCTGGATTGCGGGATTTCCGTCGAGAAAACGCACGGCGAGCACGCGCCATTCTCCGGGCCAGATCTTGCGACGGTCGGCGGCCAGACGCAGGGCGCGCCGCGCGGCGGCTTCTTCGCTAACGTCGTGGTCCGGGGCATCTACACCTCGATTGGTGCTGTCAGCTTCATTATTGTCGCCGGTTTCATCCGGGTCCCTCTGCGCGGGATCCAGGAGGGGCGGTAGCAGTATCCGATCCACACATACGTGGAGAACGGGCTGAGCTGGGGCAGGCATCGTGCTGGACGCTGGGGCAGCATCCCTTCAACCGGGTTCAGGGTTGCCATAGACGCCAATCTTGTAATTGCCCTGGCGCAGCTTGCTAAAGTGGCGTACACGCACGGTGTAGCGCCCCGGCCCCAGGCGGGCAATGATCCGGGCATTGAGTTCCGGCCCGCTGTCGTCATCTTCGGCCACAAAGTGCGTGGCGTCATCGGGGCCGAAGAGCGCGACAACTACGTCGGTGGTGCCTTCGGTCTCCACACGCACGGCTTGCTTTTCCGACAGGGTGAAGGTGTAGACGTCGATTTCGCCATGCTCGCCAATTTCGCCGGCCGCCGCGGGCGCATCGAGTTCAAGCTCGGTGTCGCTGCGCACGCTGCGAGGATAGACAATTTCCGCATAGTGTTTATCGGTCTCCGACAGTTGATGATTCCAACCTACTTCAAAATCACCGTTGGTGAACTGGTTGGGGATGGGATAGAGCATGATCGAGTGGGGATCGAACTCGGAAAACTGGGACATGTCGGCGGCATAGCGGGTGAACAGATTGATATCTACCTGTTGCCGCGTCCAATAGTTGGGTGGGCCTTGATAGTGCGTGTAGACAGCTTCCTTGTTCCAGGGAATATCGGCCGCGGGATTCTGGTGTTCGTGGATACAGCCCAGGGCATGGCCGAATTCGTGGATCACCACGCGTGCATATTCATCGTTGGGTGTCGCCCGTGTGAGCCAGCCATAGTTCATGGTGGGTTGACTGGCCGGGATGACCAGGGCATCCGTTCCCAAATAGGACCAGGAGCCGGACTGGGCAAACGAAATGCGGATTTCGGCCTGGGGATCGTCGGTAAATTCAAATTTGATATTGGCGTGTTCCGACCACTCGTGGGCAAACGGGGGGATGCGTTCCTGCACAATGGGGTCGCCATCGAGGAAACGCACGCGCAGGGTGCGCCCAGGTTGCCAGAGTTTGCCGGTGAGCGCGGCCAGAAATACGCGGGGGATATCGGGCATGACCCCCGGCAACATGCCGCGCGTCTGGAACGAAGCCGCGTTGGCCGGGTTTTCTTCCACGGCCCGCCGCATGGCTTCGAGCATGAATTCATCGGGCACGGTGCGGTCGATGCACGTGCGAATCGTTGGTTCGCTCATCTTGAACTACCTCCCCGGCACATGGCCGAACAACTGATTGCCTGGTCGATTCTGGTAAGGTGGTTTCAGGCGCATTCTTTACATGACGGTCGAAACTGGATCGGCACAGGTGGTTGGCCGCGTATCGCGGAACGCATGTTCTCGTCAACATAACTATAAGACGCTTTTCCGTGATTATATCACGATTGAAATTGAGAATGAACCGGAAATAAGTCGTAGGGGGCGTTCAGGTAGGGAATTTTGGTAGGGACTGTCGCCAGCCAGGCGAGTCGCCACGCCAAGACGCCACGCCAAGACGATAGGGCAGGGGTAGGCTGGATTATCTGTAGGCCAGTTCAATGGAATCCTCTAACAATTTGGTGGCACTGGACTTTGCGGTAGAATGAAATGAAACGCAATGCAACTAAAATCGAGTTTTGGGGGAATCTTCATGAGTGGAATTATATTGCCAGGCCAGGACCGGGATCCGAAAAATGAAGGAAAGATTGAATTGCCTTCGGGCTTTTCGCGCAAGCGCCCGGAACCGGCACAAGACACCGATGCAGAAGGCGGCAAGGGCGTTGAAGGTGGCGGGGATGCACCGACCCAGGCCGACCTGGCAGATACGCTCATGCCCGATGTGGCGGCGGTGGAGGGCGCACAACCGGCACCGGGCCAAACTGCGGCGGGCCAACCGGCGGGCGCACAGGCCCCGGCCGGTCAGACGCAGCGTCAGCCCGGCTCTGAATTTCTGTTTCCACCGCGAGGCGCACAGATTCAATGTCCGTCGTGCGGAAATGCCTATACCGTGCCTGTCTTTACGATTATCGATTTGGGAATGAATCCCGAATTGAAACAACCGCTGTTGAGCGGACAGATCAATGTGGCCTCTTGCCAAAGCTGTGGCGCAGGCGGTGCACTGGGTGCGCCTTTGATGATTCATGACCCGGAACACCAGTTTTTGGGCGTCTATATGCCCATGGAAGGTGCTGCGAACGACAGCGAACGCCAGCGGGCCATCGGCGAGCTTTCCAAGGCGCTCATGGCGAAACTGCCGTCGGAGGCCCGGCGCGGCTATATGTTGCAGCCCCAGCAGTTTATGGACTGGCAGCGCTTCGTGGAAAAACTGTGGGGCTTCGAGGGTGTTACGCCCGAAATGTTGAAGCGCCAGCGCGATCAGTCGCAGCTTTTGCAGAGCCTGATGGGGCTGGTGAACGATGCCAAGGCCATGGACATTGCCGTGCAGCGGTCGATTGGCCTGATTGACCGCGATTTCTTCACCATGCTGGACCAGATCATCCTCATGGCGCGCGGGCAGGCTTCGCAGGCCGAGATTCAGCCGATTATGCAGATGCGCGAACGGCTGCTGGAGACCACGGAAGCCGGGAAGACGCTAAAGGCGCAACAGGACCGGGTGCGCGCGGTGCTGGCGAAGATTACGCCCCAGACCCCGCGCGACGAGGTATTGGATATTCTGGAAGAGGCGTGGCAGGGCGAAGACGGCGAACAAATTGTGGGTACGATTGCCATGGCCGCGGCGGGCCTTTTTGACTATGAGATGCTTGTGAAGCTGGCCGAGCGCGTAGAAGCCGCCCCCGATGACGAAGTGCGCACGCGGCGGACGGAACTGCGCCAGTTCATCATGGACATTCAGGAGCAGATTGTGGCGCGGCAGCAGCAATCACAGGCTTCGGCGGGAGAGGAAGCCCAGGCGTTCTTGCAAGAAGTGTTGCAGTCCAGCGATCCCCAGGCAATGATGACCGAAAATGCGGATGCCATTGACGATACCTTCCTGGCGATGCTGGCTGCCAATATTCAACATGCAGAACAAAACAAGGCGACTGCGGCAGCCCGCCGACTGCGCCAAATCTACGAAATGGCCGTTGCGATTGTGCAGGAGAATCTGCCCGACAATCTGCGGCTGTTGAATCAGTTGTTGTCGGCACCGGACGAAGCCGCGGTGCGTCAGCTTTTGAAGGAGAATCGGGATTTGTTGTCGCGCGAGTATTTAGAGTCACTCAAGGCGCTTGAAACAGATATGCGCGACAACGAACAGGCCGAACTGGCAAATCGTATCAAATCGTTGCGTGCGCAGATTGCGTTGATGATTTAGCGGCTGGATTCGGGTCCTCGCCGACCCCATGCAGCATTTGAGATTTCAGGGAAAACTATGGCCGATAATGCCTTTGCAGATGTAGCGTCCGGCGCGCCGGCGCCGAATGAACAACCGCCTGTTTCCACAAGCGGCGGATTGATGGCCGAGATTGTTACCACCGGCACCGAGATTTTGCTGGGGGAAATTGTGGATACCAATGCCGCCTGGATTGCCCAGCAATTGCGCGAAATTGGTGTCAACTTATATTACAAGACCACCGTAGGCGACAACTTTGGACGGATTAGCCAGGTGATCGAACAGGGAATGGCACGCAGCAATGTGATCATTGTGAGTGGTGGCCTGGGGCCGACTGTAGACGATGTGACACGCCATGCGATTGCCGCGGCCACCCGGCGCGAGCTGGCAATGCATCCCGCGGCACTGGCGGCGCTGAAGGCCCGCTTCGAGCGGTTGGGCGCACAGATGACCGAGAACAATTTGCAACAGGCATTGATTCCGGCGGATGCCATTGTGATCGAGAATCCGGTGGGTACAGCACCCGGATTCATTGTGGAATCGGAAATCGACGGTCATTTTAGCGCAGTGATTGCAGTGCCGGGTGTGCCGCGTGAGATGAAGCATCTCATGACTGAGACGGTGTTGCCCTATCTGCGCGGGCGCACGGGCAATGTGGGCGTGATTGAGCGGCGGGTGCTGCGCACCATCGGCATTGGCGAAAGCATGATTGATGACCGCCTGGACGAACTGATGCACGGCCATAATCCTACCGTAGGGCTGGCGGCACATACGGCACAGGCCGATGTCCGCATCACCGCCCGCGGTGAGGATGCCGACGCGGCAGACGCGCTGCTCGATGGG
Source organism: Litorilinea sp. (assembly GCA_040880365.1). Taxonomy (GTDB): domain Bacteria; phylum Chloroflexota; class Anaerolineae; order Caldilineales; family Caldilineaceae; genus JBBDIO01. The sequence goes on from JBBDIO010000146.1 coordinate 27,273, forward strand.
CTGGAGGCTGAAATTCGACGGCGCATCGGCGACCACATTTACAGTGTGGTGCCGGGGCAATCGATTGAAGAAGTGGTCGCCGACGTGATGGCAAAACGCAAGGCATCGGTGGCGGTGGTCGAACGCCATACGCACGGTGCGCTGGCAGCGCGTCTGGCAAACGTGGGGGGTGGCACACGCGTGCGCCAGAGTTGGCAGGATGACGTGCCTGCGGATGTGCCCGCTGCGTTAGCGGCCGCGTGGCAAAAAGTTCAGGCCGTTGAGGATGCGGATTTGGCCGTGGCCGCGCTGGATCTGGCACAAAGTGCCGCCGAGGCCGTGGATGCGCAGATTGGCGTGGCGGTGCTCGGCTCGATTGGCGCGGACAATGGCGTCTATGGCCGTGATGGCGGGCAGACCGCGGTCGCGGTTTATGGCGTGGGCGCGCTGGATCCCCAGGGCACAGAAATCAGCCGCACGCTCTTGTTGCCCTATGGCGCGGGTGATGAATATTCGGTAATTCGCATAGGAAACCAGGTCCTGGCGTTGCTCTGGAACCTGTTGAAATGATCCCGCGCCAGATTTTGGAACGGATCAACGAGCTAAAGCGGGTGCCGCGCAGTGGCTGGCTGTTGGCCGGCATTCGCACGCCCGAATCGGTGGCAGATCACACCTGTGCCACGGCCTTGATTGCCATGTGCCTGGCGGAAGCAATGAATCAGGATTTCGCCGCCGCGGGCCTGGCATCGCCTTTGGACGAGGGCAAAGTCGCGCGCCTGGCGTTGCTGCACGATTTTGCCGAGTGCGTGCTAACGGACCTGCCATTGCGCGCGGCAGAAGTGCTGACCAAGCCGGTGAAACATGCCGCAGAAGCCCAGGTGATGCGCAATATTTTTGTTCCCGTCGCTAATAATGGGACACAAACCGCCCAAGAAGCATCGCCGCCGGCCGCACTCGCTTTGTGGGACGAATATCGCGACACTGCCTCCCCAGAAGCCGCACTGGTTCACGATGCGGACAAACTGGAGTTGGTGTTTCAGGCGTTGAGCTATGAACAGCAGGGACAGCGCAATCTGAATGATTATTGGGAGGGGCTGGATTGGCACTATGCTGCCAGCGCCGATTTGTTTAAGCAGATTGTGGCATTGCGTGAGGATGCGCATACAACCTGGTAGTCGGGCACGGCCGGGGGGTCGATTGACTCCCCGCCCTGGAGTGAAATCCAGCCCGACTGGCGGATTGAGAAGTGTGTGCGTTAGAGTTTATGCGGAGGACTCATTTGAACTTTCGACGGCTTATTGTACTTGTCGTTGGTGTGTTGGGAATGACACTGTTCAGTGGTTGCAGCTCCTCAATTTTCGTGGGCGTAGAAGCCGCCGACGCCAGCCGCGATTATGCAATTGTGGAAACGCCGGGCGCGGCCCCAGCCCCGCCGATGGGGCCTCGAGCCTATCTGGGCAATTCTGCGGGCAGACCTGCCCGCGACTGGACCGCGGTGCCGCCGCTGATTGTCACTTCTGCGGGGCCAGATTTTAATTGGACGGAGACTACCAATATATTGCTGCTGGGCACGGATCGGCGCACGGGGGCCGATAACTGGCGCACGGATACGATCATGGTGATCGGGCTGGACCAGGCCCGCAATCGGGCGGCCGTGTTGAGCATTCCCCGTGACTTGTATCTCGATATCCCCGGCTATGGGCAAGGACGAATCAACCAGATCGATTACATTGGGGATCGGGTTTTGCGCGTGGAGGGCGGCGGACCGGCGCTCGTATCGCAGGCGCTTTCCGATACGCTGGGCATTGCCACGGAACATTGGGTGCGCGTCGAGATGACAGGATTTCAGAGTGTGGTCGATGCTGTGGGCGGCGTGACCGTGCATCTGGATTGCCCATTTTATGAGCCGATCTTCAATCTGACGACCAATGCGTGGGACTATTTTGTGCTGCCGGCGGGGCCTAACCTTCTGGACGGCGAGGCCGCCTATTGGTTTGTGCGGCTGCGGCTGCGCGAAAGCGATATCGGACGCTCGCAGCGGCAGCGGCAGTTTCTGTGGGCCATGCGCGACCAGTTTCTGTCGTCTAACCTGATCGTGCGCATCCCAGAGCTGTGGTCTGCGTTTAGCCAGACTTTTACCACCGATTTGTCGCTGCTGGAGATGATTCGGTTGGCGCAATTTGGGGTGGGTCTGGACCCTGGAAATGTGCGGGCCACGGGCATCACATTGCAGGAGCTGAGCAACCATACAACTTCGGCAGGCGCGTCGGTGCTGGTGATTCGCGACCCGGCGCGTGTGCGCGATGTCGTGCATGGCATCTGGAATGCGCCCGCGATGGTGGATACCAACCGCCAGAACGTGGAACGCTGTGCCGATGTGCCCGATGTGGGGCCGTGGCTGCCCGCCGCGCAGGGTGTGCCGGGCGAGCCTGTTCCGGTTACACCGGCAACAGACGCAGTTACCACGGACGGGATTACCACCACAGAAAGTATTGTGCCCGACAGCGGGGCTGCTTTGTTGCCGGATACAGGCGATGCGCAGGATGCGGTGACACAGGATGG